>NZ_AUML01000002.1 GCF_000430665.1 Aquimarina muelleri DSM 19832 | reverse complement strand
CATAGCGTGAACGCTCCACTACATCTACATCTGAAATGGTATAAATTACTTTTAGCAGAAGATATTTGAATAGTCTTATGGGACTTTCTGCTTTTCTGCCTTGAGTTTGAGAATATTTTGATTGAAGTTCTTCATAGATGAAATTAAAATCTATTAAATCATTTATACGCCTTAACAAGTTGGTGTGAGGAACAATTAAATCATATAAAGAACTGTACTCGCTTAATCGAAGAGATTCCTGTTGAACTATCATGAATACAAAATACAAAAAACGGCAAGTATCTAAAATACTTACCGCTTTTATTTAAGTTCGTGACTTTTTCAGTAGCCTCATAAAATAGGACGTCTTTTTTTTTATCCTTGTTATGTTTACTATTACTACGTTTATTTTTATAGAAAAATTATGCTGTTTTGAATAATAGTTAATAATGTTTAGTGAGAATAGAAAATCCCGTTACCTCAATATATGTTGGTAACGGGATTTAAACAACTAACCAATCTTTAATGTTTTAATCATCATCTGATCTTTTTTTTCTTTTTCTGTCTCTATAATCGTCATCATCATCGTCATCATCGTCATCGTCATATTTTTGTTTCCAATTCTGATTACAGTAAGGGGTCTGAACAATAATGCATCTGTGAGCTCCACAATATCCACAATCTGTATAGTGAACATTACCTTTGGTGTATCTTATTTTTCCGTATCTATTATAAAAAACATGTAAAGCGCCTATTTGGTATACCATTCCATTTCTATTATGTTTTATAGATATAGAGCCAATTTTACGTACTCTATTGTATCTATCATAGGTAATGTAATTAGGGCCAACTTTTTTTAATCTACCATTATAATCATATTGAACAAAGCGATTATATCTAGTTCTATCTCTAGACACTCCAGGAGTATTACTATTCCAGTTATTGCGAGATCGATGTCTTTTTTCTGATATAGTATAGTCAATACTCCCGTCCAAATACACAAAAAACTGTATTCCTTTTTCTACAAAAGCAATAGGTTGTGTGTGTGTGTGTCTTTTTATAACCTTGTTTTGGTAATCCGATTTTTTTTGGTCGGTTGCTTTTGCGGTTACTCCTGCTAGTAACAATACTGCAATAAAAAGTATCATTTTTTTCATTACTTATATGTTTTGGGTTTTACCTACGTATTAGTTTTTCGGTTTTCACTATTTGATAAATGGTGTTTCAAATGGCGTGCCAAAAATTATTAAGAAATGAAAAAATAAAAATAACTATATGTTTTTCAGGTGTTTAATTATCTCGTTAGGATCAGCTCTCTCTTTGTAATCTTCTTTAATAAAATCATATAGTATCGTTCCGTCCTTATCAATTACATAAGTAGCTGATATAGGAAGTTCTTGGTTTGTATTACCGTTACTTTTTTCTAAATCAATATTAAAACCTTTATAGACTTCGATAAGATCTTTTGGTAAGGTAAAAACAAGGTTAAATTTTTTTGCAACTGTATTATCAAGATCCGAAAGAACTTCAAAGCTTAGGTTGTTTTTATCTGAGGTAGTTAAGGAGTTATCTGGAGTTTCTGGGCTTATGGCAATTAATGTTGCTCCTAACTTTTCGAATTCTGGTAATGCTTGCTGCAGTGCGTTTAATTCTAAATTACAATATGGGCACCATCCACCGCGATAAAAAGACACTATTACTTTTTTGTCTAATAGTAATTCTTGTATAGATACTTTTTTGTTAACAGCGTTAGGAAGTGTAATTTCAGGGATGGTATCTCCTGTTTTTAATGCTTTAGAAACGAGTTTTTTATCCTTTAAATCTTGAATTCTGTTATTCATTATTTGAAGAATGTTTTCTGGGTGTTTTTTTGCAGATGCCTCAGCACTGGCTTTTAAATCTTTTGTAAGTGACATTTTTTTTTATAATTATAAACACTTAGCCGAAAAGACAAGAGGTATATTACAGAATCAAATGTTAGAGTAAAGTTAAATGTTTTAAAGCTTTATTTTAAAATAGAATAGGCTATTTGTAAAGGAGAGGGGGTTATAACTTTTCTTTTAAGTACTGCCCAGTGTATGAGTTTTTAATCTTTATGATTTCCTCGGGAGTACCTTGAGCTATAATATTTCCTCCGTTTTTACCACCTTCGAGTCCAAGGTCAATTACATGGTCTGCACACTTTACCAAATCTAGATTATGTTCTATTACTAATATAGAGTGTCCTTTACTGATTAATTCGTTAAAGGATTTGAGTAATTTTTTGATATCATGAAAATGTAGTCCGGTAGTAGGTTCATCAAAAATAAATAGAGCTTTGTCTTTTGTATTTCCTTTAACTAAAAAAGATGCAAGTTTAATACGTTGTGCTTCTCCTCCAGATAGGGTAGAAGAGCTTTGTCCTAATTGTACATATCCAAGGCCCACATCTTGTAAAGGTTGTAGTTTTCTTTGTATTTTGGTTTGATTGTGTTCTAAAAAGAAATCAATAGCTGTATCTATGGTCATAGATAATATATCATGAATATTTTTATCATGAAAAGTAACTTCCAAAACATCTTTTTTAAAGCGTTTTCCTCCACAGGTTTCACATTCTAGATGCACATCTGCCATAAATTGCATTTCGATAGTTACCTCACCTTCGCCTTTACAGGTTTCACATCTACCACCATCTACATTAAAAGAAAAATGTTTTGCCTGATAGTTACGAATATTAGATAGTTTTTGAGCAGCAAACAAACTACGAATATCATCGTATGCTTTTATGTAGGTTACGGGATTGGATCTAGAAGATCTACCAATAGGGTTTTGATCAACAAATTCAACATGTTTGATATTGCTATAATTCCCTTTTAATTCTGTGTATTGTCCTGCTTTTTCACCATAGCCTCCTAATTCTTTTAAGATGGCAGGGTAAATAATTTTTTTTACTAATGTACTTTTTCCGCTACCAGATACACCAGTTATTGCGGTAAAAACACCAAGAGGAACGTTTATATTAATGTTTTTTAAATTGTTTTCTCTGGCTCCTATTATTTCTAAATAATATTTTGATTCCCTTCGAGTTTTAGGGACTTCAATTTCAAGAGTACCATTAAGGTATTTTGCAGTTAGAGAATCTGCTTTTAAAATTTCTTTAAAAGTACCAGTAGCTACAACGTGGCCTCCAAAAGTACCAGCTTCAGGGCCTATATCAATGATTTCATCGGCAGCTATCATAATATCTTCATCATGCTCTACAACTATTACGGTATTACCTAAATCCCGTAACGATAAGAGTACTTTAATTAGCTTTTCGGTATCTTTTGGATGTAGTCCTATACTAGGTTCATCCAAAATATACATAGAGCCTACTAAGCTACTACCCAATGAGGTGGCTAAATTAATGCGTTGTGATTCTCCTCCAGATAAAGTGTTAGATTTGCGGTTTAAAGTTAAATATTCTAGTCCTACATTTTGTAAAAACTCTAGTCTGCTATTTATTTCTTTAAGAAGTCGTTTAGCAATTTTTGCATCGTATTTGTCTAAAGTAAGGTTGCTAAAAAAATCTGCTAATTCGTTTAAAGGTTTCTCTACTAAATCAGTCAAGGTAGCTTCTCCTATTTTTATATAATTAGATTCCTGACGTAAACGTTTTCCTTTACAAGCATTGCATTTTGTTTTTCCGCGATAGCGAGAAAGCATTACACGATTCTGAATTTTGTAGGCTTTAGCTTCTAATTCATCAAAGAAACCTGTAATTCCTTCAAAATACTCATTTCCTTTCCATAGTAGTTCTTTGTCAGAATCAGATAATTCAAAATATGGTTTATGTATTGGGAAGTTAAATTTATAAGCATTATTTACTAGTTGATCTTTATACCAACTCATACTGTCTCCTTTCCATGGGAAAATAGCTCCTTCATACACGCTTAAAGCAGTATTTGGAACAACGAGATCTTCATCAACTCCAATAACATCTCCGTATCCTTCGCATTCTGGGCAAGCACCATATGGATTATTGAAACTGAATAGGTGAATGTTAGGCTCAAGAAAAGATATTCCATCTAACTCAAATTTATTGCTAAATTGTCTTAAGTTTTTATTGCTTAAAGTTTCGACAAAACAAGTTCCTTTTCCTTCAAAAAAAGCGGAATCCACAGCATCTGCTAATCGATTGTAAAAATCTTCTTCTTCTCTTTTGATTATACGGTCTATTACCAGATATAATTCATCTTTATCATTTACAGTTGCTTCTTCTATTCTGGATACTATACCATTAGTTTTTATACGAGAAAACCCTTGTTGCTGCAATACGTTTAGTTTTCCTTCGAGAGTACGACCACTTTCAATTGTAATAGGGGCGAGCAATAATAATTTTTCCCCTTCTTTAAAAGACTTCACATATTCTACAACATCGGTTACTCTATCTTTTTTTACCAGGTTTCCAGAAATAGGAGAGAAGGTCTTTCCTATTCGGGCAAACAGTAGTTTTAGATAATCATAAATTTCGGTTGTTGTACCAACGGTTGATCTAGGATTAGTTGAGTTTACTTTCTGCTCTATTGCAATAGCAGGAGCAATACCTTTAATATAATCTACTTTTGGTTTGTTAAGACGACCTAAAAATTGTCTTGCATAAGAAGAAAGACTTTCTACATATCTTCTTTGTCCTTCTGCATATAAAGTATCAAAAGCTAAACTTGATTTACCAGACCCAGACAATCCTGTAATTACTACTAATTTATTTCTAGGTATTACAACATCTAAATCTTTAAGGTTGTGTAATTTAGCACCTTTGATAATTATATTTTGTTTAGGATCTGCAGTTGTAATGTCTTGAATCATAGTGAATATGCGGTAAGGATGCAAATATAAGGATTACAAAATAAGTATTGTAGGCTATATAGATTGAAAGTTTAGTTAAAAAAAATAAAAAGAAATTGTTTGAAATTCAAGGATAGTTATTATATTAGCCCCTGTTAATAAAACAAAAAACTAAATAGAACTGCCTATTCAACACCTTTACTTTTTAAATTTAACATAGCACGAGCCCCACGCTTGTTGGTACTATAATAAAGTCAAGGTATGAAGAATTACACCCTATCAGACGCAGTTCTGGTCAACAATTACATCAAAGGAGAAGAATGTGCTCTTTCTGTTCTTATTGAACGTCATAAGCAACGTATTTACAGTTTTATTTATTCTAAAGTTTTTGATAGAGATGTCTCTGAGGATATTTTTCAAGATACTTTTATTAAAGTAATCCGTACATTAAAAAATGGAAAATATAATGAAGAGGGAAAATTTCTTCCTTGGGTAATGCGTATTGCTCATAATCTCGTAATCGATCATTTTAGAAAAGGAAACAGAATGCCAAAGTTTGAAGACAATGGTGAATTTAGTATTTTTTCAGTGATTAGTGATGGAGATTTAAATGCTGAAAAAAGAATAATTAAAGATCAGGTAGAAGAAGATTTACGTAATCTAATTCAAGAATTACCAGAGGATCAAAAAGAAGTTTTAATTATGCGTATGTATAAAGATATGAGTTTTAAAGAAATATCTGATAAAACGGGAGTTAGTATCAATACGGCTCTTGGTAGAATGCGTTATGCACTTATTAACTTAAGAAAAGTAATAGAAAAGAATAACATAGTTTTAACAAATTAATAACCTATTAAAGTAATAAAGTATAAATATTGCCGTTCTTATATTATTAATAACCTTTATAATTTAAGATCCAATAGTATGGCAAAATTTTACTTTAAGTATTCTGAAAAAGAAGAAAAACATTTGGTACCAAGCAGAAGAACAATAGATTTTCTTCTTAGTTATTCAAAATCGTTAAAAGTTTTGGAATGTCAAAATTTTAAATTTGAAACGATTCTAAATTAAATAAACTTACAAAAAAGCAAAAGCCTGTTAGATAACAGGCTTTTGCTTTTTCATGTACTCATTAATAATTGTTTTTCTTCCTATAGTTTTGGTAATTATATCTTTTTCAAGATTCCAGCCTCTTGCGGGTGAATATTCTCTACCATACCATATAATTTGAAGATGAAGATCATTCCACAAGTTTTTTGGAAATAATCTTTTTGCATCTTTTTCGGTTTGTATTACATTTTTACCATTACTAAATCCCCATCGATACATTAATCTATGAATATGAGTATCTACAGGAAAAGCAGGAATACCAAAGGCTTGTGACATAACTACACCTGCTGTTTTATGTCCTACGGCAGGTAATTCTTCAAGAGCTTCAAAACTTTGAGGAACCTCCCCATTATGTTTATCTATAAGTATATGTGATAAACCATAAATACCTTTTGCCTTCATAGGGCTTAAACCTACAGGTTTTATAATTTCTCTAATTTCTTCAACTGATAATTTTATCATTGCATATGGGTTGTCTGCACGATCAAATAAAAGAGGTGTAATCTTATTAACTCTAACATCTGTGCTTTGAGCACTCATCAAAACTGCTATTAACAATGTATATGGGTCTTTATGATCTAACGGGATTGGAATTTTTGGATATAATTCCTGAAGTGTTTTAATAGTAAAATCTATTTTTTCCTGTTTGGTCATTTTTTATACTTATTTTAAGCTAAAATAGTAAATAATTAGTAACGAGGTTATTCATAAATTTAGCGTCTAAAACTCTTTTCATTAATCTATAGAATTTCTTGATGTTCTGTATCAGGGCTCATAAATAATTTTGAAAAAATAAAGTTTTTATTCCCTACAACTACGTTTCTGTATGAAAATAGGAAAAAGTAATTGTTTGTTTGTATATTTCTGAATCTGTAAATCATAAATAACTAAATATACAATGACAACATTAAAAGTAGGGGATAAGGCTCCTGATTTTTCGGCATTCGATCAAGATGGTAATACAATTACGTTAAAAGATTATGAAGGTAAAAAATTAGTGGTTTTTTTCTATCCTAAAGCAAGTACTCCGGGATGTACTGCAGAAGCTTGTAATCTTAAAGATAATTACCATACTTTTCAAAATAAAGGATTTGAGATTTTGGGAGTAAGTGCGGATAGCGAAAAAAGGCAACAAAATTTTAAAAACAAGTATGAGTTGCCTTATCCATTATTGGCAGACGAAGATAAAAAAGTGATAGAAGCTTTTGGTGTATGGGGCCCTAAAAAATTTATGGGAAAAGAATATGATGGGATTCACCGTACTACATTTGTTATAGATGAAAAAGGAATAATTTCTGAAGTAATCACCAAAGTTAAAACTAAAGATCACGCAGCACAAATATTGTAGAGTATAGTAACCTAAAAAGCAGTATAATTACTAATTATACTGCTTTTTAGGTTACTATATAAAATTAATTCGTTTATTTTTTAACAGTTTCTATTGTTTTGTATCCAAAAAAGTTATTTGCTTTAATCATCTCAGGAATAAGTTCTGGAAGTTGTTCTTCCCATCCAGGTTCTCCTTCCTGAATTTTTTGAAGAACTTCTCTTGAAAAAATATCCATTATAGCAGGATCATAGTCTGTAATATCCTGTAATTTACCATTGTATTTAAAAAACTTATAAAGCTCTTTCATTCTAGGATGAACTTTGAGGGTATCACTATCCGTTACCTCACCAGTCTCATGATCTTTTAAAGGATATAGGTATACTTTAAGATCTTTAAAGAATAACTTACCAAAGGCTTCTAAGATACCTCCGCTAAGATGTCTATAGTATTTTTCATCAAAAATATCTACCAAATTATTTATTCCCATTGATAGTGCCATGCGCTCTTTAGTATAATTTGAAAAATACTCAACAACACGATAATATTCTTTAAAGTTAGAAATCATAACCGTTTGCCCCAGAGAGCATAGTAATCTTGCTCTAGCCATAAAATCTTCTTCATCAATTTCACCTTCAGCTCTAAGATTAGAGAGGGTTATCTCAAAAATCACTACGGTTTTATCTTTTTTAACTTTATTCTCACTCAAAAACATATTGAGTGATGTTTTATAGATATCCATATTAACCTTAGTAACAGGTCTAAAACTTCCACGAAGAGCTAAAATATTTTTCTTATATAATATTGCTGCTGGTAATATATTATTTCCGTCAGGCCCAAACATAACAGCTTCGGTCATACCATTTTTTACTAATTGTAGACTCATTAAACGATTGTCTACTTTAGTAAATCGAGGTCCCGAAAAGTTAATAGTATCGATTTCTATTTGATCTTTGTCTAAATGATCATAAAGATATCGTAATAGTTTTTTAGGGTTATCATATTTGTAGTAAGCTCCATAAATTAGGTTAACTCCTAAAATACCCAAGGTCATTTGTTGTAACCTAGCGTCATTTTCATGAAAACGAATGTGCAATACAATTTCATTGTAGTCTTCGTTCGGAGTAGTTTGGTAGCGAATACCTACCCAGCCATGGCCTTTATATTTTTTGGCAAAATCAATCGTAGCTACGGTATTAGCATAACTAAAAAATATTTTATTAGGGTGTTTTTCTCTAGTAATTCTTTCTTCTATGAGATTAACCTCATGCTTTAGCATTTTTTTTAATCTTGCTTCAGTAACATAACGTTTATCATTTTCTATTCCGTAAATAGCATCACTAAAATCTTTATCATAAGCACTCATAGCTTTTGCTATGGTACCAGAAGCACCACCTGCTCTAAAAAAGTTCCTGACAGTTTCTTGACCAGCTCCAATTTCTGCAAAAGTGCCATAAATATTTTGGTTTAGATTAATTCGTAAAGCTTTACTCTTTAGTGAAGGGACAGATTCAAATTCTTTATCTCCCATTATCTTAATAGGCATAGTAAAAAGGGCTTTTTTTGTTTACTGTAAAGGTACTAATACCGTAAGTATAAAAAAAGTTTGAATGAAAATTTATATATACAGTTATATGTTAACTATTATTTATAGATATGATGTGATTTTTGACCAAAAAAATATAACTACATTTGTTCTGCGTATATAAGTTTATGGAAATAATATTTCTCGGTACAGGCACATCACAAGGGATTCCCGTAATAGGAAGCACTCACCCTGTTTGTTTAAGTGATGATCCCAGAGATAAAAGATTACGTGTTTCTGTTCTTGTTTCTTGGGAGGATTATCAATATGTTATAGATTGTGGTCCAGATTTTAGAGAGCAAATGCTTTCTAATAAAGTATCTAAAATAGATGGGATTGTTTTTACCCATGAGCATGCAGATCATACTATGGGATTAGATGATATTCGTCCGTTTTTTTTTAGACAAGGAGACATACCCGTTTATGCACACAAAAGGGTTTTACAGGCGCTTAGAATTAGATTTGATTATATTTTTTCTTCAGAAAACAAGTACCCGGGAGCACCAAGTGTCATAGAAAATGAGTTGACTAATCAGCCTTTTTTATTGGGAAATATAAATGTAGTTCCTATAAACACGTTACATAATAGGTTACAAGTTTTTGGGTTTCGGTTTAAAGATTTTGCGTATTTAACCGATGTTAAAACGGTTGAAGAGCAAGAAAAGCTAAAGTTAATTGGAGTTAAGGTTTTAGTAGTTAATGCCTTAAGGGTAGAACCTCACCACTCACATTTTAATCTGGAAGAAGCCCTTCAATTTATAGAAGAAATACAACCTGAAAAAGCATATTTAACTCACATTAGCCATATGCTTGGATTTCATGAAGAAGTAGAAAAAACATTACCAAAAAATGTATTTATAGCTTACGATAACTTAAAAATTACTATTTAAATATGAAAAATAAGATCTTTTTATATCTGTTCATTTTTGCGTCCTTATTCATTCTTTTTCAGTTTATGAATGCTAAAAAAGCAAAGGAATCTTATGATTTAAAAATTGATAATCTAAAAGAAAAAATAACCGCAAAAGAAACCATAATAGATTCGCTAACCAATACTAATATGGATCTTACTTATTTTTCCTTAGATAGTAATGAAGATGCGATTAGTTATTTTGAGGAAATGGGATATGATGCAAAAAAATTAGCATTAACAATTAGCGATCAGATTATAAGCCAAAATAAAGCTGGTAAGGACAATCCTATTATTCCTTTTGTAGGTATGGAAGGTAATATGAGTATTAATAAGGTTAGATTGTTAAACCATAAATGGATCATTGCAGATTTTACAGATGGTGTTTATTGGGGCGAACTTTTTATTATTTATGAAGTAAAAGAAGGAGGAGTAGTGGATTTTGAAGTAGAAAAATCATTCCTATACCCAAAAGATTAGCTTTTACAATTATTTGAATAATTTATAACAAAAAAACAGGCTATTTAATAGCCTGTTTTATTTTGTTTAGAGTGTAATATATTAAAGTTAGTAATACAATACTTTTACTTTTTTAATATTTTTTTCTTGATAAATTCTCCATCTATTTCAATAACCGCTATGTAGATTCCATCTGCAACTTTATTTCCGTTTTTTAAGGCACCGTTCCAAGTAAAAGAAAAACCGTTTTGTGTTTGTATGTGATCTGCTAATTTGTACACAAGATTACCTTGTAGATCATAAATATGAATAGATACTATATTATCTTTTGCAGTATCTCTAGAAAAAGTAATCTGCTCATTAAATGTATTTGGATATACTTTGATATCGTTATCTACTACATCCTTAGTATTGTTTTTTTCTTTTTCTTTTCTCCAAGGTCTTCCTAATGGTTCATCTAACCATAAAAGTATGAACTCGTTATCATCAGGTAAGCCTTTACCAACATGGCGACCAATACTAAAAGGATAGTTATTATCATTTATTACCCCTATTAAAAAGGGATTAAATACCACTACACTTTCTATAGTAACAAAAGGAAAAGCAAAATCTTTTCCGATACCAATATCTCCATCTAATCCAGGCTCAGAAATTCCACGAATATCTTTAATTTTTAAAAGGTCGGTATTTAGTTTTTTCTTTACTAATTTCTCGTTTTTAGATAATTCTACTTCGTATATGGCTTTAAATCCATTTAGATCTCCTTGTGATCCATCCCGTTCTATAATTAACCCTCTTTCAGAGTTAAATAGTATAAAATCTCCTATAGCAGTAGCTTTTTCATGAAGTGGATATTCATATTTTTTACCAGTATAGGATTTACTGCCTAAATCAAATTCATGTATCAATAAGTTATTGTTATCGGAACCTTCTAAAGGTTTTTCTAATAATGGTAATACTGTTTTTTTGTTGGTAGATATTGCCATTCCCTCAAAACCACCACTACTTTTTACTCTAAAAGGAGTATCTAATTTTGTATCTCGGTATGGCCAGTATAACCCTCCTAACCAAGGCGTATTATTCCCATTTTGATCTTGTAAATTTGTACCATCTCCAGAGTCCCCAATTTTAGGGAAATCACCAAATAAGCATACGGTTCTAATTTCTGGATATTCTTTATGTGCAATTAATAAAGTGCTAAAATCAAAACTTTGTATATCTGCACGATCAGTAAGCTTATTTGCTACAATAATATCGGCGATAGCTTTTGTAAAAGTTTTGGCATCTACAGTTCTTTCTGCAAAAACATCTCCTCTATCATCGGTATCTGTTCTTGGGTTAATTTTGGTTTCTATATTAAAACGAACTTTAGACGCATTTTTCCAACGTTTTGTTGCTTTTGGGTGAGATACACCAGTACCATTTTTATAATAATCTACATAAAAATCTACAAAATCAAAAAGCTGTTGTAACGATGGCATGATATAAGGATTTATAAAACCATTTTGATTTGCAAAGGATACTGCAACAGGAGATAAAGACAGATCATTAGTTTGATCTGGTCTTCCATTCAAGATTTTATCAGCAATAAATGTATTTTGAATTTGATGTAAAGAAAGGTTTTTTACTAAAACTTCATCTTTTAGCCCATAAGGAGTACCATCTACTTTTCGGGTTTTTGCAGCTTCGATATGTGGGTCATGATCTAAAACAGGAATACCGTCTAATGTGATACCACAATCGGTTTCTAAAGTTGGCATTAAAAAGTCTAATGCAGCCTCCATTGCTGGCAAGGTATTTTCTGGTCTTAAATTTCTGGCACCTCTGTGTCCTTGTGCATCAAATAAAGTAACATCAATTAAACCATCATCATCTATAAAATCAGGTTTTCCATCTTTATTTTTATCAAAATTTTGCAGAGCCTCTAATAATATATCAGGGCGATCAGAAATAATTCCTTGTACCCCAAGATCCAGAAGTAAGTTCATGTTATCTAAATCATTAACTGTGTATACAACTACCTGATGACCAGCACGATTTAAAGAAGAAACATTAAATAATTCACTAGAAGCTGTTTTAAGTCCTGAAGTAGGATTTTTTCGATTATCTACAACGGTAGAGCTATTTTTGTCGTCTAGCATCACAAACCAAGGAGACATCACAGGGGGTTTACTATCATACAATTGTGCATGAGATCGCATAGCATTCATAACCCGCAATGCACTATACTCTTCGCTATATGGATTTTGTGGCGCACGAAGTTCTTTTCCTGGATTATCAAAATCTGGTAAAGAAAAAGGAGGGTCTATCAATATTCCATCTTTATTAAAATGTAATAAAAAAGGACCAAATTCATCTCCAATCCAATAATCCCCATTAGGGGTTCTTTGTATAGACTCTATATCAAAATCAGCACCAGTAAGAATTCTGGAATCACTAAAATGATTCGTTATAGCAAAAGGAATTAATTTATTGGGATCTCTTAACTCTATAAAATTTAAAACCTCTATAGAACCATCTCCCCAACCAATAATGCTTTTAAAATTTGGGCGAATTGTATACAAACGAAGATGGTAATCTGAAGAGTTTTCGATAGAACCAAAACCATTGTCCGATAGTACCGTAAAGGTTCTATCATAGTTATTGATTACAGAAGAAAAACCTTGTATTGGTTGTTTGTTAAAAAAAGGAACTGGCTGTTGATTGATTAATCCTTGATTTATAAATTGTCCTGAGGTAGGGCCTTGAGAGAAGCTAGCAGCAGGCAAAACTGCTCTGGATATCAATATATCTCCAAAGTTAATATAGGACTTACCAGTTCCTTTTGGATAAGTTTTAGTATTAAAATAATTATCTGTAGGAATATCAAATTTTGATTCCCTTGCATTTTGTTCTTTTATAATAGACTCTTGAGCATATACTGTAACCCCTGCACATAATATGCTGAAAAGGATGTTATGCCTTATTGTTGCAATAATTTGGTGATGACGTTTCATGTGTAATGCGTTTAAATTTTGATTGGTTAATGACAATTCAAAATTACAAGCTTAATACCTTTTTATTGTTTGTAATTTTTAAACAAATGATTAGTATAAGGTTAAGGATACTCTACTTTTTTAGGAAATGGAAGTCAAATGGTCGTAACGAAATCGTTGTAGTAGTTTTTTAAGATTCTTATTACATAATTAGAAAATCACTGAAAATTTAATAATTCTAATTCCTAAGGTATACCAATACCCTTGTTCTTATTTGTATTCTCCTATATTTGATTTCTTTCATTTTATGGAAAACTAAAATTTATATTAGGATGTACATCAAATTACTTTATTCTCTGTTATTAACAGCTGTTATTACTACCGCTTCCTGCCAAAAAAAATATGAAGGCCCATATCAGGGATATAAAAATAAGGGAACCCATATCGAAGTTTTTAAAACAGACGGAAAATATAGGATAACACCATATTCTGATAAAATAATAGAAACATCTTTTATTCCTAAAGGAGAAGTATTTGACCCAGAATCCCATGCAGTAACCTTGATTCCAATTAAAAATGAAATTAAGGTACTTGAAAATGACAGTGTGTTAACAATGCAAACTAACGGAATTGAAGTTCGTATTCATAAAAATCCTTTTCAGATTTCATATATATATAAAGGAAGAAATCTAATCTCAGAAAAAGATGGGTATGTAAAAACAGATTCTACAGAGATTTTAGATTTTAATCTGGATAAAGATGAAGTCATTTATGGAGCAGGAGCAAGAGTGGTGGGTATGAATCGTAGAGGAAAGAGGTTGCAATTATATAATAAAGCCCATTATGGATATGAAACACATGCCGAATTAATGAACTACACAATGCCGTTGGTATTGTCCTCTAAACTATATGCAGTTCATTTTGATAATGCTCCAATTGGTTTTTTAGATATAGATAGTAAAAGAGATAATACCCTTGCCTATGAAACAATAAGTGGTCGAAAAACATACCAGATAATAGCAGGCGAGAATTGGAAAGATTTAATACATCAATATACCAACCTTACAGGAAAACAACCATTACCACCCAGATGGGCATTTGGTAATTTTGCTAGTAGATTTGGGTATCATTCTCAAAAAGAAACGAAACAAGTAGTAGCAAAGTTTAAAAAAGATAGTATACCACTAGATGCTGTAATTCTGGATATTTATTGGTTCGGAAAAGATATTAAAGGAGAGATGGGAAATCTGGAATTCTTAAAGGATTCTTTTCCTGATCCAAAGAAAATGATTAGTGATTTTAAAAATCAAGGAATAAAAACTATTTTAATAACCGAACCATTTGTATTAACAACTTCAAAGAAATGGGAAGAAGCCGCAGAAAAAGGAATTTTAGGTAAAGATTCTCTGGGCAATCCATATACGTATGATTTTTATTTTGGAAACACTGGTATCATAGATATTTATAATCCAAAAGGTAAAGATTGGTTTTGGGATATATATCAAAATTATATTAAGGAGTACGGTGTCGCTGGTTGGTGGGGAGATTTAGGAGAACCAGAAGTGCATCCTTCAGATCTATTACATGCTACAGGTAGTGCAGACGAGGTACATAATATATACGGGCATGATTGGGCAGGATTGATTCATAAAGGATATCAAAAACATTTTGCAGATCAAAGACCATTTATACTTATGCGAGCAGGATATTCGGGGTCGCAACGCTATGGGATTATACCATGGTCTGGCGATGTAAGCAGAAGTTGGGGAGGACTACAATCCCAAACCGAAATAGCGTTGCAAATGGGTATGCAGGGGTTAGGATATATGCATTCTGATTTAGGAGGATTTGCAGGAGGAGAGACTTTGGATGCAGAACTATATACCCGTTGGTTACAATATGGCGTTTTTCAACCAATATTTAGACCTCATGCACAAGAGCATATCGCCCCAGAACCTGTTTTTCAGGATGCAAAAACAAAAGCTTTAGCAAAAAAGAGTATCCAACTTAGATATAGTATGCTACCATACAACTATACTATTGCTTTTGATAATAACCAGACAGGTATACCACTAATGCGCCCTTTGTTTTTTGAGAATTCTAACACCAAGGAGTTTGATGAAATGAGTTTTGTCTATATGTGGGGAGATAATTTCTTAGTATCACCTATTGTAAATCCCAAAGTAGCATCTGTAGATATCCCTTTTCCCAAAGGAGCTAATTGGTATGATTTTTTTACAGAAAAGAAATTTAAGGGAGGAGCATATACTACAATAACCACAGCAGAAGACCATATCCCCGTATTTGTAAAAGCAGGATCATTTATACCAATGGTAGCTCCAATACAAAATACAGAACAATATTCGACCAAAGAAGTCATCTTACACTATTATCAAGATCAAGATGTAAAATCAAGTTTTGGTAAGTTATATGAGGATGATGGTAAAACACCAAATGCTTATGAAAAAGGAAAGTACGAAATCTTAAACTTTAAAAGTAATACTACTAATGAAAAACTGTCTATCTCTTTAACAGCAACACAAGGTATGGATTATGTTGTAACAGATAGAAAAATCAATTTAATTATACACAATATAGATGTTGCTCCAAAATCAGTAACAGTAGGTAAGGAGCTTGTTTCTTTTAATTGGAAAGAAACAGATAAGTTATTAGAAATCTCTTTAGATTGGAATTCCGCAGAAATTAAAAACATAGATGTTCTATTATAATAAGCCCAATTTCAAAGTACCGTTGGTACAATAGTATAAGCTTTTTGATTAGCAAATAGAAAAAACATATTTAGATTAAAATCAAGGTAATAATGATAAAGTTTCTTTAAAAAAAGAAATAAGCACATCGCATTATACTATATGTATAAGACAGGAGTTATTCAATTTTACGAAATATTCTTTTATATACAAAACTCCTATATAACTTCATATTAATTGTAATTTATATGTTTAATCCTCAGTATCTTTTATTGTTTTTTTTATTTAGCCTACCTACGATTGCTCAACAATGTGACAATAGAGTTTGGTCAGGAGTGGCAAAGTATCATCAAGTTACAAACGCTATTACATCATGTGGATACTCCCCGATGGTTGGGGATACATTATATGCTGCACTAAGAGCAACAGATTATCAAGCTGAAAGACTGTGTAATACTTGTTTAAAAGTAAGTTCGAGCAAAGGCAGTGTTGTTGTTAAGGTAATGGATAAATCTGGTACTCATGGATTAGATATTCACAAAAAAGCTTTTGCCAAATTAGGAGATACCCTCTCAGGGAATGTGGAAGTCACATGGCAAATTACAACTTGTCCTGAACAAGGAAATATAGGGTATTATTATTCTAAAAGCTCCTTTGCGTCAGAAAAGAGAGTAATGGTTGTAAACACCAAATCAACTGTTAAAAAACTGTATTTTAGGTATCAAAATAATGATTTTAAAGAGGTGTTCAGAGCAAAGTATAATAGCAATGATTTTTTTGTAATCCCTTGGAGAGATGATCAAAATTTAGGACCTTATGATTTTAAGGTTGTAGATATTTATAATAATTCGATAATTGATAACAATATAGGTTTTTTGGCTAACACCACTTTTTATGGTCAAAATCAATTTATAGAATGTGATGTAATCACTAAAACCAAAGGTAAGTTTATAGATAAGAAGGGAATCAAATTTGAAAACCCAATGAGTCGTAACGGATCGATTTTTATTAAAACAGACCAAGAAAAACGATTTAAACTTTATTTGTATTCATTAAAAGGAGATAAGGTGTTAGAAACGAACCTAGAAAGTAATGCTAAGAAGTACCTTTTTAAAGAGATTCAAGCAGGAATATACATTCTTTCTGTATGGAATAGTGAGGGGGTAATTTTGAATGAAAAACTAATTATTCAATAATAAATATTTAGAATTCTGTATTTTATGGAATTGTTTCTATTTCATTAAACTTCCATTTTCCATTAATTTTTTTAAATTGAAAACTATGCTGCCCTCCTTCGTGATTTAAAGTCGGTTCAGTTGTAGTTACTAAAACCTCATAATATTCAATTCCGTCTATAATTCGTTCATTAAATATGGTTTTTTTTTCTTTGAGAGTTTTTACAAATACAGAATTAAATATTAAATCAAAATCATTTTCTACAAAATTATCGATTGGAATATAAATCAAATCATCATAGATTTTATCATACCATAAAGAGTCATTATCTCTCAAAAATGCTATCTCATTTTGTTCTGTTATTGTATTTTCTAAACATAAATAGCAACGTATTTTTTTGTCTGATAATTCTTTAAAATCCTTCTTTTTATTCGGGTCTAATACGTTCAGAAAATTATTCCAAGTTTTAGAAATTTTATTTTCATCATACTCGTTTTTATGATCTTTCTTACAAGAAAAAATAACAAAAAGAGTGATTAGCAAAATTATGTGTGTTCTATTTTTCATAATATTTTGTCTTGAAATATGGCTACAGATCAAAATTGATTTTAGGTCGTTACTTTATTATATTCTGTATTTTATACTCTAAATATAAGTGTAATTATATTTTTTTGAAACTCTATTTGTCTCAAACATGTTTGTAAAAGTTTGGTTGAGATAAAATATTAGTATTTTTATAGTCTTATAATATAGAATTAAAAATAGTAATTTTCTATAAATAAGAAGTATTCAAAAATTGGATATCCTTTTTTAAATAAAGATAGTTTATCCTCTATTATAACTTTAATCATATATGGGAAAACAGTTTAGCGAAATAAGTCTTGAATTAATTGAATTTATAGAGAGACAGCAATTATTTTTTGTGGGTACTGCAGCAACAGAAGGTAGAGTAAATATTTCACCTAAAGGAATGGATACATTTAGGGTACTAAATCCTAATAAAATTATATGGTTAAATTTAACAGGAAGCGGAAACGAAACCGCAGCACACCTGGTAAAAAATGATAGGATGACGATTATGTTTTGTGCTTTTGAAGGAAAACCACTTATATTAAGATTATATGGCAAAGCTACTATTTATCATGATCGGGATAAAGAGTATCACGAACATATAGGTCTATTTCCAGAAATAATGGGATCCAGACAAATTATAGAAATGGAAGTAGATTTAGTACAAACATCTTGTGGATATGCAGTACCTTTTATGGATTTTAAGGAGGAAAGAACAACTCTAAATTCATGGGCAGAAAAACAAGGAAAGGATCGATTAGAAACATATTGGAAAGAAAAAAACACAAAAAGCATTGATGGTTTTGATACCAAAATGATACCAGATATTTAATCCACATTGCGAGCTTAATTCTAAAGAAGGCTTGCTTCTAATACAAAATATATTTTTGGAAACATACCTCGTGAGCTTGCTCCGAGGTTATGGACTTATAATTGTAGTGATTTTATCCAGATTTTTATGATTATGGATGATCTCCCGAAGACTTCAATACTTAAAAAATAAATTCAATTTCTATACACACAATTTTAAAGTTAAATAGTATGATTTTTAATTTATTGGAGAACTTATACGATTTACGAATAAAAATCTCGCATATAATCGCATTCTTTTTCTACTATATTTTCTTCATAAAATGAAACAATAGCTATGGCTATTCTTTAATTTGATTCATCAATCTAGCGAAAAACCTTTGCAATTATTTATACGCAATTCTCATCTGTAAATCGTATTATTTCTGTATGATTTGAAAAATATTTTTTTAAATCATTAGAGTTTTTAATGATACAATCTGGGGATAGTGTAATTAAGTCTTCTTCTTTTCTAAACCCCCAAGTAACCGCGATACTATCAATACCAGCATTTTTGGCGGTTCGTATATCTACTTCTGTATCGCCTACTAATACCAATTGATCTAAAGGGATTTTAAGCGAATGTGAAATGTCTAAAGCTCCTTTTGGATCTGGTTTTTTATACAGGTCTGATTGACCAATAATAGCATCAAATTTAATATTTGGAAAGAAATGATTAGCACATTTACATGTTAGATCATGAAATTTATTAGATAACAAAGCTAATTTTATTTCAGAGGATTGTAATTCGTCTAAAATATCTAAAACACCTATATATACTTCGGTATGTTGTGTATACATATTTTCATAAAGTAAACGAAATTCATTTAATAATTTGTCTATTAGTTTTTCTTCTCTATATTTTTCAGGAATTGATCGAGTTATAAGGTTTTTAGTTCCGTTTCCAATAAACTCACGATAATTTTCTATAGTATGCGTAGGGAAATTGTTTTTTTTCATAAGCATATTTATAATATGAGTATATACCCCAAGAGTATTTAAAAGAGTACCATCTAAATCAAAAATTACCCCTTTATATTTCTTTTTTATTGACATGTTACTATGTTTGTTTTAAGTGTCCTAAAGATAAAAACTTTTATTTCTGTATACTTTTTCTATTTGTAAATTAAAAGTTATTTGTACCAGTTATAATTTGAGTTTACATTAAAAAGAGCATTTTATTCCGATAAATTCAAAATTATAAAAGGTATTACTATTCTGTACTATACTTTTTCCTATACAGGCAAGGGGTGTAGTTGTTGCCTAAGTCCTTGTAAGGATCATTGACACCCTTCGAAGGGTGGCTGAGGTAGTTCGAACCACCTTTGTATGGGGCAAGACCCCAAAACATATCACTTTTACCCTTCTTGCAAAGCCCTTTAGCCCAAAAATTATCGCTTCGAAGGGTCAACTTATGGGCTAAAGGGCATCCTAATGACCCTTCGAAGCGATACATTATCAGCTCGAACCACCTCTGAGTGGGCTCGACCCCATATCAATAAGGGGGTACCCCCTTATTGATATGGGGTAAAAGAGTTAAAAACCTGAGGGTTTACATAAATATACTATTAGCTTAATTCGATACCAGAAATTGATTTGAAAAAGCCGTCAAATAATACTTTGACAAGTCAACTTTCTTTAAAGAAATAGATGAGAGGATGGGTTTTTGGTAACTATAATTTTTTAAAGTAGTTAAAAAAATAGTAATGTCATTGCGAATCAGAACCTTATTTTTGCATCCATTCCCTTTTTAAAATCGAATAAAAATCCACATCTATTTTTTCTCCATTTTTAATCTCACATTCCCTCATTGTCCCTTCGTAAGTAAAATTAATTTTCTCTAAACCATTTTTACATTTTAAATTATCACTTGCAACAAACCCTTCAATTCTATTTAAGTCGAGTTTATTAAAGCCTTCTTCAAATAGTTTAGGCATTATTTCTTTTAGGATACCTTTTCCCCAATATTCTTTTAGTAACCATAATCCAATTTCTGCTTTTTTATGATTTTTTTCTAAATTATTAAATCCTCCAGCTCCACAAAATTGATTATCATTCTTGTCATAAATCCCCCACCAAATTCCTGTTCCATTTTTTTTTAAATCACGATACCAATCCATTTGCTCTTTGGTATCTTCAATAGTAGGAAAATGCACAGCATAATACTTTGTTATATCTGGGTTGGATAATCCCTTATGAATGTTTTTAATATCAGAGGATTCGATTTCTTTTAAAAAATAATTTTCTGTTTTCATAAGCTTTTATAATACGATTTTTTAATCCACGATGTGGGTTAAATTTTAGAACCTAACCAATCTTTAAACTGATAAAAATTTTGTGGAGCCACACCATGACCAACAGCAAATTCGTTTAAAGAAGTTTGGATACCTATTTTAGCTAATAGAGTAGGGGCTTTACGAGCCCAAGATACAGGGATTACTTGATCTACACTACCATGAGAACAATATATATTAAGATTTGAAAAGTCGTTAGACGTGTAATTTTCTGCTAAAATATCTTCATTTAGATATCCACTTAAAGCAATTACATTCTTAATTTTTTGAGGATAAGATAATGCTACTGCATAGCTAAGGATAGTACCTTGGCTAAACCCTAAAATCGAAACATTGTTTGGATCAAGATTATAGGTTTTTACAGCTTCATCTATAAAATCAGCAATTTTATCTCTGGATTCTATTGCTTGTTCATCATCGCTAAATTTTCCTTGTGCTGCATCAAAATATATGGCATACCATGCATTACCCTGAGGTTGCAAAGGATAAGGAGCTCTTACCGAGATAATAAATAACTCTTCGGGTAACTCTGCTGCGAAAGAAAAAAGATCATTCTCATCACTACCATATCCATGAAATAAAAATAAAGCAGGAGTTTTTTCTTTTTTTATAGTTGGTTCTTTAATAATATGATGTAAGGATAAGGTTTTGGTTTGCATAGTTTTAATTTATTTGAAAATGTATGTGATCATCATGTCTAACAGCCTGGCATCCGTGAAATCGTATTTTTGAACTCTGTAAATGTAGTCTGTTTTTAAGATGAGGTTCTATAAAAATTTTATGTACTTGTTTTTGATTTATAATTGCTAAAAGTAATTTTTTTGTAGCTTTTTCAGAAAAAAAGAGATGTTTGTTTATTTTTCCAAAGGTAAAATAGCGAGTAAAATTATATTGCCAGTATCCTTTTTCTTTACAAATTAAGCTTTGATTATATTTTTGATCTAAAGGTTGTTCAAATACACCATATCCGCTATTAGATAATTTTTGATTGGTTACTATTTGATTTTTATCTTGATACACAAAAGAAACATCAATTTTTTTACCATCCTTATGGCTTAAATGCGGGGCTAAAGGAAACCCATCTATAAATGGAAAATTAGCATCGAGATATACTAGTTTTATCTCAGGGTTATAGGATTTAAGAGAGTTGGCTATTTCTTTTAAAGTGATATGCAATTTTGGATTCACATAATTTCTATTAAAAAGTTTTGTAAGAAAACTATGTGCTTGTATTTGTGTAGTATCTTGTATTTTTTCTCTTCCAAACATAGGAGCTAAATATGGAATAAGGAGAAATGTAGCAAAGGAATAGATCATGATAAATAACACTACTTTTTTAAAAAGGTACTTTTGTGTATCGTTTTTAATGATAAGTTGAATGATTAGGTATATGATCCCACCAATTTGAGTTGTTAAAGTTAGTAAGCAGAATAAGAAAAATTTGGATAGAAATTTGAAAAGCTTATGAAACATAAATAAGTCTATCGTTAAAATAATCTAGAGGCTCTTAAATTTAAAATTTAAACTGTATCATTTAATAGAATGAAACCAATCTTGAAAGTATGGACCAAGGATTGGTACTGTTTTTTGTTCTTCTCTAATGGCTAAAATAAGCCCGAAAACGATTAATACGATATTGAATATGTAAAAGGCAATGAGAATCATAGTGGAATCAAAAATATTTGCAAAAGCAATTAATAGATAAAAACTAATCCAACATCCTAATGCTTGTCTAATATGAAAACTAGCGAATTTATTTTTACTGTCATTATTCATAAAATACGCTATGATCGTTCCTATAATAGTTATATAAGCAACTATGGCAGCTGTTTTTCCTTGTTTAGCGTAGTCTGATTGCATAATTGATACAGTATTTGTTTTGTAATTACTTTAATAAATAAAAATCATTGTAATGTAAGACAATTATTTTAGTACAATTTTATTATTTGCAATAATGCCGTAGGAGGTTCCTTTTATAGGTTTTCCTATAAGTGCACTATTCTTTGAGGTAGATAAAATGTCTTTTTCTGTAAAAGTTGTACTTCCTTCTGGATTAAATAGGGATAAGTCTGCTATATTTCCTTTATCGATAGTTTGTTCTTTTATTTTAAAAACGGACTTACCTTTGGTAAGTATTTCTACTGTTTTATCAATGCCTAAAAGTTCGTTAAGAGTTCCAAAGGAGCTTTCTAAACCTATCGTACCATATTTAGCATTGTCAAATTCTACTTTTTTATTTTCGATATCCATTGGTCTGTGGTCGCTGGTGATCATATCAATTGTTCCATCTGCAATACCTTTTAGTAGCGCATCGATATCTTTTTGTGTTCTTAGTGGAGGTTGTACTTTGTAGCAAGTATCAAAGGTTGTCAATTCTTTATCAGTAAGTGTAATATTATGAACGGTAGTAGAACAACTAACTTGCAAACCTTTTTTCTTTGCTTCGCGAATTAAATCTACAGATTTTGCTGTCGAAATGGTAGGAATATGTAAGGCTCCTCCTGTATACTCAAGTAAAAACAAATCTCGCGAGATCTGTAATTCTTCTGCTAGAGCAGGAATTCCTTTTAAACCTAATAGAGTGCTTTGCTCTTCTTCATTAACTATTCCTTTTCCTGCAATATCATTTTCTTGAGGATAGGATAGCACTAATCCATTAAAGTTTTGAGCGTATAATAATGCTATTTTTAATAAATTTGGATTCTTTATTGCTTTTTTATAATCCCCAAATGCGATAGCACCTGCCTGTTGCATATCATATAATTCTGCAAGATCAATCCCTGTAGATTGCATGGTTAACGCTCCTATAGGATATAGAGATATAGCATTGTTATAAGCTTTAGATTTTAAGAAACCTATAGAGGCACTATTATCTGCTATAGGAAATGTGTTTGGGTGTAATGCAATGGCTGTAAACCCACTTTTTGCAGCTACTTGTAGTCCATGAAGTATGGTTTCGCGTTCTTCGTATCCTGGTTCGCCAAAGCAAACACTACTATCAAACCAGCCTTGAGAGATATGTAAATTATGTAACTTTACTTCCTCAGTATCCTTAGAGACCTTAATGGTTGTATCTATATCTGTGATAGTTCCATTTTTAATCAAAATATCTACTGTTTGATTATGAAAAGGAGACTTTGGATCAATTACAGTAGCAGCCTTTAATAAGAAGTTCATTTTAGGTATTTTAATAGTAAAATTTCGATTAATAAGAATATAAAGGCAAAAATAACAAACCATTTCCAAAGTTCATTAACACTTTTCTCTTCTTTTATTTGATCTAAAAGTTCGGATATAGATTTGCTTACTTGATAATTATCTGTAGTATTTAAGTTATAATATTGCAAATTACTCTCTGCGCTATTATAATTATAACTTACATTCTGTATTGTATTATTTTTATCTTGGATACTATAAATTCCTGCTTTGGTAGGTACCTCGTCTGTAGTAATACGAACTTTGGTAGAAAAACTTTGTTGTAAAGGGATTATATTTTCCTGATCAGAGACTAGAGATAGTATACGGTCTTGCCCCAAAGATATAGGAACATCATAAGAGTTTATTTGTCCAATAGTATAAGATATATTGGTAAGTTGCATACTTTGTTTTCCCATATTATAAAGTGTAGGAACAATCAAAGGAGAGTTTTTAAAATTAGAATTCTCATTGTTTACAGCTGCGGTGAACACATAAATGTTATTTGTTTTATATAAAAAAGGGCTATTATCCTCAAAAGATAAAATTACATTTGAAGCATTACTTTGATAGTAGCTATTTACTTTTGGATACTGAAAATTGGTGATTTTTTTATCGAATACACCTTGATATAATGGATTTGAAAAGTGAATAGTAGTTATCTTTTTTTCTTGTATAGTTTTTTTGGTTAGTTCAAGGTCAGAATACTTACTAATAAACTGTTGATACGAGGCTAAATCTCCATCCATTGATGGTATGAAACATACACTTCCTCCTTGATTAATAAAAGGACCTAGAGCATTAATTAAGGATATAGGAATTTGTTTTACCTCATTTATTATCAATAGGTTTGAGTTATTGATATCGTTATAATTTAGGTTTTCTACAGAGGTGCTTATTAAATCAAACTCGTCTGAGGTAAATATCTTTTTAATAAAATTATCTTTTGTGCCATTAACAGCAATAACTTTTATTTTTTGTGGGGTATTCATGGTAAAATACCTAGAGTTATCGAAAACTATTGCAGGATCTTCCAGACTAACTCGGCCATTAATTTTAGTATTTTCGTTTAAACGAAACTCGGTTTTAGAGGTTCCGTTTTTAGGAATCGAAACAGATGTTTTGCCAAGTAAAATATCATCGTTATATAGAGCTATAGAAGTGTTCTCTGTATTGGTTTCCATATTGCTAAGTAGTACATTAAGAACTAAATCATTACTTGGATTACGTTCTAGATATACACTATCAATAGCAATATTTTGCTTAGTAACGGGCAGCATTTGTACCAGATGTACTTTGGTATTATCTCTGTTTGGAAGAGAAAAAGTAGGTTGTTTTTGTTGAAAATCCGAAACCATAATCAAATGTTTAATAGTTTCAGGAGAGTTGCCTGTTAATTGTTTAGCTTTAAGATAAGCCGCACTGTATGAAAGTTGATTCGAAGAATATTCTAATTGAAGTAAATCGTTTTGGATATCTTTTTTAGATACATCTACAAAAGTTTCAGTATTAGTAAATAGTGAGAATTTTTCTTCTTCGGGGATACCACTAAGTATTTCTTGTACGGCACGTTTCAAAAGAGCTCCTTTTGCTCCTTTAGCTTGCATACTAAACGAATTATCTAAATATATAGCGGTTTTACTTTCTTTGCCTACAGTTTCTTTATTAGCAAAAAAGGGTTGCGCAAATGCTATAATAATTGCAGCAAGAGCAAGAATACGAGTTAATAGCGTAAGCCATTTTTTGATTTGCGAACTTTTACGAGTTTGTAGAGTAACTGCTTTAAGAAACTGAACATTAGTAAAATCAACTTTTTGAAAACGCCTTAATTGAAATAAATGAACTAGAATTGGAATTATTAGAGCAAGAAGAGCGTAAAGAAATTCTGGGTGTTTAAACTGCATTCCTTAGTAACATTTGTCAAATATACTATAAGATTTGATAATAAAGATTTTGAAAAGATATTTTTTATAAAGTAAAAATTTTTGAAATGGATATAACCTTTTTTAAAATAGTATTTATAAGCGATTTATGAGGAAATAATACTCTTATAATCATTTTAAGGTTTATCCTAAAAATAAGGCGTACATTTGCAGTTATATTCAGAAATGGCATTTCCCATAGATTGTTATTTCTTAAACAATTTATATGTCATTTAACACATTAGGATTATCTGATGCGCTATTAAACGCCATCGAAAAAAAGGGATATACAATTCCTTCACCCATTCAAGAAAAAGCTATTCCTCCTATTTTAGAAAGAAAAGATGTACTAGCGTCGGCGCAAACAGGAACAGGAAAAACAGCAGGGTTTACATTACCATTGTTACAAATATTATCTGAAGGTCAAAAATTAAGAAAAAGACCAGTAAGGTCTTTAATATTAACACCTACAAGAGAATTAGCTGCTCAGATTTTAGAAAATGTAAGAGAGTACAGTGAATTTTTAGACCTAAGGTCTATGGTTATATTTGGTGGGGTAAATGCTAATCCACAGATTAGGGGATTAAGAAACGGTGTCGATATATTAGTTGCTACACCAGGGCGGTTATTGGATTTACATAACCAAAAAGCACTTTCTTTAGCTTCTGTAGAGATATTAGTTCTAGATGAAGCAGATCGAATGTTAGATATGGGGTTTCAGAGAGATATTAATAAAATTCTTAATTTATTACCTACTAAGCGACAAAACTTATTGTTTTCAGCTACTTTTTCTAAAGAAATAAAACAGTTGGCTAGTGGTATTTTGCATAACCCTGTATGGGTAGAAGCTGCTCCAGAAAATACTACTGCAGAAAAGGTAGAACAAAAAATATATTTAGTAGATCAAAAACGAAAGTCAGAACTCATTATAAAACTTATTTCTGATGGAAACTGGAAACAGGTATTGGTTTTTACTAGAACAAAGCATGGAGCTAATAGGCTAAGTAAAAAAATGACTGAAAAGGGTATTACTGCGGCAGCAATACATGGTAATAAAAGTCAAGGAGCAAGAATAAAAGCACTAGATGGATTTAAAAAAGGTACAGTACGAGTTTTAGTGGCTACAGATATTGCAGCCAGAGGATTAGATATTCCTTTGTTACCTCACGTAATAAACTTTGAGTTACCTAATATTTCAGAAGATTATGTGCATAGAATTGGTCGTACAGGTAGAGCAGGAGCTAGTGGTCAAGCAATTTCTTTAGTTTGTCAAGAAGAAGTAGCTTATATAAAAGGAATAGAAAAGCTATTAGGAGAAAAATTGCCAAATGAAACTTTAGAGGGTTTTGAACCAACGACTAGTTTTAAGAAAGAAACTGCAGTACCAAAAAGTAAGAATCAAAGAAGGTCAACGCCAAGAAGTAATTCCAGAAACTATGATAGAAGAGCTAAAAAATAATATTCTTTAAAGTAGATTAATACCATCTCAGATAACAAAAGGCGGAAGTTTTACTTCCGCCTTTTGTTATTTTTTAGTGTTATCTATAAATTAGAATATGTAATATCCTACAGAAACCTGAAAATTAGAGTTTTTTGTATCTAAGTTTTCAATATCAATAACATCAGTAAAACCAAAGTTATACCTCAATTGACCGAAAAAAGGTCCGAATTCTACTCCAGCACCTACTGCTCCACTTAGATCAAAGTTTTTTGTTTCTACATTAGAAACAAAACCTGAAAAAGCATTGTCCAAATCTTCATTAACAACAAAACCGAATTGAGGTCCTGCTTCCACACTAAAAATCTTAGCGAATTTAAGTTTTAACAAAACAGGAATGTTTATATAATCAATATCAACATCTTTAACTCCTTGGGCAGAATATAATAGTTCTGGTTGAAGTGCTATAGTTTCAGCAAGACTAACTTGGGCAACAGCCCCAATATGATATCCTGTTCTACCATCTGGATTACCTCTCAAATTATCCCCGTTTAATGTAGCAAAGTTTAAACCACCTTTAAAACCAAATTTGATATCTTGTGCGTTTGATGAAATTGAAAACCCGATTATCGCAATTGCTGTTAAAAAAAGTTTTTTCATAATTGTAAATTTAAGGTTATTTTTAAAATCAAAGATAGGAACTATAACCTTAAAAAAAAGGTTAAAATTAAAAACATTCGATTTGTTTAAACCTACTATTTTGAAGTAAAGAATATTGTATCTTCGTCAAAAATTAGAAACAATAATAAGATTGCAGCACGAGTTTACCATACAAGTTTCTCCAGAGATAGCGGCAGATTTAGATAGGTTAAAAGATTATTTAGCTCATAAAAATGAGATACCACTAAATCAAATAAGGCACATACAAATCCTTAAACGTTCTATAGATGCACGACAACGTCTAATTAAAGTAAACTTAAAAGTCAGAATTTATATAGAAGAAGATTTTATAAAAGAAACAATTGTTTTGCCAGAGTACCCAGATGTTTCTTCTGCTCCTGAGATTGTTATAGTCGGGGCAGGTCCAGCTGGGTTGTTTGCAGCTTTGCGATGTATTGAGTTGGGGTGTAAACCTATATTATTGGAAAGAGGAAAAGATGTAAAATCTCGTCGCAGGGATCTTAAAGCAATTAATAGAGATCATATTGTAAATGAGGATTCTAATTATTGCTTTGGTGAAGGTGGTGCAGGAACTTATAGTGATGGTAAATTATATACGAGATCTAAGAAAAGAGGAGATGTATATAGAATTTTAGAGCTTTTAGTAGGATTTGGAGCAACAGATCAAATTTTGGTAGAAGCACATCCTCATATAGGAACTAATAAGTTACCAGGAATTATAGCTGCAATACGTGAAAAAATACTAGAAAGAGGAGGTAAGATTTATTTTAATACCAGAGTTACGGATTTTGAAATTAAAAATTCTGAAATAAACGGTGTTACCCTTTTAAATGGAGATACTATTGCGACTAATAAGGTTATTCTGGCTACAGGTCACTCAGCCAGAGATATATTTGAACTTTTATATCAAAAAAAGATAGAAATAGAAGCAAAACCTTTTGCACTAGGAGTGCGGGTAGAACATCCACAACAACTGATAGATCAAATCCAATATAAATGTGAAGTTAGAGGAGAATATCTACCACCATCACCTTATAGTATAGTAAAACAAGTGGGAGGAAGAGGCATGTATTCTTTTTGTATGTGTCCAGGAGGGGTAATTGCGCCGTGTGCAACAAGCCCAGGAGAAGTGGTGACTAATGGGTGGTCTCCATCAAAAAGGGATCAACCTACAGCTAATAGTGGTATTGTAGTAGAGTTGCGAATGGAAGATTTTGCCCCGTTTTCTAAATTTGGACCTTTATCAGGAATGTATTTTCAGAAAAGTATAGAGCAACGAGCTTGGCAGATAGGAGGAGAAACGCAACGTGTACCTGCGCAAAGATTAGTAGATATGGTAGCAGGAAAAAAATCTATAGACCTTCCTGTAACATCTTATAAACCAGGTCTTACTTCTGTAGATATGACTACTGTTTTTCCAGAATTTATCCATCATACCTTGCAAAGTGGTTTTAAAGCTTTTAATAAAAGTATGAAAGGATACCTTACTAATGAAGCTGTGGTTCATGCTCCAGAATCCAGAACATCATCACCTGTTCGTATTCCAAGAGATTGGAAAACATTAGAGCATGTACAAATTAAAGGGTTATACCCTTGCGGGGAAGGAGCAGGGTATGCTGGTGGTATAATTTCTGCTGCAATTGATGGAGAAAAATGTGCAGAAGCTTGTATAGCTACAATTAAGCCAAACACTATCTAATATACTTTTTTTATAGAAAACTCGAAAGTGGTCCGTATCTTTTCTTCAGAAATCACTTTTATAGATCCGCCAAGGTTTTGAATAAGCTTTTTTACTGTAGATAAACCAATACCATTACCTTTATTTCCACTTCGATCAGTAACATTTGCTGTTGTAAAAAGATCAAAAATTGTAGTTAATTTATCTTCAGGAATACCCATCCCATTATCTGTTACTCTAAAAAAATAGAATTTTTTATCTTGACTGGCTTCGATAGATATGATTATTTGTTCTTTATCATTATATTTTATACTGTTACCAATAAGGTTGAAAAAAACCTGTTTTAATGCAAGTTTATTAGATTTTATCATTGGGTTACCTTCAGGGAAATGGATGTTGAAATTAGGTTTGATACTAAGTAAATCAACAATTTCTTTTAATAGATGATTTAGATAAAACTCTTCTGGACTATTATTAATAAGGCTTTCACTTTCATAATGATCCAGAACATCATTTATATAGTTACTCATAGAAAAAGAAGAAGTTTTGATATATTCAAAATACTCTAAACTTTCTTTATCTAATTTATCTTTCAATATAAGTTTTAATAAATCTGTCGAAGTAATTATATTAGCCAAAGGCATTTTAAGATCATGAGAAATTACTCTTGCAAACTCTCTAAGAGATTCATTTCTTTTTTTTAACTTCTGTTGTATTTTTTCGAGGTCATTATTTTTTTTGTTTAATTCAAAAAGGATGACAACTTGTTTAGCCAAAGCATTAAGAGATTCCAGTTGTTTTTCTGAAAGTTCTCTGGGTTTGTTGTCCATTACGCATAAGGTACCTAATGCAAAACCATTTTTATCGACAAGTGGTATTCCTGCATAAAAAATAATAGGTTTTTCTTCTAGAAATATAGGACTTGTATTAAAACGATCATCTTCACGAGTATCTTTAATTATTAATGGTTGATTTGGTTGTAAAACAGCATAGGAACATAAGGAGTTATTGCGCGGAGTTTCACAAATATGGATGCCATTTTTTGACTTAAACCATTGTCTATCTATATCTACTAGAGATATTAATGCGATTTCAGTATCGCATATAAAATTTGCTAAAGCTGTAATTTCATCAAATTCTTTCTCAGATTCAGTATCCAGAATATCTAATGATTTTAGGGCCTCAAGCCTAAAATTTTCATTTATGGGTATGGTAGTTGAAATCATTCTGATTGATGAATTGATACTCAAAATACAATTCTTAATAAAATTAACAAAAATAAGCCAGATATTACGAAATTATTAGCTTTATATATCAATTTTATTGGATAACCGTAATTTCATGATTTTATTTTTGTACATACATATTTAAAAATGAAATTAGGTTTTAGAAAAATGTTACTATCGATATCTTTCTTGTTTTACTAATAAGAGAATATTCAAAAAAATCTTCCTTTATCCTATGAGTTTATAAAGAGGATAGACAGCCCGTTTTTATGTTAGTTGTTAATGTTATAACAGTAATACAAGTTCCGTTTTAAACAATACGGAATGATTCTAAATAGCAACATTTAAGTAACTATTCTAACTAAAACTTAAAGTTAGGTTTGCCTAATAACATTTATTAATTAATCCATTTGTTACAAGAGCAAAATACTTTTATGGTAAAACAATAACAAATTAAATTTAGAAAAAGATGATTATTTTACACAAAGTTATTTTACGAATTTTTATGGTTTCTATTGCTTTAATATCCTTTATAGGATGTGAAGATGGTAAAGACAGTATTAACGGAATTGATGGAATAAACGGGGAGGACGGAACTGATGGAGAAGGTGGTTTTTGGTTTGACGATTTTCCAGATGTACCAAATGGTATAAATGTAACAAAGGGGGCATACAGAAAAAACTGGAACAGGAATTATATTTATTATTACTATACAAATGGAACATCGGATATTAATGGTGATTTAGAGTTATCGGCAATAGAAGAAGCATTTTCTTTATGGGAAACTGTTATTCCTGTTCGATTTACAAGAGTTTTAAATAGTAAATATAAGGATATAGAAATTGGATTTTATCCAGGCGTTCATACAGGTCCAAACAACGATGATGGATTCAGTAATAATACTACATTAGCACATGCAGGGTATTCTGGAAATTATATCCATTTTAATGATGATAAAACATGGAGTAATGAGATAAATAATTCGAGTGGAGAACCTATTGATCTTGTAACAGTAGCTGTCCATGAAATCGGACATGCTTTAGGTTTAGATCACACCTCTAGTATAGCTGATATTATGTATCCTAGATATACTGGTTCTCAAAGATTTTTATCTTTTGATGATATCTCAGACATACAATCTCTCTATGGGTCAAATGATGAATTCATCTCTTACCCTGAAGATGGAGAAGAATTTGTATTTGGTAATTTGTATTGGAATCTTGAATGGAATAAAGAATATCTAAATTCATCAACTGTAAGAATTCAGGCATATAGGAGGTCATTTATCGGAAATTTTGGAGTGTATTTTAGATACCGATACGATATTCCAGTATTTGATCAAACGATAACCAATACAGGTTTTTTTGAATATGAATCTGAATCTTTGGAAGATTCTGGTGATTATTTGGTAATACTTTCGACATCAAATCACTATGATGAAGTATATTTTTCAGCTCAAATAGATTAATTCATAGTTGATACCATTTTAACTTTGAAATAGCACTAATGAATTATTTATTTTTCATCTATTCTTCGCTAAAAAAATATAACTGTAACTACAGTTATGCTTAGATTTTTTGCTTTGAATACTTAAAAAATAAATTTAATCTATACACGCACAATTTCAAAGTTAAAAATAGTGTGACTCTGAACATAAATCTTTACAAAACTCATTGATTGAGTACGATTAGATGTTATTGTTAAACATCTGATAATTATATGTAATTCGGGTAGGTGTTTATAGTTGAAGAGAATAAGAAGCAAAGAATTTTCTATTCTCTTCAACTATATTCTAAAATACTAAGCTAATACTCTTCTAGTATTTTATCCTCTAAACTTTTCATAAAAGCAATTATATCTTTTATTTCGTTAATAGTTAAATTTAATGGATCTGGAGGTAATGTTTGATAATCACTTTCGATACCTATACCAGTGCCACCACCTCGATTATAAAAATCCATAACTTCTTCTAGTGTAGTGTAAACTCCATTATGCATATAAGGGTCAGTTTTGGAGATGTTTCGAACAGTAGACGTTTTAAAAAAATGTTTCCTTTCCGGAGTTTTATACACATAATATCTACCTAAGTCTTTACTAATAATAGCATTTATGGTATCTTTTTCTTCGGGTACTCCAATCCATTCGATTTCTGTTTCTCTATAGTTAGGGGGTACTGTGCCATTAAAAATAGGGGCAAAATGGCAAGTAGCACATTTAGCTTTTCCGCTAAATAGATTAAAGCCATTTATTTCACTTTGAGTAAGCGTGTTTTCTAAATTATTTATATTTCGATCAAACTTAGAATTAAATGGTGCTAAATCTCTTATATAACTGGCAATTGCATTTCTAATTTGAGAATCACTTATTTTATTATTTTTAAATACGGTTTGAAATTTTTTGGTATAGGTACTATCTTGAACAACTACTTTTCTTAGAGTTTTTAGATCGGTATGAAATTCATTTTCGTTTTCTATTACAGCTATAATCTGACCTTCTAGACTACCAGCTTTTTTATCATAAAAAAAGGCTTGTTGTAAACCTGCATACAATAGGGTTGGAGTATTTCTGGTTACTCCTGTACCGATTTTTAATCCATCTGTAAATGCTTTATCTTGATGATGGCACGTTGCACAGCTTAGTTTTTTTTCTGCCGATAAATTTGTGTCATAAAATAGTTTTTTACCTAAAGCAATTTTTTCATCGGTTGCTTTTCCTAAGTTTTTTTCTGCAAAATATACATGATTAAATGTGTTTTCAGAAAAAAGCGATGTAGCATCGTTTTTTATAGCTAACTCAAAAGGGAAACTAACATTCCAATCTGCAACAGTTTTATTCCAAATCTTTAATTGTACATGTGTATTGTTTTTAATAAAATCATACCTATTAAATTTATTAAAATCGGACGACAAATTTTTAATAGATTTATTTATCTCGTCATTCCAAGTATTAAAAAGTTCTTTGTCTTTAAAATCATCTTTAAAAATATTTATATATGTTTTCAGACTTTGGTACACTATTTTAGATTCTTCTAAAGAGTTTTCGAGTACAGGGGAATCAAAACCAGTAGTTCCAGTAAGGGCAACTTGAATAATAGATTTTCTTAATAACCATAAAAAATGATATGTTTTTAAATGACTAAATCTTATATTTTTTTTAATAATTTTTAATCTATTAGACACTAAGTTTAAATGTTTCTCTACTACTAAAGAGTCTATGTTTTCTGTAAATATTTCTTCTTCCAGAACTTGATATCCACTAGGTTTTTTTATTTTAATATCAGTATAATCCTCTTCTTCAATTTTTAAGATATTTGGTTGATTTAAAAACCCATAATTTTCTATATCCAAAGAAGCCAAAATTGGTTCGATCTTTTTAAAATATTTTCGGGATTCTAAAAAGGTCTTTTTTAGGTCACTGTTTTTAGTTTTGGCACTGTCTATAAAATCAATAGCCATAGAAATATCTTTAGTGAATTGTTCTTTCATTAAGACGTTAAAAGAAGTTTTTTCTTCTTTTACTTCTTTTGAGCAAGAACTAAAAACAATAGATAAGAATAAGATAAAGAGGCTTATCATAAAATAAGCCTCTTTAGTATACTTGTATGAGATTGAAACCATATATTTCTATCTTTCTAAACCTTTGATTATGTATAGCATACTTCCTTCTTTTCTACTATTAGCAACATCAGGATTTGCTGTAGGATCTGTAAAAGGAACACCATCTGTTCTTTCCCATCCATGATTTTGAGTAATCATAAGGAAGGTCTTGTCAACATCAATTACATCAGATATATCTATCATACCAGTTATCTCCCAGATTCCATTTTCATTACCATATCCAGCAGCGGCTGCTTTAACCTGATCGCATTCTAGTACTACTTTTAATTCTCCTGTATTTAGATTATATTGATAAAGCCTTGAGTAGTGATCTGCAGCTGGTTTGAAATCTTGAATTCCGTTAGGATCTTCTTGAATGTATGCATAGTTTTCGGTTACCAAAATATTATCTGGACTATGAAAAGCTTCTGCTTTACCTCCAACTTTATCTCCATCTAAAACACAGGTTATTTTACCTGAACCATAAGGGGTGCTACTATTTAATTCTACTTTGTAGATTCTTCCAGAACGTGTTCCTTTTCCTATTAATCCAGGCTTATCTCTACCAGTTACAGCAAAATATACTTCTCTATTATTGTTTCTGCTATATCCTCTTCTCCAATCGATATCTTCTAATCTAGAGAATCCCATAACTCCTTTTTCTTTAGCTTCGGCATCTAACAGGTCTATATCTTTTTCTAATAATTCTACAAATTCCATAGAATAAGATACACCTTCTTCCATATCCATTTCATAGGTAACATCAGGAGCAGTCACTTTTAGTCCATATAATTTGCCACCTTCTAGATCTCCGTGATCACCTACATACATTCCTAATTGTCCAGAAGGAACTTCGTTGTTACTGTTGTCATCACCAATAAATACGATAGTTTTTCCAGGATATGCACGTTTGTTTAATGCAACTGCATTTTCAGTAGACCATTGCCCCATTGCTGTTAACATCCTAGGAGCTGAAGCTGCACCTGCGTCTTTATAAGGATCTGTTGCAAAAACTCCTTTAGAGGAACCTCCCCATTCACCTCCAGAAAGATATAATGGTCCAAAACCATGTTCTTCTAAAGTAATCATAGACCCAGAACATTGAGCGGTATTTGCTGTAGCTATAGCGTTAAGTATATGTTCTCCTTTAATTGGTTTAAAAGTTTCATCTAAGGTTATTCTAGCAATCGAATAATCTGCTTCAATATTATTAATTAAAGTATAAGATCCGTTTCTATTTTTTAGTAAACCTGCACCATCAGCCATGGACCCATAAGTAAAGTTAGGGATATATGTGTCTTCAGAAGAAAGTAAGTTATAAATTTCTATATTAGAAAATTCAGATGTTTTTTTTACTAAAACAGGTGAAATGGAATGATTTTTTAATTCAATTTTCTTATTTGGTGATGGTGGAGTTCCTGTATTATCGTCTAGATTACAGGAAGCTAAAAATACGGTTGTAGCTAAACAAGCAACAGCCAAAAGATGATTTTTCATGATTGTGTGGTTTTTTGTTTCTACAAATTTAACTTACCACATGCTTCAACAACCTTATGTATATATTTTATATTTATTAAAGAAACATCATCTTAATGTTCTTAATGTAAAATAAACATCACTTTTTAGAGTCATTCTAAATTTAAAATTTCTCAAATACACCCAATCCAAATAATGCATAATCATACTTAACAGGGTCTATAACGTCTAATTTTCTTAATTTGGTGTCTAATTCTAACAATGCTTTTCCATCATTTTGTTTACGTTTCAGCAATCCTAGTTTACGGGCTACATTTCCAGAGTGAACATCTAAAGGGCATGATAATTGAGAAGGGGAGAGGCTGTTCCAGATCCCCATATCTACACCAGCACTATTATCTCTAACCATCCATCGTAAAAACATATGAATTCTTTTTGCAGCAGAATTTTTGTAAGGATCACTAATGTGTTTTTCAGTTCTTAAAGGATGTGGTAAACTAAAAAAGACTTTTTTAAAATCATGTATGGCACTCTGTAAGTTGTTCTCTTTTTTATATTGCTCAAAAAAACTTTCCATATCACCAAATGTATTATATAAATGGTGTAAAGCAGTAATGAAATAGGTTAGATCGCTACTGTTAAAGGTTCTATGTACAAAACCTTCTAAGTTATGAATATCAGTTTTGCTGTGGTTCATTATAAAATCGTAAGGACTGTTCCCTAACAAACTCATTAACTTATGTGCGTTTTTTAAAATACTTTTTCTATTTCCCCATGAAATGGTAGCAGTAAGAAATCCAGAAATTTCAATATCTTTTTTTTGAGTAAATAAATGTGGAATTTGTATAGGATCAGTTTCAATAAACTTTGGTTGTTCATAAAAAGAAGCTTTTTCGTCTAAAAATTCTTTAAGCTCTGTTTTTGTAAGTTTTTTCACAGTAATTATATAATATAGTTTTTTTAAAAGATAATTTTAAATTTTAAACACAATAAAACAATCTGTTAAAAAGTTTAATAATTTTACGGCAATCCAAAATTAAATTTATATTTTGGGATTATAATGAAATAATTTCTATAATATCTAGATAGTATAGCAGTCAGTGAATTTTTTGCTAGTTAAAGATTTATGAAATGAAAATTATAGATAGTTTATTTTTAATAAGTGGCTTACAAACGTTTGTAATTTCTATTGTTTTACTTTTTTTTAGATCAAAGAAAGCAAAAGTAAATAGATATCTAGGATTGTTTTTTGTAACACTATTAGTAGAGTTTCTTTTATTATATGGATTTAATGTAATCAAGCACCCTGCTATTTATTATGTTCCTTTTCGACTTGATTTTTTAAGTATGAACTTTTTGTTCTTCTATGCAGCAGAAACTTCTGGAATTAGGATAAAGAATAAATTCTATTATTATATCCCTGCTATTTTTGAGTTTTTGTTTACCTCTGTGTTTTTTATTGCAGTGCTTCAAAACCCAGATTTACATACCACTTTAAAAAACAATAATTTTTTTACTATTACTCGTGTTTTTGCGTCATTATACATAATGATGTTATCTTTTTTAATTATTAGAATTAATATTAAGCATAAAAAACAATTGCCAGATTTTTACGAAATCACAAAATTTAAATCTCTTAATTGGTTAACCATATTTTGTGTAATATGTATATGTTTCAATTTGTTTGCTAATGCAACCCGAATATTTCCTGAAGAGAAATACTTAAGTGTAGTCTCTGACTCTATATATTTGCTATCTCTTTACTATATTACTATAGCGAGCTTAGTGCAAATTAATATTATTAATATAATTTCTCCAGAAGAGAAAAAGAGAACTATAGCAGAGTTAGAAGATACTATAAAAGTAATTGAAGAGTATATGTTGGAAACAAAAGCATATTTAAACCCATCTATAAGTTTAAAAACCTTTGCTAATGATATTAAACTCCCAGAAAGATTAATTTCTAAAGCAATTAATAGAATAGAACATAAAAATTTTAATAATTATATAAACTATTATAGAATCGAAGAATTTAAAAAACTTTTATCTATGGATAGGCATAAGAAATTTAGTATTTCTGCTATTGCTAATGAAGTAGGTTTTAACTCCAGAGCTTCATTTTATAAGAATTTTAAAGATATTGTAGGCGTTTCTCCTTCTATATATGCTAAAAAAGAAAAGGTTTAAGAATAGTATATGTGTATTAGGCTATTTTATGTCATGTTAAATAACAGCTATTTATTGTTTTGAGTTGCTTTTAACTAGTCTCGATTTTATTATTGAGACACCAACTGGTGTTCTAATTTTGTTTTTACCCAAAGTATCTATAAATATTATGAATACTTATCTTCTCTTATAATTTTTTATTCTATGCCATGTAATTGATCCAAGAAATCATACAGAAATTTTGAATAATAAAGATATTTTCATTGTATAATAAAATACGTATTAATACTTCCAAATCAATCTAGTTTTAATAGAGTCTGAGGGGCTGAAGTCTTGAGTTTAGATATATAGACTGTTTTTTTTAAGGCTATTTTTTATTGGTTTTTAATTTTTTTTATTTCTCTTATAATCAATGTTTTATAATGTATAAAAATGTCTATTATCATGATTTAAGACATCTGAAATCATGATAATAGACATTCAAAAGTTGATTTCAGTTTATTTTTTACCCAATTTCGCATTAACTAATTTACACAAACTTATACTTATGAAAACATTCTTCAATATCATTCAGATTTCGCTTCTGAAACAAAAGGAAATCTTTAATAAATCTACTTAAAGAAAATTATTCTAGATAATTTGCAAAGTAATAAACCGGCATGTTATAGTTTAAAATTTATGTCTCTAAATTCTTTAGAAGTATTTATGAGGTTAAATTTAAAAAAATATAATATCGAAAATTGAATCAAAAAATGCTTTCCACATTTTGATTAAGAGGGGTCTTTAAGTTTTCGATCCGGTTTATGCTTTGCCATACTTTTTTTATTAAAAATTATTTTATACTCAAAATTGCATAAAAATTTAATACAATTTCAAAGTTCTTGATGCATTTTTTATTGAAACTATAATATTAGCCTTTGGGCTTCTATTTTTACACAAATTTAACTACAACAATATGAAAACTATCAAATTATTAGCGCTTAGCGCAATCGTTGCTGGATGTATTACTTCTTGCCAAAAAGAAGAAGTTACTACAGAGGTAAGTGAAGTAAGTAATACTCCAACAAAAGAACAGCTCCTTAAATTAACTGATATGGGAGTAAATACACACGATGTTACTATCGATAAAATCAAAAATTTAGACGGTAATACAGAGGAGTACCTTGTTAATGGTAAAGGTATTGAAGTGCCTGTAAAAGGACTTTTTGATCAAGAAAATTTAGGTGCAGCAGAAAATGGAAACAAACAATATAGAACTCGAAACCTTGTTTCTGCCCGTACAATCACAGTATTAGGATACACTGGTGGCGGTGGTAATGGATTAGATCAAACTGCACAACAAGGTTTAAGACAAGCTGTAGACAGTTATAACAGTTTAGGATTAACGCTTAGAATGAATCTTAGTTTTGGTACTAATCATCAAGCAGCAGATATCGTAGTATATGTTGAAAGAGGTTTAGGTTCAGGAGGACAAGCTGGATTCCCTTCAGGAGGAAGACCTTACAAATGGGCTAGAATAGGAGAAAGTGTAAGTAGAAACGGTACAACATATTCTAAACATGTAATATTACACGAAATGGGTCATTGTATAGGTTTACGCCATACAGATTGGTTTGCTAGATCATGCGATGGTAGTAATGAAGGTGACGGAGGTATTGGAGCTATCCATATTCCTGGTACTACTACAGGTGTAGATAGATCATCTTACATGATTTCATGTGCAGCATTTGGATCTAGTGGTCGTTTTAGTAACGATGATGTAACTGCATTACGTTATATATATTAAAACACTTATTTTAAGAACTTTGAAATTATAAGAAAGAGACTGTCTGAAAAGGCAGTCTTTTTTTTATTTTACAATGGTATAAACATACATACCTTCAAAAAAAATAAAAGATGATTCCTATAAAAAAGATACTATAACTAACTACTCTAAAATTTTGCCATCAACCATTACTAGTTTTCTATCTGCCATATCTGCTAACTCTTTATTATGAGTTACTATAACAAAGGTTTGTCCAAATTGATCTCTTAGTTTAAAAAACAACTTGTGTAGATTTTCTGCAGCTTCACTATCTAAATTTCCAGAGGGCTCATCTGCAAAAATTACTTTAGGATTATTAATTAAAGCTCTAGCTACAGCCACTCGCTGTTGCTCGCCTCCAGACAATTCTTTTGGTCTATGGTTATATCGGTGAGATAAACCAAGAAAGTCTAAAAGTTCTTTAGCTCGTTTCTCTACTTCTAATTTTGGAGTTTTTTTTATAAAAGCAGGAATGCAAACATTTTCTAGAGCTGTAAACTCTGGTAATAATTGATGGAACTGAAAAATAAAACCTAATTGCTCATTTCTAAACTTGGAAAGTTGTTTTTGTGAAAGAGTATTAATATTAATTTCGTTAATTAATAATTGACTTTCTTTTTCTTTACTAACTCGATCTAGAGTCCCCAAAATTTGCAACAATGTAGTTTTTCCTGCTCCAGAAGCTCCTACAATAGAAACAATCTCTCCTTTAGTTATATGAAGATTTACACCTTTAAGGACGTGAAGATCTCCATAATTTTTATGAATACTATTAGCTTTAATCATTTGCTTTTTGAACTTGAAGCAGTGAAAGTAATCAATATCCTTAGAATCCCCAAAACCTAGGTTTTAAATATAATCATTAAAGGTATAAATCTTGTTTTTTTTGATATTTTAGAATACAATGATATTATGACTTGTGTAACTAATGAAAAGTTAAAAAGTTAAAAAACATTTGCTTTATGTGTACTTTCGTTAAAAACTATTTTTTATAAACTATGACAGAAAATAAATTTGAAGTAGCAGTACTTGCAGGAGGTTGCTTTTGGTGTACAGAAGCAATTTTTCAACGTTTAGAGGGGGTTGATGAAGTAATTTCGGGATATACTGGAGGGACAATGAAAAACCCTTCATATAATGATATTGGTACAGGCCAAACAGGGCATGCTGAAGTGATTAAAATCACATATGATCCTCAAAGTATTGGTTATAAGGAGTTACTGGATATATTTTTTGCTACTCATGATCCTACTTCTCTAAACCGTCAAGGTGATGATCAGGGAACACAATACCGAAGTGCTATTTTTTATACAAACAAAGAACAAAAAAAAATAGCAGAGCAAGTTATTGATGAACTAACTAATAAGAATATTTTTGAAGATGTTATTGTAACAGAAGTAACAGAATTAGATGTATTTTATAATGCAGAAAACTATCATCAAGATTATTATAACCAAAATAGTAAGCAAAGTTACTGTGAGTTTGTGATAAACCCAAAGCTTAATAAATTAAGTATTATCTTTGAAGATAAAATAAAAAAAGAAAATCTGAAGTAATTCCTATGCCGTATAAAAATTTCGAAGAATACAATATAAACGTAACCGAAGAAGTAAAAGAAAATTTTGAATCTATTATTAAAAACCTTGGCGAGGATGTAAATAGAGAAGGTATCGTTAAAACTCCAGAAAGAGCAGCGAAAGCTATGCAATTCCTTACACAAGGGTATCATCAAGATCCCGCAGAAATCCTTAAAAGTGCTATGTTTAAGGAAAGTTATGATGATATGGTTATCGTAAAAGATATTGAATTATACTCCTTATGTGAACATCATATGTTACCATTTTTTGGAAAAGCTCATATAGCTTATATCCCTAATGGTTATATTGTTGGGTTAAGTAAATTGCCTAGAATTGTAGATGTATTTGCAAGACGATTACAAGTGCAAGAAAGACTTACTCATGATATTTTAGAATGTATTAATACTACTTTAAAACCAAAAGGAGTTGCTGTTGTAATAGAAGCATCTCATATGTGTATGATGATGAGAGGTGTACAAAAACAAAATTCTGTAACAACTACTTCAGGATTTAGAGGACAATTTGAAAAAATAGAGACTCGTTCAGAATTTTTAAAATTAATTACTGCCGATTTAGGGTAATATTTTTTTGGAATACTCTTTGCTTTACTTTTGGTATATTAAACTTTAATTATTTTAAAAAAATATGACAAAAGATAAATACAAAAAATTAGGCTTAAGTTTACTTTTTGATGGAATAGGAATGATATCTTATATAGTTCCTGGTGTTTTAGAGTTTACAGATGTTGTATGGGCACCCATAGCAGGATGGTTAATGACAAGGATGTATAAAGGTAACATAGGGAAAGCTGCAGGAGTATTTACATTGATAGAAGAAGCTTTACCAGGTTTTGATATTATTCCAACATTTACTATAATGTGGGTGTATACTTATGTAATAAAAAAAGAAAAAGTAGAGGATGTTATTGATCTGGATATTTCTTAGTTGTTTTTAAAAAAAACGAGCGAGCCCCATTCTGTTAAGCATCTTTTTTTCAAAACTCCAGAAAAATTTAAATTGCCCAAAAATCCAACCTACAATAAGAAGTAGAATTTGGTATATAGGAAAAACTATTAATATTCTTATAGGCCAATAAATCCATGCATTAGTCGAGCTTCTATCTAAACTTAAAAATGAAAGTATTGGATCAGAAATACGAGCTGCAGTAGATCCTGTTATGGCAAAAGCTATAAATATAGCAATAAGTTCCCACCTATAATTAACCTTCCATCTCGGTTCAAGAATATTAAATAATCTTAAGGTAATAAAAAGAAATATAAAGGAAATAATAATAATTATAGCAGATAAGACGCCAAAATAAGAGACATCTGTTTGTTGTATATTTATTAGATTCAAAATATATTTAGCAATTAGGTAAGAAGAGAATATTAAACTTAATATACCTAGTATTGGAAATATTAATTGCCAATTACGTTTTATCTCCCAACGATCTTTAAATTTTTGCATGACGCAAAAGTACAATTAAAAAGAATTAAAATCAATATCGTCTACCTCTGGTAGCAATAAATCGTTGGTTAAATTGTTGTTCAAAGTAAATAAAGTAATTATATAAAAGGTAGTTAACTTCATAACCATAACTAATTGTAGGGTCATAATTAATTTGTTGTTCGTATAATAAAGGGTCAAAGCGTTGGGGTTGTAAAACACGTTGATTATATTCTGTAACATATATACGATTTCTGTTTTCTAAAAACGTTTCTGTGTAAAAACCTCTGGGTCTTTGAGTTAAAATCCAAGAATTAAACCCAGGTTCAATAATCATTATCTCATATTCAAGGCTATCATTAGCAATCCTAAGAGTGTCAGAATTTGTGTTAGAATTGGATATAGTTGTGTGCTTTTTATTAATTGTAGAACAACTAATGACAAATATCCATAGAAAAAATGTATAGATAAAACCCCTCATTATTTTTATTTTTATTAAAATACAAAAAAGCCAAGGGGTAACCCTCGGCTTTAACCATAATTTAAGGTTATAATAGGTATTTATTTTCCAAAAAGCCCTCCTAAGAGTCCTCCTAATCCTCCTTTTTTCTTTCCACCACTGCTTAATAACATTCCAGCAACATCATCAAGGATGCTTCCGTCACCATCTGCGTCTAAGAAAGATTCAATCAAAGATTGTTGTTGAGATCCTTTAGATCCCCCAGACATAGTACCTAATAAGCTAGAAAGCCCGTTAGAGTCATTTACATTACTTTGTTTTGCTTGTTTTCCTAAAACTCCTAAAAGAATTGGTGCGGCAACTTTAAGAATTTGAGCGACAGAACCAGCATCGATTCCTGACTTTTGACTTAAAGCATTTTCTACTGCTGGTTGTTTACCACCAAGAATATGACCTAGAATACCAGCTCCGTCATTGGTCACACTTTCATCAACACCACCCTCAAATAAACCGCCTAAGTTATCTAAAATACTACCTGAATGTTTACCAGTTATTGCTCCTAATAATCCAGAAGCACCTTCAGGAGTAGAAGCGTTACGTTGCATTGCACCCATTAATACAGGCATTGCCATGCTTAATAAGTCACCTGTCTTATCTGCGGATTGTCCGGTTTGTGAACTAACACCACTGATAATTTGTTTACCCATTGGGCTATTTAAAAGGTCTAAAATTCCTGACATAGTTAATAAAGTTTTTAGTGAACCTAAATTTACATTTTTAATGTTAAAATTATTAACAAGTAGCTGTTTTATTTTATTAAAAAAAGACGAAAGACAATTTTTTGGGATAAAAAACATAAAACGTCATTTTAATTTTAAAATGACGTTTTATTATTAATATTTGTATGTTTAAAATACTAATTAAGTATTTTAATGATTTGTTCTGCTAATTCTTGACCAATACGATCTTGAGCTTCTCCTGTAGCAGCTCCTATATGAGGAGTTAATGATATTTTTGTATTCATTAATACTTTTATAGCAGGATTAGGTTCGTTTTCATATACATCCAAGCCTGCAAACCCTAATTTTCCATTTTCTAGAGCTTCTACTAATGCTACTTCATCTATTACTCCACCTCGTGCTGCATTAATAATTCCTGCTCCTTCTTTCATTTGCTCAATTTCAGATTTTCCGATAACATATTCTTTTTGTGCAGGAACATGTAATGTAAAGAAATCAGAACTTTTAAGAACTTCTTCTTTTGAAACAGTTTTAATTTTAAATTTTAAAGATTGGCCATCAAAAAAGTCTAAAGGAATTTCTATTTCTTCTATAAAAGGATCGTATGCAATTACTTTCATTCCTACACCTATTGCAATTTTAGCTGTGGCTTGTCCTATACGACCAATACCAATTACACCAAGTGTTTTACCTCTTAATTCAATACCACTACCATATGCTTTTTTTAGATTTTTGAATTTACTATCTCCATCCAGAGGCATATTACGATTAGAATCATGTAAAAAACGGACACCACCATATAGGTGAGCAAAAACTAATTCTGCTACAGATCCAGAAGATGCGGCGGGAGTATTGATTACATGTAACCCTTTTTCACGTGCATAGGCTACATCTATATTGTCCATTCCTACACCACCACGACCAATTATCTTAAGAGATGGACAATTATCTATAATATCTGTTCTTACTTTGGTCGCGCTACGAACAAGTAGCACAGAAATTTCATTTTTATTAATATAATCTACCAATTGGTCTTGGGCAACTGTAGTGGTTAAAACTTCAAATCCCTTTTTTTCTAAAGCCTCAATTCCACTTTGTGAAACCCCATCGTTTGCTAATACTTTCATTATTAAGTTTTAAGTTTTATATTTTAAATTAACTAACTTTAAATAATTATGGTTAAAATATGTAATGTGATTTATGCTTTACGTTCTAAATCCCCCATTATATCTACAAGCACAGCTACACTTTCCATAGACAAAGCATTATACATACTAGCTCTGTATCCTCCAACACTTCTATGACCATTAAGACCATTAATTCCTGCTTCTGTCCACATAGCATCAAAAGTTTCTTTAAGATCCTCGTTTGCCAAAGTAAAGGTTGCATTCATATTAGAGCGATCTTCTTTGGCAGCAAAGCCTTTAAATAATGGATTTAGGTCAATTTCTGAATATAGAAGATTAGCTTTTTTATCGTTTAATTCTTCTATAGCAGATATACCTCCAAGCTTTTTAAGCCATCTTAAAGTAAGCATAGAGACGTATACAGGGTATACAGGAGGGGTGTTATACATGCTAGCTTTACTTATATGAGTTTGATAATCTAACATAGAAGGAATTTTTCTTTCTATATTACCTAGAATATCTTCTTTAATAACCACAAGGGTTGTTCCTGCAGGTCCCATATTTTTTTGTGCCCCAGCATAGATTAAACTAAATTTTGAAAAATCTAATTGTTTAGAAAAAATATCACTACTCATATCACAGATTAAAGGAGCATCTGTAATTGGAAATTTTTTTATTTGAGTTCCAAAAATTGTATTATTACTTGTGCAATGTAAATAATCCAGGTCTTTAGGTATATTGTAGCCTTTGGGTATATAGTTAAAATTACGGTCTTTTGAAGAAGCTATTTCAACCACCTCCCCAAAAAACTTAGCTTCTTTTATAGCTTTATCACTCCAAGTACCAGTATTCAAATATCCTGCTTTTGTTTGTAATAAGTTATATGCGGTCATTAAAAATTGAGTGCTAGCTCCACCTTGAAGAAATAAGGCTTTATATCCCTTACCTTCAAGCCCTAATAATTCTAAAGCTAAACTACGTGCCTCTTCCATAACATCAACAAAATCTTTACTACGATGTGATATCTCTAAAATTGAAAGACCAGAGTTGTTAAAATCTAACACTGCTTGTGATGCTTCTTTAAATACTTCTTGTGGTAAAATACAAGGTCCAGCGCTAAAATTATGCTTTTTCATGTTGATTTTTATTGTTTTATGTCCACATAAAAACTTCTTTAATTAAATTAATTATACCAGTTTTTTAGTAGTTTGTTATAGTTAAATAGTTATGGTGTTTTTTCTTTTCTTTTCTTTTGTGATAAAGAAGAAATCCCCACAAAGGTGCTAATAATATGATAGAAAAGTGTTGTCAAATTGATAAAATATTCAATTAATTTTTGTTAAAAATTCAATAATATCTATACCATCTGCATAATCTGAAAGCATTGGATTTTGAGTTTGGCCAAATTCGATACATCCAGATAAAAAACTATTACCAACAATACATTGAATCTTTTCTTTATCCTTTTCTATTTTTTTTATTAATAGATCTATAGACTCATATTTTTCATAGAACAATGTTGCAATAGGAGAAGCATAACTTTCGTCTTCCTTTAGCATTAAAAAGCCATTTTCGAATAATTTGTAATTACTCATTAAATACACCGCTTTATTATAATCGTAGTTGTTGGCATATTTTGCACTATTCATGATGTCATGATAATCATACATTGCTTCAAAAAACAAGTCGAATTTATAGTTTTTCGGAATCATTATTTTGGATACACTTCTACATCCTAACCCATAGTATCTAAAAATATCTTCACCCAGAGCTTGTAGTTCTTCTTTTGTTTCACTTCCTGTTAAAACAGCAACAGAATTTCGATTTTTCCGTATAACATTGGGGACTTTACTAAAATAATATTCAAAATATCGAGATGTATTATCACTTCCTGTTGCAATAATAGCATCGAAGCTTTTTAGTTTATCAAAAGTAAATGATATTCGATCTTTAAATCTTGGTTCAATTGCAATTAAATATGTAGATAGAAAGGGTAATAATTGATTATCATTAGAAGATTGCTTTACTAAAATCTTGTTTCCTGAAATTAGTACGGAAAGGAAATCATGAAACCCTACCAGAGGTATGTTTCCTGCCATTATTGTACCTATAGTTTTAGCTTTATTTTTTGTTAAAGAATAAGAGGATAACCAATTATCAAGATTTTCTTTAGTAAGTGCATTACCCCATTGTTTTAGAGAAAAAAGTATATTTTCTTTTGTAAACCATCCGTTATGATGTACAGCGGTATCAATTTTTTGAGACATTTCCTCAAAAAAATCTTCATTACATAAAACAGAGTTAACTTTCTCATAACCAGTTGTTTTAAATTGGCTAAGGAACTTCCCTAATTCAGAAAAAGCATTTACACGATCATTTAATAACATTTCTTATTTGTTTATCACTAGTTTACGAGCTATTTTTGTACTGCAAATTTAGAATAAAAAAGAGCTATGGCAATTATAATAACAGATGAATGTATAAATTGTGGCGCTTGTGAGCCAGAATGTCCAAATACTGCGATTTATGAAGGAGCGGATGATTGGAGATATTCTGATGGTACAGATTTAGAAGGAGACTTAGTGTTACCTGGAGGTAAATCTGTAAATGCTGAAGAAGCACAAGAGCCAGTAAGTGATGAGATTTATTATATTGTACCTGATAAGTGTACTGAATGTAAGGGTTTTCATGAAGAACCACAGTGTGCTGCGGTGTGCCCTGTAGATTGTTGTGTTCCTGATGAAGATATTGTAGAAACAGAAGAGTTTTTATTACAAAAACAGTCTTTTATGCATAAATAAGATTGATTTTATGATATAGATTATAAAAATACCTGTCGTATGATAGGTTTTTTTATGGTCATTTTTTAAATTTTAGTACTTTCGCTTTAATACAAGCACAAATTTAAATATGAAATAATGAAAAAAATAGTATTATTTATGTTCTTTTTAGCGGTTTCTATTGCTTCTTATGGACAATATCGTTGGGAAGTTTCTGGTGGAGCAACTTTTTCTAAGTTAGATCTTGAAACAAGCGAAACAACAGGAGGATCTGGATTTTATATTAATGCCGGGTATGGTTATTTAATGGGAGTTAGAGCAAGAACAAGTATTGTTTTTTCATTAGATTTATTACAACGTACTAGTGAAATAGAAGGTGTGGGGGATGCAGAAACACTTCAGGTAGGGTTTAACCCAAAATTTAGATATTTAACAGGGGGTGGAAAAGATAGATTTCGTGGGTTTATAAATGTAGGACCATCTTTTAGGGTTAATACAAGTTTCAAAATTGATGGAAGGAAATTAGAAGATAAAGAATATGAACAGCTTATTATTGGAGGCGTATATGGAGTCGGTTTTTCACAGATGATTGGAGAAATGTTTGATGTTATGGCAGAAGTTGGAGTAATGAATGATTTTGTAGATAATCTAACTAACACGGGTAGTAAATTCTTTGATGTTTATGCAAGAGTAGGAGTACGATTTAGGATTTATGATGCACGAAGATAATACGATAATAATTACACATACATAGAATAAAAAAACCTGCAAATTTGCAGGTTTTTTTATTCTATGTATGTTTGTTGTGTGACGTTTTATAAACTAAATTAATATTCCATTAAAGCATCTCTGTATTCTTTTAGATCAGATATATTCATCCTGTTCTTAAGGCTTTTTGTAAGAGATATTAAATATTTAAGGCTTTCTATAGGATCAACAGCCTCTTTTTCCTCAGTAGAATCTTCATCGTCAATAGGTTCATCATCTGGAATAGGTATAAGAAATGAGTTGTTTTTTTCGATATGCTCATAAGTAAACCTAAGAACTTTTACTACTAAAGGGATTTGCTCTTCTAAAGCATAAGTTCTTAACTCTTTGATATCCTCAATTAATGTATCTGTATTGATGCCTGTTTTATCAAGATCATCCAAAATTTTATCGATTAATTTGCTTGCTTTTTTATTTTCCAAAAGGGTAAGGTTATATAGATGATTAAATACTAATAGTTGCAAATTTATATTTTTATTGTATTATTAGAAATCAATTACGGTTATTTATTTGAATTTTTTATTTTTTATTTTTTTAAGGTATTTTAATAAAAAACATGAATTTAGTTTAATTATCTGTTTTTCAATTGATTAAACTCTTTTTTTATAGGTTATAGGACTATTCCAGCTAAAGTTTGAGGTAAAACCGTAACCACATATATACCAAACCTCTTTATCTTTGAAAAGTATTCCAATTACAATTTTTCCCTTACTTTTTTTGTTTTCCCCAACACTTACCTCCTTATTTTAAGGAGGTAAGTTCTTCATGGGGGATTGTGTTTTTAATTTGATAATTATTTTTTTAATTCTAGCAGTACAATTTCTTGATCAGAATTAATAGTTACAAAATCATTAAAAACTTTTGTTTCTACTCCAGAATATCGATCTATAAGGGTTTGACCTTCTGCAAATATGGAATTAATCTTTATTGTTTTTTTTCCTTTATTAAGATCTAAACCAATGACTACTTTATCTAAAACATTATTTTTATTGTACTCTCTCGAAAAAACATATGGCTTTTTTGATACTATTCGATGTTTTCCAGCACCGACAGCTGGATGATCTCTTCTGAAACTCCCTAATTTTTGCCAGTGTTTAAGCAGTTTTTTAGCATCTTCATTATTAATGTCTTCCCAATTCATTTTAGATCTTAGATTAGCATCTCCTTTGGCATTTATAATTGTTAGGCGTCTTGCTATTTCATCTCCATAATAAATTTGAGATATACCAGGGCTTAGTAAAAGTTTAGTTGCAGATTCATAAGTCTTAGTTCTGCTTTTATCAAAAGGAGAGTTGTCATCGTGAGAGCTTATGTAATTGGTTACACCTTTACCAATTAGATTAGTATATAAGATTTTACTATATTCACTAAATAATTTTTCATAGCTGATATTTTCTGCGTCATATTTAAATTGAAAATTAATTAAATTATCAAACCCAGATGCATAATAATCTATTTTACGATCTGTAAAATTATAATTACGTTTATGATGTATATTATAACCATATAGTTCTCCTAACATATAAAAATCATTAGTATCCAGAACCAAGTTAGGGTTTTTAGATTTCCATTCTATAAAAGCAAGTTTTGCTTGTTCAGCAAGTGTTTTCCAAGTTTCTTTTTCGACATGTTTAACAGTATCTACTCTGTATCCATCAATCCCTAATTCTCTAACATAATCTGTTAACCATTTTATAATATAATTTTTTGGAGATTTTTTTAATCCTGTTTTATTAAAAAAGGTTTCTATTTCTAAAAGTTCTTTTTCTAGCCGCCCTTCTGCTTTCCACTTTTGTATTAGGGCTTCAGGTAATTCTACATTTTTATCACTTTCCGTTTTAATATCAGGTAAATTTTTGACCAATGTGCAGGATACAGTATTTTTATAATTTTTATAATCACATTGTGGTGTGGTTCTTACCCATGTATCGGGCCACACAGGATCTTGATCTGTTATAGGACCTGCATGGTTGATGACTACATCCATAAGAATTCGAATTCCATTTTTATGAGCAGTGTCTACTAATTGTTCAAGATCTTCGAAAGTTCCAAAATTTGGATCTATTTTTGTCCAATCTTTAGTCCAATATCCGTGGTAAGCATACGTATTTCCCGTTCCTTCATCGACACTACCATGTATTTGTTCTACAACAGGAGTAAACCAAATAACATTTATTCCTAAGTTATTAAAATACCCTTCCTCTATTTTTTGAGTGATACCTTTTATATCACCTCCTTCAAAGCCTCTTAATTCCCCTGTTTTTTTAGTTCTATTTATAATTTTGTCATTAGATATATCTCCATTGTTAAATCTATCTGTTAGTAAAAAATAAATATTAGCTCCTTCCCAGATAAAAGGAACGGGAGTCTTTATATCCAAAATTTTGTTTTTGGTGTTTTCTAACTGGGTATCTTTGTCAGAGGTATTTTTACATGACAGTATTATAAATAAAAGAGAAAAGACAATACATCTAAAAGGTATATTCATGAGTTTTTATGGGGTTTAAAACTACTAAACTATAAAAGTATTTTAATACGTTAGTTTTTATAAACTATAAAAAGGTAAAAATATTTTCTATGTAATTTACAATACATTGTATTAGGTGTCATAAAGAATTGATGCAATTAATTTTTATTTTTTTGTAAAAATACTGTTCCTTTGGGGTCAAAATCATAAAAATGACCAAATTTAAAGCCTGGGTTTCTGCGGCGCGTTTAAGAACCTTACCATTATCCATTTCAGGTATTATTGTTGGTTCTTCTTTAGGAAATAATTTATTCTTAAAAACAAATATTTTTTGGTTAGCAATTGCCACCACTTTAGGACTACAAATATTATCTAATTTTGCTAATGATTATGGCGATGGAGTAAAAGGAACGGATAATAAAGATAGAGTAGGACCAATGCGAGCTTTGCAGAGTGGAGTGATTTCTAAACAACAGATGTTTAAAGGAATAGTGTGTACTGCTATACTAGCACTAGGATTGGCAATTTCTCTAATATATGTTTCCTTTGGAAAAGATAATTTTTTGTACTCCTTATTCTTTTTTATACTTGGTTTAGCTTCGATAGTAGCTGCAATTAAATATACTATGGGGTCTTCGGCATATGGATATAGGGGTTTGGGCGATGTTTTTGTGTTCCTTTTTTTTGGTTTAGTTAGTGTGGTGGGATGTTTTTTTCTCTATACTAAAAATGTAGAATTAGTTGTTTTTCTTCCAGCTACTACAATTGGCGTATTAAGTGCAGCTGTACTAAACCTTAATAATATGCGAGACTATGATAATGATAAAAATTCTGGTAAAAATACATTAGTAGTAAAATTAGGAATCCAACGAGCCAAAATGTATCATTTTACATTACTAATTATATCTATGTTATGTATGCTGGTTTATCTTTTTTATACATATAAAAAACCTATGCATTTATTATTTTTGTTGTCGTTTATACCTATATTATTTCATTTTGTAAAAGTTTTTAAAACTAATACTACAGAATTATTAGATCCTGAACTTAAAAAAGTAGCTTTAACAACATTTTTACTTTCTATTTTATTTAGTTTAGGGCAGATTTTATAATTTAGTAAAAATCTGTTTTTAAAATACAGTCAAAAAAAACATACGTTACGGTAAACTTATTTTAATTATATCACTTATGAAAATCACGTTTTACGGGCAAAATACATTATTGATTAAGATCAATGATATTCGTGTATTAGTAGATCCATTTATTTCTGGTAATCCTTTGTCTAAGGATAAAGTGGATATAGATACAATTAAAGCAGATTATATTTTGTTAACACATGCGCATCAGGATCATGTTTTAGATGCTGAAGCAATAGCAAAAAAAACTAATGCTACCATCGTTTCAAATTATGAAATAGCAATGTATTATCAAAATTTAGGAATCGAAGTACATCCAATGAATCATGGAGGTGAATGGAGTTTTGAATTTGGAAACGTAAAATATGTTAATGCGATACATACTAGTAGTTTTGCAGATGGAACTTATGGAGGGCAACCTGGAGGATTTATTATAGAAGGAGAACGCAAAACTATTTATATTGCAGGAGATACTGCTTTAACTATGGATATGAAATTAATTCCTTTACGATATAAGCTGGATTTAGCAATTTTGCCTATTGGAGATAATTTTACAATGGGTATTGATGATGCGATTATCGCAAGTGATTTTGTAGAATGTGATAAAGTATTAGGTGTACATTATGATACTTTTGGATATATTGAGATTGATCACGATGAAGCCAAACGAAAGTTTTTTGCAAAAAACAAAGATCTTATGTTATTAGATATTGGGGGGAGTTTAGAACTATAATGAATGCCAAATATTATAAACATACCCTACAGTTTAAAAGACCGAGTGGTACATCCCGAGGAATTTTAAAAACCAAAGAAACTTGGTTTATAGTGATTTTTGATGGATTAAAAAAGGGGGTAGGAGAGTGCGGAATTTTAAGAACATTAAGTATAGATGACCGCCCTGATTATGAAGATAAATTAAAGTGGGTATGCGATAATATTCATTTAGGAGTTACTGCACTATGGGAAAGTTTAATAGAGTTTCCTAGTATTCAATTTGGAGTAGAAATGGCTTTTAAATCTTTAGAAAGCACTTCTCCTTTTATATTATATCCTTCTGCATTTACAGAAAGACAAAGCCATATTTTGATTAATGGATTAATATGGATGGGGGATAAGGAGTTTATGCACCAACAAATAGAGGATAAATTAAAAGAAGGTTTTACGTGCATAAAAATGAAAATAGGAGCAATTGACTTTGAAACAGAGTTAAGTTTATTATCCTATATTAGATCTCAGTTTTCATCAAGTACTATAGAGTTAAGAGTAGATGCTAATGGGGCCTTTACTCCCAAAGATGCTTTGGATAAATTAAAATATCTTTCTGAATATGATTTACATAGCATAGAACAACCAATACATCAAGGGCAACATAAAGAAATGGCAAGATTATGTAAAGAAACTCCATTACCTATTGCATTAGATGAAGAATTAATAGGTGTTTTTTATAAAGCAGATAAGATAAAAATGCTAGAAACTATTCAACCACAATATATTATTTTAAAACCAAGTTTAATAGGAGGTTTTAAAGGAACTAAAGAGTGGATTGATTTGGCAGAATCTTTAGGGATACACTGGTGGGTTACTAGTGCCCTTGAAAGTAATATAGGACTTAATGCTATTGCGCAGTATACTTATACATTAGATAATAAAATGCCACAAGGATTGGGAACAGGAGGTTTATACACTAATAATTTTGATTGCCCATTAAAGGTAGTTCATGGTAATTTGATGTATGATACTCAAAAAGATTGGAAAATAAACTATTTAAAATAATATTACTATTATATGTATATCACTCAAGGAAGAAAAGGAAAGTTAGGAATGTGGAAATATCTTCCAATACCAATAGGTTTCATGTTATTAATGGGGCTAAATTATTTAGCCGTAAAAATGCTTAATATGGATACCGAAGCTGTAATGAAACAACAGATAGAGTCTATTGGTAAAAACATGCTATTTCTTCAACTTTTGATTCCTTTTGTAATCTTTTTAGGCGGATTACTTTTTTGGGTACGATATGTACACCAACAAAGCCTTCTGTCTCTTACTACAAGTAGAAAAAAAATAGATTGGAGTCGTGTCTTTTTTGTTTTTGGATTAATGGCTTCTTTTATAATAGTATCTACAGTCGCTACTTATTTTATAGCTCCAGAAAACTACCAAATTAATTTTCAACCAATACCGTTTTTAATACTAGCTATTATAGCAATACTATTGATCCCTATACAAACTAGTTTTGAAGAGTATCTTTTTAGAGGATATTTAATGCAGGGATTAGGTTTAGCAGTCAAGAACAAATGGTTTCCTTTATTAATTACATCTGTACTTTTTGGAGTAATGCATGCGGCTAATCCTGAGGTAGAAAAATTAGGTCCTATACTTATGGTTTACTATATAGGTACTGGTTTGTTTTTAGGTATAATTACATTAATGGATGATGGTTTAGAACTAGCTCTTGGTTTTCATGCTGCTAATAATTTGATTACGGTACTTTTGGTAACAGCAGATTGGACAGCGCTTCAAACCGATTCTATTTTAATTGATACCTCTGATCCTAGTACAGGGTACGAAATACTTATACCTGTATTTGTAGTATTTCCAATCTTTTTGATGATTCTTTCTAAAAAATATAAATGGACAGGGTGGAAAGGTAAACTTTTTGGTAAAATAGAAACAGATACAATTACATCAGAGATAATATAAAAATAACACACTCTTCATATATTCGTAACCTATGAATATGGTAGAAAATTGAAATTTGAAGATGCAAACAAATAATACATTTTCTATACCCGAAATACATAAAGGATTCTCTATTAATAAGAATTTTTTAAACAAAGAAGGGTTGAAGTATTTTGCTCACAATTTAATTAAAGAAGGAGAGGTTTATGAGCAAGAAGCAGGACATTTTTTATTAGATTGGTTGAGTGACAAAGATCATATTGTAGTAAAAACTTCGGGTTCTACAGGAAAACCAAAAAAGATAAAGGTATTTAAGCAGCACATGGTAAACAGTGCTATAGCATCTGGAAAATTTTTTAAACTAGAAGAAGGAACTACAGCTTTACTATGTCTTCCAGTAAACTATATTGCTGGTAAAATGATGCTTGTTAGAGCAATGGTTCTTGGCTGGAAAATAGATTTAGTGCCGCCAAAGACAAATGCTTTGGATACGGTATATAAACAATATGATTTTTGCGCAATGGTACCTTTACAACTTGATAATTCTATTAACAGGCTTCATTTAGTCAAAAAACTAATAGTTGGAGGAGGCCCTGTTTCCGAAAATTTAAAAAAATTAGTTCAAGGTTTTAAAACCAAGATATATGAAACCTATGGTATGACTGAAACAGTTTCTCATATTGCAGCCAGAAGAATCAACCCAAAGAAAAAAGATAAAAAAGATGCTAGTTTTTTTAAAGCATTGCCAAATATTACATTAAGTATAGATGATAGAAATTGTTTGATTATAAAAGCACCTCAATTAAATAAAGAAACAATTATTACTAATGATGTTGTAGAGCTTAAAACCTATAAAAAATTTATCTGGAAAGGTCGGTATGATAATGTGATTAATAGTGGAGGAGTAAAATTGTTTCCTGAAGAGATCGAAATTAAATTACAACTATTAATTGGTCATCGTTTTTTTATCTCCAGTATTCCCGATGATACCCTTGGAGATAAAGTTGTTTTAGTTATAGAAAGAAATTATGATAAAACAATTCATCTTACATTAAAAGAAGAGATACAGAGTCTAAAAACTATTAATAAATACGAAGTTCCTAAAGAAATTTATTTCCTTCCTCAGTTTATAGGAACAGATAGTGGTAAAATACAAAGAACAAAAACATTAGAGATAGCTTTGCATAGCAAAGTTTAACTCTTTTGGAGACATATTTTAATTTTTTTAAAGTAAAAGTATTTACTAATTTTAGTTCTCTAGATCATAACTTACAAATAAATATTTTTAATTAGTAGTAAAAAATAAAATTTTTGCTTCTTTCAAAAAAATAAACACATTATATAATATCTTTTTTTGTGGGGTATTGTTTTTATGATACTTTTATTCAAATTGAAGAACTATACCTTTAGAAACTATAATTTTTATGCGACTATTCATTTTTTTTACCATATTTATAGCAATTAATACTGCACAATCACAAATATTAACAGAAAGAGAGCGATCTAACGTTGTTGATATGGTATTAGACGATAGGTTTAATAATCTATTACCTAAACTAATGGACAGAGAAGGCTTTGATATGTGGGTGTTGATTTCTAGGGAGTACAATGAGGATCCTGTACTAAAAACAATGTTACCTGCAACATGGCTTAATGCCAGACGTAGGACTATATTGGTGTTTTATAGAAATAAAGAAAATAATATTATAGAAAAATTAGCTGTAGCAAGATATAATGTTGGAAAAAATATAGATTCTGCTTGGGATAAAGAAAAGCAACCAAACCAATGGAAGGCTTTAGTAGAGATAATATCAAAAAGAGATCCAAAAAAAATTGGGATTAATTATTCGAAAGATTTTGGTATTCTAGATGGGATTGTAAAAACAGATTACGAGGAGTTTCTAAAGGTACTTCCTCAAGAGTATAAATCTAGAGTAACCTCTGCAGAAAAATTAGCAATAGCTTGGATAGAAACGCGTACTCCACAAGAATTAGAGATTTATAAAGAGCTAGTAAAAATAACTCATAATATAATAGAAGAAGCCTTTAGTACGTCGGTGATCCAACCAGGAACTACAACTACAGATGATGTAGTTTGGTGGTTAAGGCAAAAAGTAACGGATATGGGTTTGAAAACATGGTTTCATCCAACAGTAGATATTCAAAGATCTAGTGAAGTGTTACAAAATCATATTGTTTCTTTTTCAGATAAATCAAAAGATAGAATCATTAAGGTAGGAGATTTGATACATTGTGATTTTGGAATTACATATTTGAGATTAAATACGGATTGCCAACAACACGCATATATTCTCAAAAACAATGAAACTTCTCCACCAGATTTTTTGGTTAAAGCTTTTGCAGAAGGTAATCAAGTACAAGATATTTTTACTTCTAATTTTGAGACAGGAAAAACTGGAAATGAAATTTTGCTAAAATCCTTAGAGGAGAGTAAGAAAAAAGGTTTAAGACCTTCTATTTATACGCATCCTTTAGGTCTGTATGGTCATTCTGCGGGTACTACAATTGGTATGTGGGATGCGCAACAAGGTATTAAGGGAACAGGAGATTATCCTTTGTATGAAGATACAGTTTATGCTATTGAGTTAAATACTACTGTTACATTACCAGAGTGGAAAAAAGATATTCGAATTATGCTAGAAGAAGCAGGTTTTTGGACCTCTTCAGGATTTAAATATATTAATGAAAGGCAAACAGAACTAATTACAATTCCTAAAAGGAAATAGAAAATATTTATTATAAATAAGATAAAGAGTAAAACTATCTACTGTTAGATATCATCTTTTGATTAAAGATTAAAAATATGTAGCTTTGTTTTAATGAAATGTAGAAATCTCAACTTACTTAATATTACTATTTAAGGAAATGCCTAATTATAAAAATTAACTATTGCTATAATAGGCAAATCTTTTGTCATTGTAATTGTAGAGATATATAGACAACTATAGTTACACATAATATGATTAAATATGATTAAACGAACTATAGGCTTTGTCTTTAGAGTATTTTTGGGAATAGTAACGTTTGTAGGTAGTATATTTGTTATCTTTTACGCAATATTGTGGGATTTTTTAAGAGAAAAGGTGTTTGCTAAGAAACCTATAGAGAAAGATTGTTTTGATAAAATTTTGTCAAAAGAAGATATTTCTAAATCTAAAAAAGAATAATCACTAACATAAATTTTCTTAATTCGAATTAAGGTTAATAAATAATGATGTTGTATCATTTTATATATAGTTGTTTCAAATCTATAATCTCTAAATAATTTAGGGAAATTTTAAACTCTTATTGAGGGTTTAAAATTTCCACCATGATTTTGGTTTTGAATATCCATACCCATATGGAGAACCATAATATTTTTTACTATTAATGTTGACATCATTTAGTAAGATACTTATATTAGAAAAACGTTTGTTTTTATATAAATTTTCAGGAACAGATAATAACTCTCTATCAGAATATCCTAATCGTACTACGTAAATACACAGATCAACATAATCAGCAAGTAATAAAGGGTCTGCTACTAAATTTATAGGAGGGGTATCTATAATTATATAATCATATTGTGATTTTAATTTTACAAATAATTCCTGTAAACGTTTGCTTTTCAGTATATCAATAGGATTAGGAGGGATTATACCTGAGTTTATAATATCTAAGTTTGGTATATTATCTAAATTTATAATAATATCTTCTAAATTTAGATTTTTATCACTTACATAATTAGTTATCCCTTTTGCAGACTCTAAGTTCAAATATTCTAAGATTTTGGGAGATCTTAGATCTAAACCTAATAAGGCAACTTTTTTATCAGGATCAGCCAAAATAATAGATAAATTAGCAGATATAAATGATTTACCTTCTCCTGTTATAGAAGAGGTCACTAAAATAGTTTTTGTTTGATTATTGCTTTCTGACAGTAAAAATTTTAAATTACTTTCAAAAATTCTAAATGCTTCTGCAACAATAGAACGATCATCTTTAGCAATAATAAAATTACCTTTTGTGTTTGTATTAGGAATTTCTGCAACAATTGGGATATCTAATTTTTTTTGTATCTCTTTTTTGTCTTTTATTTTTACATCTAAAAGATCTTTAAAAAATAAAATCATTATAGGAATTAAAAACGCAGCCATAAAAGCAGCTAGTAAAACGATTCTTTTTTTAGGCTTTATGGGGTTTTTAGAACTGTATGCTTTTTCTATCACTTTTGCACTAGATACTGTTGCTGCTAATGATATTGCTGTCTCTTCTCGTTTTTGTAATAAATAAAGATATAATGTTTCTTTTATTTCTTGTTGTCTAACAATATCTCTTAGTTCTCTTTCTTTTTTTGGTAAAGAGGCTATTTTGGCATTCATTACAGAATCTTGCCTTTGAAGATCTTTTAATTTTATTTTTAAAGTTTTTTTCTGGTTATCCAAACTTTGTTTTAAGCTTAATTTTAAACTTTGTAGTTTTTCATTTAAACGGATAACTATAGGGTTTTTTAATGTAGTACTTTTTAATACTTCATCTCTTCTAAGTGCCGTTTCATTGTATTGTGCTATAATTCTGATTATGGATTCTTCAGAAAAACCTAAGTTAACAGGTAACAAACTTTCTTTATTTTCTTTTAAATATTCATTCATAAAGTCAACTAAGCCTAATTGTGTATTAGTTTCTAATACACCTTTTTTGTTTTCAGAAGATCTTTCTAAAAAAAGCTCAGTTTCAGACGTAACATTGGTTAAGTTATGAGAGGTTTTAAATACTTCCACTCCTTGTTCTATATCAGATAGTTCAGTATTTATGATACTTAATCTTTCTTTAATAAAACTAGCAGTATTTTCATAAATCTGGTTTTTATCATTTGCAGCATCTATATTGTATTCTTCCACTAATCCGTTTAAAATATCTTTAGCTTTAGCTTTTACGGTAGTATTTAGGCTTAAAGAAATTACATTAGCATCTTGATGAACAAGCCCGATACTAACTCTTGATTTGTAGTCTTCAACAATATCCATTACAGGTTTAATGGATAGAAAAATTTCATTTTCTATAAAAGAATCTAAATAATCAGGATTAGGATTAATGATTAAACTTCCTATTCTGGTAGATATTACTTGACCAAAAACCCCATTTTTGATAGAATCATAACCTTCTTCTGTAATAGTGAAATCATTTTTAGAATGTATAGATATAATAAAATTCGCAAAAGGATCTACTATTAAGGAATCTTCTTTAAAAATTATTTTAATAGGAGTATTGTCGTATAATTCGACTAATCGTTTTGAGAATTTTGTTTTAGCAAAGTATTGATAGTTTAGATTAAGTTTTTTAACTACGTTTTTAAAAAGAGGTCTGGATTTTAAAATTTCTATTTCATTTTCAACTTCTTTATTATTATTTTTTACTATACTTAAGTCCTCAAAGGCGGAGAGTTCGGATAGCATTCCAGATTTTTCACTTTTAATAAGGATAGTAGCGTTTACTTTATATTGAACTGGAGTATACTTCAAATATAATATAGCCAAAATTAGACACACAATACCAGTTATCAGAAATAGTTTCCAGTAACTAAGATACCTTATTATTTGATCCTTTAAATGGAGATTACTTTGTTCTTTTTGGTATTCGTAATCCATGGACACTACCTTTTTAAATTAATTTTCATTAACATTATTATTTTGTCAGTAAAATAACCAATGATACTAGTACAGATGCTACAGATACCCATATAGGAGTGTTTTTGTTATATGAAGAGGACTTGATTTGTGCATTATTAGGGGTAACGTAAATTGCATCATTTTGTTTTAAGTAATATACAGGAGAATTAAAAATCTCATCAGAAGTGATGTCAATTCTGTGATATTTGTACTTATTATTTTGTTCTCTAATAACTAAAATATCATTTCTTTTACCTGTAATAGTAAGATCTCCTGCTAGTCCTAAAGCTTCAATAATACTTATACGCTCATTTGGTATTGTAAAAGTTCCAGGGTTATTTACTTCTCCAAGTATGGTTATTTTAAAATTCACTAATTCTATATGAACAATGGGATCTTTTATATAAACAGATAATTTTTCTTTTAAAAGCTGCGTAGCTTCTATTTTAGATAAGCCTAATAATTTTATATTCCCTAAAACAGGAAAATCAATGGTTCCATCTTTTTTGATTAAATAAGTAAGTTGTTTTTGTTCTCCTACAACACTGCCAGGGATAGCGTTAAAGGAAACAGCAGGTAAATTAAAAGGTTCTAAGCCTTGCATGTTGGATGAAGAAATAGTAATAGCCAAAAGATCGTCTGGCTCAAAAAAAGTTTTATAATCTACTAGTATTTCTTTCTCATATTTGTTTTTTATATCTTTAAAATACACAATATCTTTTCGGGAAGCACAAGAGGTTAAAAATAGTAATATAATAATAGGGTAATGTTTTTTTAAAAATCGAATTATCATTTGTGTGTAATTAGTAGTATATATTGTTTTTAGCAACTTCTTTTACCTCGTAGAATAATATTTTGTAAAATTTTAATAAAATAACGAATATCGGTTTGTAATGGAGCCTTCTCATATGCTTCAAGATATTTCATTTCTGAAGCTACAATTTCATCCATAGTTTTTGGCATATCTGCATAAAAGGGAGGGAGGAGTCCAGGTTTAACTTTTATTCTTTTTTCTTGAAGTTCTTTAGGATATAAACTAAAATAATGATTGCTTAATGGGCGAACCCCTATTAGTTTCATTTCATTTTTTATTAAATTAATGATCATAGGTAATTCATCAATCCAGTATTTTCGCATTATTTTTCCTTCATGAGATATTCTAAAATCATTTTTGATTTTTCCTCCTTCTTTTAGTTTGTTTTTTTCAAAAACATACTGTTGTAAATATTCTGAAAAAGGATACATGGTTCTAAATTTATAAACTTTTATGATTTTTCCGTTTTCTCCTAGTCTTCTTAATTTAATTAATGGACCGTAGGTTGGATCTTTATCAAAAACTGGATCTTTGATTTTTCGTGCAACAAAATGCAATACGTTATTAACGTTCCTTTCTTCTAATATTTCAAAACCACAAGAGTATAATCGACCTAAAGTTTCTGCTTTGGTTAAAACTCTTCCTTTACCTCCTGTAATATGAAAATATATTTTTTTTGTTAATTTAAGCTTAGGGATAACTCTGGTAAGAAAGACATCTCCCATATAGTATAGATAATTAAGTGGCTCAGGAAGCTTTTTTAATATTCTATTTTTACGAACAGCATACGTTTCTACATGGTTGATAAAAATCCCTCCTATGTCTAGTTTTGAGTTAACAGATTCAAAGTATTTATTAATCCTTCTAAAATCATTAACTCGTTTAAGGTTGATAATCGTTTTATAAGTATTAATATTTATCTTGTCTATATTAAAATAAGTTCTGGTAGCAGTAACAAAAACATCTTTAGATGGATGGGTAACATGTTCATCTATAAAATCAAAATTTTCTTTTCCTACTTCTTTAATTATTAAGGTTTTAATGTTTTCGTTCCAATCTTGGTCTGTAACAGTTATAAAATCTTTTGAGTTTTTAGGATTTAAAAGATTTTCAACTTGTTTATCAATAAATGGAGCAGATTTGGTTATCATTTTTTAATCCTTTTTGGTTGTGTAAATATATATTATGTTAAATTTTTATTAAAATTTTAACGCAAGTTTAACATATAAGTATTTGGTTATCAGTTTTGTATGGTTTAGATAACGATTATATTTTTACAATATTATGCTGAAAACTTTGATTATTTATAAATAGCACTAGCATAGGTGTATAGGTGTCAATAATTTAACATTAACATAATTTAGCGTATGTTTTTTTATAAAAATAAAGTGAGAAGTTTACATTAGAGTTACAATTAAAACCACATTTTATATAGGTGTAATTCTGGTCATTATTTTTGTACAAAAAAATACTTTTTTACTATATTTTTTGTGTTTTGAGAAATAAGTTCTTTTGTCCATAATAGTCTATTATCATTCCACCTTTGTGGATGAAAAGTAAACATGATGGTATCTGGTAATGTATCTATTACATTTATGATATTATCTGTAGAATGGAATGTTTCATTGAAAGAAGTCTTTACACGATCTCTTACACTTACTTTATGACCATCCCAGCGACGACCAGTATCGGTTAAGTAGAAAACTTTTTCAAAGTCAACATCAAAATACGGTTCTGCTATAATGTCATAATTTTTATAATCGTATGTTTTCCAAAGGTCTTTAGAATCATGTTTAGACATAGGGCTTCCGTGCATACAAATTGTAGATACAGGAACTAATTTACGAAGTGCGGTAAGATTATCTTCAAAATCTTTAATTCCTTTTTTGAGATCTCCATTACAAGTTGTAAGACATTCATAATGATATCCTATTTCATGCCCTAAGTCAAAAATTTCTAAAATTACTTCTTCGTTCCAACTCTCTGGAACAGCTCTAAAATAATAAGTTCCTGATATATTATTTTCAGCCTGTATTTTTGCGAATGCTAAAGAGTTGTATGGTAGCAAATCTACATCATGTCGTAGAATTATAGATCTTGGAGATGGGGCAGTTATGAATTCATCAAATGTCTGAAATGTATAATTTTGATCAGCAAGTGATTTTAGTAGTGTATTATATTTATTTACAGTAAAATCCATTATTTAAAATTAAGTTGGTAATTAGGATTGTTTTTTAGTTCTATTTGGCTTTCAGGAAAATTTTCTACAAACCAAACCATAAAAGATGTAACATCAATTTTATCAGTCAAAAGCTTTTGTAATCTTTTTTGAAAATTTTGATGAAGATTTGGTATTTTTTCTAATTCTTTGATCTTATCCAATACTCCATTTCCATCTTGAAAATTGAAAACTAATCCATATTTTTCCTGGTCTTCATTATATGCTCTTTTTAAAGAATTAACATATATTGAAGGAGTACCTAGAACCCCAGATTCTGATGCCATAGTTGCACCTTCACCTACAAATAAATGTGCGCCAGAAAGCACAAGGTGCATATTTTCTGGAGCAATCTTAATTTGAAATTTTTGAAATTTTTCAGGTAGTTTATTTTCTGATGAAATAAAGACAGTATATTTAGAATCGAGGTAGTTTACTAATTTTTCTTTTTCATCTGCGGATAATCCATTTTGTCCTTTATCATGAGATGCATTCCAAGAGACAAATCTGAGTAATACATATTTTTCATCTTTTTGTAGATTTAAAAAAGAATGTGGGGTAGTACTATTTATTTGAAAGTGATTAGGATGTAAATATGCTAATTCGTGATACCCGTTATATCGTATTTGTTTTGGTCCCATATCCTCATAAAGTACAGATGGTGTAAGAACAACTTCTGTAAAAGGTAAATAAATTTTAATTTGTTCCCAATTCCCTGAATCTTCCATAGAGATATGAGGTTTTCTTAATATAGCAGACGCATGTGCAGCATATGGAGAACCGTGACTCATAAAAATATCAGGCTTAAATCGCAATCCTTGTAAAAATTCGAGAACATCAAATTTAAATAAGCCCCAAATTTTACCTAATGTTGTATTGTATTTTTTTCCAAAAGAGACATAATCAAAACCTTCTGCTTTAAGCAATTCAATTTCAAATTCCTTTTGTCTACAAGTAAATAAAAATTCATGCCCTCTTTTTTGCATTTCTTTTGCAAAGTTTTTGAATAAATGAACATGACCAGGATGACCTATATCAATTAATATACGCATTAGGTTTTTTTTAAAATTTTAACAGCTGTTTTTCCTACTTTATACAAAAGTGGTTGGGATATATATATAAATCGACCATGCTCTACTAAATCACCACCAAATTTTGATTTAAATTCTCTAACACCATAATCTTCGTTTGGTTTTCCAGCTCCCATAAAATCAAAATATTCAATTTTATTTGTATGAGCATATTCCATTGCTGCCCAAGTAGCTAAGATACTTGGGTATACATCTTTATATTGGCCATCTTTACCACAAACAAACCATTCATAAATCGTTTTGTTTTGAAAAATAGGACATACAATACCTCCAATAATTTCTTCTTTATAATGAACTAAAAGAAATTTTGCTATATCGTCTTTCCACATTTTAATAAAAAAATCAAGATCGGGTAGAGGCGTTTTTACTTTTGTAGTATATAAATCATGCAAAATAGCGTAGTATGCCTTTATTTCCTCTATACTTTGAGCTTCTATAATTTCAGCTCCTGTTTTGATACTTTTTTTTATTTGTCTAAGTTTACTACTACTCATACGTTTTCGCATGGTTTGTTCATCTTTACAATCTAAATGAAAATTAAGATGTGGTAGATATTCAAAACCAGCTTTTTCAAAAATATTTTTGTAATTACTATAGTTGTTAAGGTTTCTAATCTCTATATATATACCTTTATTTTTTAAATGAGAGATCATGATTTTTAAAAGCTCTAAAATGTCTTGTTCGTTTGCTTTTTTAGATAATATAGGCCCTCCATAAATTATTGCTCTACTAGTAAAAGCAGCTTTTATTCCTTTTTCTTTTTGTATAATACCTGTTATTAATAGAGTAATTTGTTTTTCTTGCTCTATAGCAAAAATAAAAGGTTCTAAGCCAACGGATTTAAAAAACTGAAATGCTTTTTTTGTTTGAAAAAAGTTAGCACTACCGAAGTCTAAAAGTTTGTCCCATTGTTCTGAAGAAATGCTGTTTATATTGGTGTGTATAGTTTGTGTATTTGTCACAATGTAGTGCTTTTATATATTTTGGTTAATTTGTTAGCTATGCTAACGCTATCTAGGTGTCTAATAGTATCTCTACCAGTAGTCTTTTGTTCTAAATTTAGAGATAGTAGTAATTTGTTTGCAATTTCATTAGGATCAAAATGTGTAACGTAACAACCTTGTATGTTAGAAACCAGTTCTTTAATATCTCCAACATCTACAGCAACAATTTTACAATTACATGCTATGGCTTCTTTAATGACATTTGGGGATCCTTCCCATAAACTGGTTAATAATATTACATCCGAAGCATTAAAATAATAAGGCATTTTTTCATTAGGAATATCTACTAGTTTTTGAAGTTGAATATCCTTTTCTTTAATTAGGTTAAAAGCTTCTTCTGCTAGCTTAAAATTCTTTTCTGGGCGATTGGGGTTTGCAGCAAATAAGATGTGTTTTTTATTAGGATCCCAGCCGGTTTCGTTAATAGCATCTGATCTCTCGATGGGTTTAAATTTATTAAAGTCAACGCCATTTGGAATTACATATGCTTTATTAAGCCCTGAATCTTCTTTCATGTCTTGTGATTTAACAATGATTTGTTTCCAAAACAACATGCTAAATCCCCGTATTATGTATCTTAAAAACAAAGAAGCTTTTACGTCACTTCCCATTAAAGAAATAACTATAGGACTAGCTCCTGAAAGACTAGCTACCATACCGCTTAAAGAATAATGAGCGTGAATAATATCAAATTTTTGTTTTTTTAAAAAACGCTTAAGCTCAAAAATATTTTTAAAATATCCTTTAAAACCTTTTCCTTTTATAGTAAAAAAAGTAACGGAATATCCTAGAGATATAAGTGATTGCCCTTGATTTTTAATAATTGGTGAGATACCATTTTTAGTATTTCCGCTACTAACAAAGAGAATTCTCATGATTATAGTTTAAAATTAATGCTATTATCTATTTGTGATCGGTTAATTTTCTCTTTAAATTCCTCATAGATGGTCTAATTCTCCGAAGCTTGTTTCGAGATTATTGATTTATATGTTCACTTATACAATCAGCATATACCTTTTCTAGTTCGATATTATTGTTTTCTGGAATCCAACCCTCATTATTGTGTACGAAATAAGCATCAGACATATTTATAATAGAGGTTCCAAAATATAATCCTTGCATTTCTATTAGATAATATTTCTCTCCATCAAAAGCTATATCTAAAGAAACATGAGGAATATCTAATTTTTCAAAAATCTGTTTTGCAAAATCTAATATTTTATCTGTCAGTTCAGATTTGGTTCCTGATTTATAATTAGTCTTACTACCACTTGCTCTAAAATCATTTTCACGAGCGTATCGTGTTAATATATAATACCGTTTACCAAAGACAAGAACCTTCCAATCTTTCTGTAAATTTGGGATAAATTCTTGTAAAATGTATTTATCGCGATACATACTATCTTTTTTATACCCTTTATGTTTATAAGTTCTGCCTAATTCCCAAAAATATTCTTTAGCACTAAATGTTTTAGATACTTTTTTAACTTTAGATATAAGGTCTTGTTTGTTTTTGGATAAAAACACGGATGTTCCAGAAGCTCCTTCAGAGCCTTTAATAACAATGGGGTATGAGATTTTATCTATATGATTTAAAAGCTCTTCATAGGTTCCAAATTTATATGTTGTGAGCTTACAGAATTGTTTTGGTAATACAATTTCTCTTAATAACTCCATGAATACTTTATTGTTATTAGCTCTCAAAAAATTGTAATGTGGTATTGCTATGGCTCCTGATATTTGTAATGCATAGACTATATCTTCAATAAATTCTTTATAATAATAGTTAGGGTCTTCAGAGGAGGTGTAGATAAAAAAAGTGTCAATATAGCTTTTAGAAGTAAAATCAATTTCCGAAAATGGAACAAACACTAAATCATGTTGTAGTTCTTTAAAATAAAGAGTTAATTTATTTTGATCCATACCACTCCTGTAAGGTATGTCTTCATGTTTAGATCCAAAATTACCTTTATAATCAGTTAATGCTATTATTTTACTCATATATAATTATTTTTTACTGTTGGTTAGGGAGTTGTTTTTTATGGCAAGAATAACAGATATCATCATAAGTAAACTGTCTCGTTCTTTTTCTGGGGTGTAAGGAGATAAATTGTCTAACATTTTATTTATACTTGAAAAATCAAAATATGTGTATTCTACATCTTCTAAGCATTTTTTTATATGATGTTTATTAGCTAACACTCCTGAAATTATACTTAAATTATCTAAGTTTGGAGTTTTTGTTTTTCTTTTGAAACGTTTTAAAAGAAAAGGAATTATAATTTTGTATATATAAATTGATTCTCTAAGATCTTTTGGGCGATATCCTTTTCCTGTTTTTTGATGATAAATTTTACTATTCGTCTTTTTGATAATATCTGTATATAGATATTGTCCTTTCATTCTTTTTAATGGGTTTTCTGTAAAAAAATCATTGTTAGCACCAGCGTATTTAGTTTTAAGTAATTCTGTTATAAATTTAAAATCAAGAAAAGGAGTTCTTACATTTATATGATTCATTTGCATTGAGATCCATTGCCCAAAAAATTTTCTGAAAACCTCTTCAAATACAAATGTGTAGAATTGTTGATTTTTAGTTAAATTTTTAGAAATGGAGTCTTTATAAGTTATTAGCTCTTGGATTAACTCTTCGAGATCAGTTTCAAATTCTTCTTTTTTTAAATGTTTTATTGCAGGGGAACTACTAATTTTATTTCTTATTTCTTGAGGAGTATTACTAATGAAAATATCGGCTAAAGATTTTGATGTTACTGCACCAGTAATATGTAATGCTCTAAAAAGTTCACTACCAATTACACCAGATAGTAAGTAGTTTGTGTCTGTAGCTATTTTTTTTGTACTATATAAAAAATGCGAATAAATGAATCCATTTGCTCCTGGATATTGTTTAATATATTCTTTTGCATTTGTATAATAATCTTGATCGATATATGTCTTTTTTCCTAAGTCAAAATATTGATATTTAATATTAAGGTCTTCTGCATTTTTTTTGGGAATAGTAACATCATCATTATTTGATTTCCCAAAGGAAAAAGTTTTAAAATCTTTGTTATGATATGTAGCGCAACTTACTAAAGTTCTACCATCAAATCCACTGGTAAAAGCAATATCAAAAGGAGTTTCTGGAAAGTAAAATTTTGTGGTTTTTATAAAAAGAGTACTTAAGTCATTGACTTTTTTTTGTTTTTTTAACGAGGTTTGAGTAAATAAAGAAGCTGTTTCGAAATGCTTATGCATAGTAACTACTTCTAGCTGTAATTCTAAAAAATAATTGCAAGGTACTAGTTGAATATCTTGATAAAGTGTTCTATTAAAAAAACCATAATTAAATAATAAAATTTCTAGTATAAACTTTTTGTCTATAGAAAAATTTGCCTTACTGTTTTTTCTTATAAGCTCTACAGAAGAAGAAATATAGGTATTGTCTACAGTATGATAAATAGGTAGGATATTTAAAAAACTACTATATATTTTTATCTTTTCATTTTTGATGATAATTGCATAAAAATTGCCTCTTAGTTTTGGAATATCATTTGTTTCTGTAGTAAAAAGGTCTTCTTTTTTACCTATATAATCCCCAATTACTATAATTCTAGTACCTGTATCGTTATAGTCATGATACTTTTTTCCTTGTATGGTTAGATTCCATTGTTCTGTAAGTTTTACTTCGGATTGTCCAAAGGGTTGTAGATTTGATTTTGATATAATAAAATGATTCATCATTTATAAAAGTCCTCTATTAGATAGTTTAAATAAATTCCACATTAGTATTGCTATAAATATAAAAATCAGATATATAGCCCAGTTTTTTGTTTTTTTTGGAGAGTTTGTGTAAATTCCATCTGCCATAAAAATAATTAAAAAAGGAAGTGCTAAAATCTGAAAACGATCCTGAAAAGATATCCCGGATATGGCCAAAATAAGAATATAACCTATAGCAAAACTTAAAATAAATATACTTCCTTTTCTACGGTTTTTAATTACTTGATATAACCCTAAAAAAACGAAAAAATACAGGCAATTACGTATGATTTCGTTATGAAAATGAGCAAAAATCCCTAATTGTGCTTCTTCAAAATCCAATAAAGATGGGAAAGGAGTAACTATAGCTCCTGCAATTAATAAAGGAGCAACAATAGCAGTAGTGTAAGAGATACCTCTGGAGTTAGCAGAATGCGTAAGTTCATTTTCAAATTGATTCTGGCTTGCAGCGACAATAGCATCTACGTTTTCTTTCATTCCTATTTGGTTTACAACAAAATAGGTGGCATAAATTAAGGATATTGAAATTAATATTGAAACTATACGATAATGCTTTTTTCTTGTTTTTAAGAATATTATTTGTAGTAAAACGCATATTAATAGTAATGGAGCTAAAACTGTTCTAAAATATAAGGTAATTCCTATTTGTAAAACAATAAAAGCAAGAATCCATAATTTGATTTTAGGAGCATATATAAGTTTTGTAACAAAGTACCCTATATTTAAAATAACAAAAATCAAGAAAGTTTCTTTTAGTACCATCGCTCCAAACCATAACAAGGGTGGCATAATCATCATTAAGATACTAGTTAATCTTGCTCTTTGTTCATCATATATATACCTTGTTATTTGATAAATTCTTATAACAGAAAAACTTCCTATTACAACATTAAATATTTTAATAACCAGAGCGAATTTTCCGAATATATAGTATAATATGCCAATAATAATAGAAAAACCATAATCAGATTTTCCTTTCCAGACTAGAGAAAGGGTTTTAAAAACAGAGCCTCCCTTTTCTATAGTATCTGCAACCAATTTTCCTGAAGCATGATAATTAACAGAGTCAATTGCAGATATTTCGAAAGGTAGACTTTCAGGATCATAAAGCATTGTTAGGATATACAGTAATATTACTCCAAATATTCTATAAATAATGCTATGAAAAAAAAGCTTTTTAGTAAAAAAATTTATGTCTTTCCAATATTTGGTATAATACCATAAGGAGATAAAAAATAAAAATATAATTCCCATACCTCCTAGTAATATAAATAAAGGCATAGTATACTCAGAGAAAAATAGTATGTGTATACTAAGTACTAGTATAGAAAATACTATTGCTATTCCTGAATATTCTTTAGTCCACATCATTTGGTACTAGTTTGATAATTAGTAAAATAGATTTCTATTTTTTGATTTTAGTTCTTATTATATTTTTGATATCTTCTAATTCTTTAAATTTTAAAATATGAGAACATAGTATATATCCAATAGCACTAGTAATTAAACCGCCACTTAGATATATGATTTGATCATCTACAAGTTTCCAAATAAAAGCACTGGATATAGTTACTATAATGCTAACCAATGCATAAGGAAGCATATCTCTTAATTGTTTTACACCAGAATAAGTAACAAATTTTCCGCTGTAATAAGCATAAGTAAAAAAACCAATACAAGAAACACTTACATACCCAATTGCAATTGTAGTCATCCCAAAACGATAGGTAATAGCAATTGCTAGAATGGTAAGAATGTTATTGATAATTTCTAATTTTAGAAATAGGTCAGATCTCCCTTTTGCATTAATAAAATTAGTATTAATACTATTTATAGGAAAAAAAATAACTCCAACGGCAAGAATTTGTAATAAAATAACAGTGGGTAACCATTTTTCTGTAAGTAATATTAAAATAAGAGGATGTGCAAAAACAATCAAAGTTATTGCCATAGGAAAAATAAGAAAAGCGGTTAACTTAACACTTCTTTGCATGATTGCTCTTACCTGAATGTCATCTTCAATCACAGCAACTAACAAAGGAAAAGTAACATTCTGTATTACTGTAGTAACCAAGGTTGCAGGGATTTGCTTAAATAAAGTAGCTCTGGTATAATATCCTAATTCTTCAGATTTATAAATTTTACCTATTACCACCAAATAGATATTTTGAAAAGCAGCATATAAAAGTGTAGATGCTAAAATTTTAGACCCAAAATTAAAAAGCTTTTTTAAGGAAGATAAGCTAAAAATTAAGGAAGGTCTCCAATCATTCATTACCCAAAATAGTATAGAGGTCATAAAGTTTCTAGATAAGTATTGAAACACCAATGACCATACACCAAATCCATATATAGCAAATCCAATACCAATCAGCGCACCACCAATACCTGCTACAATATTTACTATAGCTTGAGTCTTAAAATCTATCTTTTTGATTAATATAGTACGTTGAATAATTGCTGCAGAAGATATAATTACATTTAGACCAACAATTTTAACAAGATCTTCCAGTAGTGGTTCAACATAGAAATCTGCGATAAGCGAAGAAGTAAAATAAAGTACTAAATATACAAGTATACTTATTAAAAAATTAAAAAAAAATGTAGTGGAATAATCTAATTGATCTGTATCTTTTTTTTGAATTAATGCTCTGCTAAAACCACTTTCTACAATAGCCTGAGAAAGAGTAATAAATATGGTAATCATACCAATTAATCCGTAATCTTCGGGTACTAATAAACGGGCAAGGATAATACCAAAAACAAACTGAATTAACATAGTAAAAGACTTGTCAATACTACTCCAGATAACCCCACTGGTGGCTTTCGTTTTTAAATTACTCACAGGTGATAAGATATTTTTATTTCCAAAACCTATTTTTTAAACAATTATTAATTGTGGGACTATAAATATTTTCTTTGGGGATTTTCATATTTTTAAACACATGATTATTGAATACTTTATAGGCTTTGTTTTTTACTCTAGGAGTGTTGCTAAAAAAATGGATAACGAATATTTTAAACCTATATTTTAAAATGGAGGTTATATTTATTTTATCTATAAATTGACAAGCTAAAATAAGATTTTTATATGCTAGAAATCGTTATTAAATATAGATGTTTAAAGAATGAATTATTGATTTTATACTATGCTATTATTCAATTTATTAATAATAAATGGATAAGCTAAAAAACCTAAAAAAGTCATCAATTTTAGCTTTTTTATCAATTATAAGAAATTTAGCAGATCCTGTATTAAGTGTTTAATTTTATAATTTTTTAGTAAGACTATTACACTTTTGTAAGGGTTAATTTTATATTTCTTATAAAATAAGTTAATTAAAATTAGATTCTTGTAATCTAATAATAAGACCAATGTTATATTGTATATAATTACTGCCTTGCAAAGAATTATCTATAGATATTTTACCAGTAGCCTGAGTATTCAAACGAATACTTTCAGAGATATAATAATTAATTCCTATACCCAAGTTGGTTGTTATTGCAGAAGATCTGTCATAAAAGCTACTCCCTCCACCAATAGAAAGGTATCCTTCGTAAATAGCTCTATATTTGTTTAAATACTTATTGGTGATGTAGTATTTAAAAGCTCCATCTATGATAAAAATATTAATATTTTTGTCTAATATCTTATTATTAATTCTTTTGCCTACCAAAAATTTATTAAAACTACTAGAAATTTCAAATCCATAATCATCTTTAAATCTTTTTTCTATAGACAAATGAATAGGTGTACTGTAGTTGTAATTATCTTCTATATTGAATATCCCATCAAATAAAGAACCTGAATCATATATAATATTTACTCCAATACCAAGCACCCATGGATTTTCTTGTTTAGAGTAAATCTGACCTTTAGCAGTGTATATTGTTAATAATGAAAGAATAGAAAATTGATAGATAAATTTCATCATAAATTTTTACATTTATAACGATTTACTTGTAGAAAGTAGTATAATAAGGGAAGTAGTTTTTAAAATTGTAATAAGTTGCTTAGACTATTTCTACCTATTTATAAATAGGTAAATTATACTTTTTATAAAAAATACCTTCTTACAATACAAAAAATTCTATTGTATTTTAGTCAATTCGTGATAACCTATTAGCTTACCTTTTTTATTATAAGATTCTGATCGTATAATCATTACATCATTATAATACCACTCTATACCAGTCCCTTTTATGTTCAAAAAACCAAATTTGGATTCAAAATCAAAGGTTACTTTTTTACAATGATAAGTTCCTGCTGAAGTGGTAATTTTTTCTTCTCCAATGATTTCTCTATTAAAAACGGTAAAGTTCATGGTAACAAGTGTAAAGCTATTGCTATTAACTTTAATAGATATTGCACCATCATTAAGTTCATCACCTGGTTTCATACCAGATGGAAACTCAAGTACATCTCCATCTATTTTTAAACTCAAATTATTTTTATTTTGCTCTGAAAGCTTATCTAAATTAAAAAAACGAAGCATATCTATTTGAAATAACCCATTAGTACAGGTTACATTATATTCGGCACTAAATTTCTCATGATTTTTACCTTTATCTACTGTTGCTTTTATAGTAGCATTGGTGTTTTTATTTTGTTTTGAAGAGGATAAAGTTTCATGTATGGTAGTACTCTGTTGTTTTCCCTTTTTGTTGTAGTCTGTATATTCTAATATAGCTCCTTTTTTCATAAAAGGGACTGTATTACAATCCTGAGCATTTGATAAAGATATAATTAGAAAAGAACACAGCGTTAATACTATGTTTTTTGATATTTTATTTTTCATAATAATTACATTTTTGAAGTAATAAAAGTGCCATTGTTTTCTTCAGCTAATGACCTCATAAAGTTATGATCTGCGTCTTCTCCAAAAGCAATAGTATGTATGATAGTTTTATTGATGTTTACTTTTCTGATTTCTTTTAAAATACTATCAGGACTATCATTAGGTAATCCATCACTCATCAATACAATTTCCTGTACTTCGTTTAAAGATAAAGCTTCTAATAAGCCAGCTAGCGTATTAGTACCACCGCCTGCTTTTAAGTTTTCTACAAATATGTTAGCCGATGTTCGAACCATATTATTAGCAATTCTAAATTCTGTAGATTGTTTTTTTACATCGTTTTCAAAAGTAAAAATCGTAAATTTCTTACCATCGGGTAACCCTTTAATAGCAGGGATTAGTTTACGTTTTACAGCACCTAGCTTTGTAGCTTGTTTCGTGACTTGTTTGCCTAGTATGCTACCAACTTTGCCTCCAATAAGATTACTTACTTTATTGCCAGCTTTATTACCAACCTCTCGCATTACCTGATCTTTTACAGAACCTTCATCAATTCCTTCCATACTACCAGATATATCTATAAGGTACAAAGTATTTTTGGTAGAGGTTTCTATTCCAAAAAACTCATTTGATTTTTTCATTACATAGCAAGATTGCATCATAAATAGCAGAATACTAATAGAAAATATTTTTTTCATTTTTTTTTGATTATCAATTAGGAGACTTTAGAATCGAGTAGAACTAATTAGCTTTTTCTTCTAGTTTTTTTGAATTGAGTTGAGAAAACCCCTTTTTTAACTCATTTAGAGAAACTTGATCTCCTTCCATAGAAACCAAAAACCTATTAGCAATAAGAAGTTCAATTTTAGAATTTTCGCCATCATTATAGGCATCTTTTTCTATTTCTTCTGTAGCTTTATATCCATTAATTGTTGTCGATTTTTTGTATCCTCGCTCATTTTGCTCTTCAAAATCTTGTGTAAACCCTAAACGAGCAAGCATAATCATAGAACTTCCAGCTTCGCCAGCACCATCTATTATGGATAATAAGATTTTCTGACCATTTTCACTTTCATATTCAGCTTCTCCCATTCTAATTTCTGACATAAATTGATTACCAATAGAAAACTTTTTTCTTGGATACTCTAGTATTTGTTCTGGTAAAAAAGCTTTTATTTCTTCATTAGATATAGGTTTTGTATTCATTAACTTCTCATTATCCTCTTCTATTTTTTCTGCTTCATCGGCTACTTTTCGTAAATCAGAAACCCCTTCTATAATATCGAATAAACCTGGTTCTTGTTCTTCCTTTTTATCTTTCCCACAGGATGATAATACTAGAATAGAAATTAAAGTTATAAGTACTTTTGTCATTGTTTTGCTGTTAACTAAGTGAGTGAAATGATTAATTATAAGTCGAAATTAGACTTATTAATAACAGCGTTTCTTGAAAATGTGAATTAGAAGGTAGATTTTTAGAAATCGATAGAGTTTTAAAAGAATCTTAAAAAAGTTGATTTATATATTCTATTAAGTCTTTTTTTCTACTTTGGGCTACAGGAACAGAATAAGATTGTTTTAAAATAACTTCTTCATTGCGTTTATCAAAAGAAGAAATATGATGAAGATTGATTAGAAAACTTTGATGAACTCTATAAAAATTATAAGGGACAAGTTTTTCATTAAATGATTTTAAAGGTTTAGAAACCAGTATTTCTTTATCATTCGTAAGTAAAAATGTGGTATAATTATTATCAGATTTTGCATAGAGAATGTCTTTTAAAACAACTATGTGCATGGCATCTGCATTTTTTAGAACTATTTTTCTTGAATCTTCATTATTAGAAAAATTATGAAGTAATGTGTGTAGTTGATATTTGTAATTATCTTTATGAATATCTTTTGAAACTTTATCTAAGGCTGTAATTAATTCTTTTTCTTCAAAAGGTTTTAATAAATAATCTAACGCACTAAATTTAAAAGCATCAATAGCATATTTGGCATACGATGTCGTAAAGATGATTTTAAAGTTAATTTCGTCAAACAGTTTTAAAAAATCAAAAGCATTGCCATCTCTAAGAAAAACATCTAAGATTATAAAATTGGGTTTTAGTTTTTTTATTAGTCTTGCAGCTTCAGTAATACTATCTGAATTACCCACAATATGCATGGTTTCATAATTTTTTATAATAGAGGAGGAGTATTCTAATGCCTGAGGGTCATCTTCTACAATAAAACAAGATATAGTAGTATTCATATAAATGATTAATTAAGCAGCTGCAAATGTTAAAACTACTTCTGTTCCTTTGGGAGAAGATCCTATAGAAACATTTCCATTAATTTTTTTAGAAGTTTTATTTAGGTTTTTTAATTGCTCCCTTACTATTTGCATACTCATAGATTTATGTAATTTTTTAGAATCCTCTTTATGTATTTCAAAACCTCTACCATTATCTTTAATAGAAACACATAAATCTGTGTTATTTTTATAATATTTTATAGTAATCAATCCTTCTGTTTTATCTTTTAATCCATGAAGAATAGCATTTTCAACAAAAGGTTGGGTAATTAAAGGAGGCAAAATATCAAAATCTTCTTCTACATTATTTTGTATTTGTATGGTATAAGAAAAAACATTGTTTTGATTAATTTTTTGCAAATCAAGATAAGCTTCTAAAGCTTGTTTATCCTCTGCAACACTTATAAAATCATGATCAGATTTTTCTAAGATTAATCTAATTAATTTGGAATAACTAGTTAAATAGGAGCTGGATTTCTCCTTATCATTTTGATGTATAAAATTTTGAATACTCTGTAATGCATTAAATAAAAAATGAGGGTTAAGTTGTATTTTTCTTAATTTTTGTTGCAGTAATAAAGTATTTAATTTTTGTTTTGTTTTATAATTTTTAAAACCAAAATATCCTAAAATTAGTAGTAAAAGAGCAAAAACAATTAATGCAACTAATATATAATTTTGCTGTTTTATAGTGAGCGCTTGTATTTGATTTTTAGAATCTAGAATATCTATTTGTTGTTGTTGTTTTTCCGATTCAAATTTTTCGGTCAGTTCAGCTACTTTCTCTTTTTGTTTAGCATCTACAATAGAATCTTTATGAAAATCTTTTAAATCAGCATAAAACAATGCTTTTTTATAATTATTTATCCCTAAATAAGAATCTTTTAAATTATTATAGATATACGTCTTTAGTATTCCTTGAGCACCAATCATAGCACTATCCATGTATGCTATGGCTTTTTTATATTCTCCTTTTTTTAGATAAGAATGCCCAACATTATTATAGGTAACGTTTATAGTTTGTATTTGGTTCAACTCTTTTTTTAAAGAAATAGCTTTTTTTCCATAGGTAAGAGCAAGATCGTAGTTTGTGTCATTTTCGGTATAATAGTTAGATAAGTTAGTATAAATAACAGAAAGAGTGTTTTTAGAATTATATTTTTTAGCAAGTTTTTCGGCTTCAAATATGTTGTCTGTATATTTTTTAAACATTTTTTGTTCAAGATAAATATTACATAAATTTACCAGAATTTGTAGCTTAATCATTTCATTAAATTCACTTAATGGCAAAGCTCTTTCTAAATATTTTTGCGCGTTCTTGAAATTTTTAAGAGCAGCATTAATAGACCCAATATTAGTATAGGTATTAACAAGTTGCTTCGAGTTTTTGGCCTGTTCGAGTATTTTAGCAGCTTTAAGATAAATACCTAAAGCTTTTTCAAAATCCTGTTTGTAATACTGTATCGTAGCCAGATTATGTAAAGTTTGACCTTTAATATGTTTGGGTAAATCTTTGTTTAGATTATTTTGAAGTAAAGAGTCAGCTTCAGAAAATCTTTTTTTTAAAATAAGCACACTACTTTTTTGTAAATGTGATTTAGCAATTAGGGTATCATTTTTAATTAACGTAGACAGTTGCAATGCACTATTAGAATAGTACAAAGAACTATCTAAGTTTTTTTGAAATAACTCTTTGGATTCAGCTAATTTAAGCTCTATTTGTTTTATGTTATTGGTATTAGATTGCGCAAGGATACCAAAGCTACTAAAAACAATGAAAATTATAAATAATGTTTTCATTGTTAGACTTGGATTATCCCTAAATTAAATTTCTTTTCGATAGGAGCATGATCAGCAGCTTCTATACCCATAGAAACCCATTTTCTAGTATCCAGAGGGTCTATAATGGCATCCGTCCATATTCTTGCTGCAGCATAATATGGTGATGTTTGCATGTCATAGCGAGCTTTAATTTTATCAAATAACGCTTTTTCATCTTCTTCAGATAATTGTTCTCCTTTCTTTTTTAAAGACGCGGTTTCGATCTGTAATAAAACTTTTGCAGCCTGCGAACCTCCCATTACAGCAAGCTCTGCGCTAGGCCATGCGGCTATTAACCTTGGATCATATGCTTTACCACACATTGCATAATTACCAGCTCCATAAGAGTTGCCAATTATGATAGTAAATTTTGGAACAACACTATTACTCACTGCATTTACCATCTTTGCACCATCTTTAATGATACCTCCGTGTTCACTTTTACTCCCTACCATAAAACCAGTAACATCTTGTAGAAATACTAATGGTATCTTTTTTTGATTACAATTGGCGATAAACCGTGTTGCTTTATCTGCAGAATCAGAATAGATGACACCACCAAATTGCATTTCTCCTTTTTTGGTTTTTACAATTTTACGTTGATTAGCTACAATACCTACAGCCCAACCATCAATCCTTGCATATCCAGTTAATATAGTTTGTCCATATCCAGCTTTATATTCTTCAAAATCAGAATCATCCACTAATCGTTTAATGATTTCCATCATATCATACTGCTCATTTCGGGCTTTAGGTAAAATGCCATAAATATCTTCTTGATTTTCTTTAGGAACAGTAGGTTTAGTTCGGTTAAAACCAGCTTTTTCAAAATCACCAATTTTAGACATTATATTTTTAATAGTGTCCAAAGCATCTGCATCATCTTTTGCTTTGTAATCGGTTACTCCAGAAATTTCGCAATGGGTAGTAGCTCCCCCCAAAGTTTCATTGTCGATACTTTCGCCAATAGCGGCTTTTACTAAATAGCTTCCAGCAAGAAATATGCTTCCTGTTTTATCTACAATAAGGGCTTCGTCACTCATGATAGGTAAATAAGCTCCACCAGCAACGCAACTCCCCATAACTGCAGAAATCTGAATAATCCCCATACTACTCATTACAGCATTATTACGAAAAATCCTCCCAAAATGTTCTTTATCAGGAAAAATTTCATCTTGCATAGGTAAATAAACTCCTGCACTATCTACCAAATAGATAATGGGTAATTTATTTTCGATAGATAATTCCTGAGCACGCAGATTTTTTTTTCCTGTAATCGGAAACCAAGCTCCAGCCTTTACAGTAGCATCATTAGCCACTACGATACATTGCTTGCCACTTACGTACCCCATTTTTACAACCACACCTCCACTAGGACAACCACCATGCTCTTCGTACATACCTTCTCCTGCAAAAGCTCCAATTTCTATAGATTTAGAATTTTTATCTAATAGATAATCAATTCTTTCGCGCGCTGTTAATTTACCTTTAGCATGAAGTTTTTCAATCCGTTTTTCGCCTCCCCCTAGTTTTACTTTAGCTAATCGCTGTTTTAAATCTGATACTAAAAGCTTATTATGATCTTCGTTTTTATTAAAGTTTATATCCATTGGTGTGTGTTATGAGTGTGTATTGTTTGCACGAAAATACAAAAAACATAGAGTTTATAAAGGATAGTAAAATATTTTAAATGAATCTATTATTAGATTATAACAGATGTTATTCTTTTGTTATTTAATAAAATTATTTTAAGATCCCTGTTTAATGTTTTTTTATTAAAAGCGTTTTTTAATTTGTTATAAAACAGATGATAAGGTGTTTTTATGTCTTAAGAACTCTATAAAAACCTGTGTTTTGACGATAAAATACCGATATTTGCATTTGTTCATTTATTAAATATTTGAACAACCGTACTAAACTTAAATAATAATTTATGGGAATGAATAAAAATACAGTTTTAGCTTGGGCAACTTTTATAATGATATTAGTTGGACTAGCACTTATTGCATTAGGAGCTTTTAGATATAGAGATGTGTCAGGATATGGTTTTGCCGCTGTTGGTATTGGTTTTTTTGCAATTGCCTGGGTTTTTAATGCCTTAAAAGGAAGAGTCTAATTCTAATAGATATATACAAATCATCTTAATAAAAAATAATAATATCAGAACATATGTCAGACGATAAAAAAGTGATTTTCTCGATGTCGGGAGTTAGTAAGACTTATAAAAGTGCAAATACTCCAGTTCTCAAAAATATTTACCTAAGCTTTTTTTACGGAGCTAAAATAGGTATTCTGGGGCTTAATGGCTCGGGTAAATCTACATTACTTAAAATTATAGCAGGAATAGATAAAAACTACCAAGGAGATGTGGTTTTTGCACCTGGATATACGGTAGGTTTATTAGAACAAGAACCACAGTTAGATCCCGAAAAAACTGTACTCGAGGTAGTAAAAGAAGGAGTAGCAGAAACTGTAGCTGTTTTAGATGAGTACAATAAGATTAATGATATGTTTGGCTTGCCAGAAGTATATGAAAATCCTGATAAAATGCAGGAACTTATGGATAAACAAGCAGGCCTACAGGATCAGATCGATGCAAGTAACGCATGGGAGCTAGATACAAAATTAGAAATAGCAATGGATGCTCTTCGTACGCCAGATGCAGATAAAAAGATTGGAGTTTTGTCTGGTGGAGAACGAAGAAGAGTAGCTCTTTGTCGTCTTTTATTACAAGAACCAGATGTATTATTACTTGATGAACCAACCAACCACTTAGATGCAGAATCTGTACATTGGTTAGAGCATCATTTACAACAATATAAAGGTACTGTAATTGCAGTAACACACGATAGGTACTTTTTAGATAACGTTGCAGGATGGATATTAGAGTTAGATAGAGGAGAAGGGATTCCTTGGAAAGGAAATTACTCTTCATGGTTGGACCAAAAAGCAAAAAAATTATCGCAAGAACAAAAACAAGCTTCGAAACGTCAAAAAACCTTAGAGAGAGAATTAGAATGGGTTCGTATGGCTCCAAAAGGACGTCAGGCAAAACAAAAAGCTCGTTTAAGTAACTATGATAAATTACTAAGCCAAGATCAGAAACAAGTAGATGAAAAACTAGAAATCTACATACCAAATGGTCCACGATTAGGATCCAATGTAATAGAGGCTACAGGAGTAAGTAAAGCTTTTGGAGATAAGTTACTATATGAAGATCTAAATTTTAAACTTCCGCAAGCAGGTATTGTAGGGATTATTGGTCCAAACGGAGCAGGTAAAACCACTATATTTAAAATGATAATGGGAGAGGAGCAACCTGATAAAGGAAGCTTTACTGTAGGAGACACAGCCAAAATAGCGTATGTAGACCAAAGCCATAGTAATATAGATGTAGAAAAAACTATCTGGCAAAACTTTAGTGACGAGCAGGAATTGGTCATGATGGGAGGCAGACAAGTAAACTCAAGAGCATATCTAAGTCGTTTTAACTTTAGTGGAAGCGAACAAAACAAAAAAGTTTCTACACTATCCGGGGGGGAGCGTAACCGATTACACCTTGCAATGACTTTAAAAGAAGAAGGTAACGTTTTGCTTTTAGATGAACCTACCAATGATTTGGATGTAAATACCTTAAGAGCTTTAGAGGAAGGTTTAGAAAATTTTGCAGGATGTGCCGTAGTGATTTCTCACGACCGTTGGTTTTTAGATAGAATCTGTACGCACATATTAGCTTTTGAAGGAGATTCGCAAGTATATTTCTTTGAAGGAAGCTTCTCGGATTATGAAGAAAATAAAAAGAAACGTTTAGGAGGTGATTTAATGCCAAAACGTATTAAATATAAGAAGTTAGTTCGATAATTAGAGGTAAAAACTAGTAAAATTATTGAAAAATCAACACTCTGCATTTTGCATTGCAGAGTGTTGATTTAAAACTTACATACTTTAAAAAAAAATGCCACTACAAAACATAAAAGTCATCGCCTTTGATGCAGATGATACTCTATGGGTAAATGAAACTTTTTTTAGAAAAGCAGAAGAAGATTTTTGTGCTCTTTTAGAAGGATATATGCCAAAAGAAGAAGCTAATAAGTTGCTTTTTGATATGGAGATAGGAAATCTGCCTTTGTATGGTTATGGCATCAAACCCTTTACACTTTCTTTGATAGAAGCAGCCATAGTTGTTTCTAAAGGAACCATGCCAATAGAGCTCGTGCAGAAACTTATCGATATAGGAAAAAAAATGTTAGAAGCACCAGTAGAGCTAATAGATGGTATAGAGATTACGTTAAAAGAGCTGTCTAAAAAATATCGATTAGTAATGGCTACTAAGGGGGACTTGTTGGATCAAGAGCGCAAATTAATTAAATCTGGTCTAGAAAAATATTTTCACCATATAGAAATTGTTTCCGATAAAACAGAAAAGCACTATAAAAAACTAGTGAAACATCTGGATATTCAAGAAAATGAGTTTTTAATGGTTGGAAACTCATTAAAATCAGATATTCTACCTGTTTTAAATATCGGAGCGCATGCATTTCATATACCATTTCATACTACTTGGGCACATGAAATGATATATGAAGAAATAAATCATCCAAATTTTAAAAGTTTTACAAAAGCTAGTGATCTATTACAGATATTATAAAAAAGAGAACTAATCCTACTTTGTCATTTTGGAGTTAAAAATAGATCCATCCCAACCTTCCTTCAAAGGAAGGAATAAAATTCTCCCTATGACGGGAGATGTAGAGAGATTTTAATGGTAATCTAAAAATGAAATAAAAGCATATATAAGATGACAAAGTAGGACTAAATTAGATCTGGAAACGCAAAACAGTAAAGGGTTACGAAATACAGATAATGCGAAACGCATAGATACCATCCATTACTCATCAATTCCTTGGTATACTTTTACAAGACATACACACGTCAGGCATTTTCAATGTAAAAATAGTGTGCCAAAATTCTCATTTGGTAAATACTCTAAAGATAAACTATGCTTACCTATTGCAATTAATGTGCATCATAGATTAATGGATGGATATTATATTGGTCAATATCTAAAAGAGTTTTAGAGATTACTAAATAATTATTATATAGCAGAGGTACACATTTCTAATTCTACATCTGCAATAAATTCATTGATTTGCTCATAAGACACGTTTGGCATACAAATAATATGCGATTGGCCTTTTTCAGTAGCTAATTGCCATTTATTTATTATAGTTTCGCTAAGAGCAGGAAAAACTATAGTTAAAGCATTAGGATTTCGCCATGCTTTAATCCCAAGTTCTTTTAGTTTTTTTTCAGTATAAGAAGCTACAGCTAAACTATGCTCTGTACGTTTTTTAAAGCCATCCACGCCTAGTTTTTTTATTGCATACCACAAAAATAATGGAGTATGCCCATTTCGAGATCCGGTTATAGTTGCATCAGAACTACCTATATATGCAATTCTTCTGGCAATTCGATCTCTGTTATCTTTTTTTACTATTACTACGCCTGATGGCATAGGAGAACCAATAAATTTATGTCCGCTAATCGAGATGCTATCAATACCATCTTCAAAATCAAAAGCAGGTCTTGGTGTAACAAAGGGAGCAAAACCACCTGCTAATGCTGCATCTGCATGGATGTAGTGTTTTTCGATAGCCATGTTTTCTAAAATTCCTTTAATTTTTTTAGTATCATCTTTGGCTTCAGTCATTGTTGTACCTATATTAGCTACAATTATAGCAGGTCTGTGTCTATGATACCCAACTGCATCTTTTAAGTCTTCATAATCCATTTCCCCATTTGGTAAGGATTTTACAATAACATAATCTACATTAAGTAACGTTACATTTTTTTGAATACTATAATGGGTAGCTTCAGAAAAGTATACCATTCCTTTAGAATATAATTCACGGGCAACATATAAACCATATAAATTACCTTCAGATCCACCATTAGTTACATATCCCCATATATCATCTGTATGTGCTCTAAATAGTCCTGCAAAAAAATTAACAACCTCACGTTCCATAGCTCTGGAATCTACACGATATGTAGATTCACTAAAGGGATCTCCAAGATTATTTAATGGATATTGTAAAAATGGCATTAATTCTGAATAATCAAAATCTTTTGAAACTGGATATCCTAAAAAATTTTGAGTGGTATTTTGTATGCTAAGATATAATTGTTCTAGCTGTTGTTGTTCCGCTGCATGTAATTTCATGATAGGTATATAATTTTAGTCAAAACTACACACAAAAGTTTTATTTTCTAAAAAATATAATAAAAATAGAATTATAGTCTTTTTTATACTAAATAATATGTTTTTTATTCTTTTTTCGTTGAAATTTAATATTGTTTTTAGAAAATATTTCTTCTTAATGATAGGTAAAAATGGAGTATAGTATTAAAAAAATTATATCGAGTCTAATTCTCGCACTTCGCCAATCTCCATTCCTTTTAAGTAAATAGAGCCTACACGTACACGTATTAGTCTTAAGGTAGGAAAACCAACAGCAGATGTCATTTTCCGAACTTGTCTAAATTTGCCTTCTTGTAGAGTAATAGATACCCAACTTGTAGGTCCATGTCTACTGTCTCGTATTTTTTTTGAGCGTTCAGGAAACACTGGAACAGATTCTATTTTATTAGCTTTACAAGGCGTAGTAGTATATTTTTTTCCATCAAAACCAATTTGGACACCAGATCTTAATAATTCAATAGCTTCTGTAGTAATCTCTCCATTTACTTGGGCATAATATTCTTTTTCGGTAGAGCCACTACATATATCGTTACTGGTTTTTCCATCTGTAGTTAATAATAATAATCCTTCAGATTTTTCATCAAGTCTACCAATAGCCATTGTTCCTTTAGGAAAATCATATAATTCACCTAATAGTTTTTTTGAATTTTGTTTTTGTCCATTATTAATAAATTGGCTCAAATAGCCATAGGGTTTGTAGATAGCAAAATGCGTATGGTTTTGTTGTTTAACATTAGGATCCATTCAAAAAGTAGAGTAGGGTTTGTTTATAATAAAAAAAATAAGGCGGTAATTTACAAATTTTGATATATTAGGGTCTCTATTTAGTAGAATAATATTCATTTATGTGAAGAGTTTTTTTTTTATCAAAAATGAAAACTTACCTTTGTAAAGAATTTGAATACATTTTGTATTCTAGTTATTGCAACCACTGGGTAAATTATTCGGTAAATCAATCTTAAAAATTGTCATTTTCCAATTGTTCGTTTAGTATTTCAATGACAACCGGTTACATACCTATATGCCGGAGTAAAGTAGGTTTAATAAAAAGAGTTATAAAAACGAATGGCAAAATCACAACAAACTTTCAATAAGATAGAGAAAGAAAAAAAGAAATTAAAAAAAAGAGAAGATAAGCAGAAAAAGAAAATAGAGCGTAAGGCTAATTCTAATAAAGGAAATGGCTTAGATAGTATGATTGCTTATGTAGATGAAAATGGGTATCTTACTGATACGCCACCAGACCCTTCTAAGAAGAAAAAAATCAAGGCAGAAAATATTGAAATAGGAGTTCCTAAGAGAGAAAAAGAAGAGTTTGATCCTGTGCGAAAAGGAAAAGTTGCTTTTTTTAACGACTCTAAAGGATATGGTTTTATTAATGATGATGAAACGCAAGAAAGATATTTCGTACATGTTAATGGTCTGATCAATGAAGTAAAAGAAAATGATAGAGTTACTTTTGAATTAGAACGGGGTCAAAAAGGCATGAACGCAGTTCGTGTTAAAAAAGCTTAAGTATTTTACTATATTATAATAGTCATACGTTAAAACACAAAAAAGGGAGGGTTTGGTATTTTACCAAACCCTCCCTTTTTTGTGTTTTAACTTACTGATTCTTTTTGGGATACCAATCTAACTGTAAAACTTCTATAGATGGGTCTTTGGATACTAGTTTTTTAAACTTTACTACATCACTTAATCCCTCAGTTCCACGATAATGATAAGGATATACTTGTTTAGGTTTAAATTCTAATACAGCATTAGCAGCACTTTCTACAGTCATAGTGTAGGGTAGATTCATGCATACAAAAGCGATGTCTATATATTTAAGATCTCTCATTTCCCTAATATCTTCGGTATCTCCAGAAAAGTAAATGCGTTTATCCCCTAAAGTAATTACATACCCATTACCGCGCCCTTTACTGTGAAATTTTAAAGCCTCTTCACGTAGGTTATACATTGGAATAGCTTCAATAGATATCCCTTGTATCTCTTTTGTTTCCCCGTTGTTTATGATGATCAGTTGATCGGTATATTTAGCAGGAAGTTTCTCTCCAACAGCTTGAGGGACGATAATTTCGGACTTAGATAGGTCTAAACTGTCCAAGGTTTCAATATCCATATGATCTCCATGAATATCAGTAATAAGAATTAAATTGGGAGCCTTCTTGTTTTTAAAAGCTTTAGCACCTCCTGTTGGGTCAATATAAATTGTTTTTTCTTTCCATTCTAAAATAGTGGAAGCATGCATTATTGGATCTATAAGAATATCATTTACTACTTTTTTCGAAACGGTTTCTATAGTATCTGTAATTTCTTCATTAATACTATCAGACTCTTCTTTTTTTTGAGATTTACAACTCAAAAAAAAGAGACATAGAATAATAATATAAAAAGGAGAGTTTTTCATAATAGGATAGGTTTATGTATTTGTTTTTAGATTCAAAAGATAAGAATAATACTACAGATATCTTTAATGTATTATTATTGGATTAATTGTCTAACCATAATTTAACAGCCATTGCTGTAACCATTATAACTAAAAATACTTTGATTAATCCATCCCCTTTTTTAACAGACCATCTGCTGGCAATCCATCCTCCCGTTGCATTTCCAAAAGCAAGGACAAAACCATATAAGTAGTCGATTTGGTTGTTGTATGCAAATATTATTAAAGCACCAATGGTGTAGATAAAAACAACCAGAACTTTTACAGCATTAGACGTAACCAGATTCAAGTAGTTAATAGAGGTTAATGCTAATAGTATAAATATACCAACACCAGCTTGAATAAACCCTCCATAAATACCGATAAAGAAAAAAGCGATAATAGATATCCAAAGGTGTTTTCCGTTTGTTCTTTCGGCTAGGTTCTGGATGTTTACTTTAGGTTTAAATACCATAATAAGTACTACAATAATCATTATGATAGCTAAAATTTTATTAAAGGTTTCTCCTTTAACATCAATAGCAATTTGCGCTCCAATAAGAGATCCTATTAGTGCAGATATACCTAAGTATACTCCAAAAGATGTTGGTCGAATACCTTTGCTTTTAAAACCAGCTATAGAAGATATGGACTGAATAAAAATTCCAATACGATTAGTACCGTTTGCAATAGCAGGAGGAAGTCCCATAAAAATTAACATAGGTAAAGTTAGTAAAGAACCACCACCAGCAAGTGTATTAATTACCCCAGCAATAAAACCTATTATTGCTAGTATGCATAGAAGTAAATTTTCATTCATGGTATGTTATTAGGAAAAACAATAAAAGTATATTAGTTCCAAAATTAGATATTTCATTTTAAGGAGATGTTGAAAAGGTCTTAAAATATATATTTAAGACACAAAAAATATTGCTAAATAATATATTATCTATGTTAATTATAAATTATTTGGTATAACTTATTAAACTATTGTAGATTTACCTACGTAACCAAAATAGTAAATACCGTTAAAAAATTATATAAAATAATTCCCTTTTTTCAGACCTTCAAAGACCAAGGATACAATCGTTCTTTTTTTAAGGCAGATAGTATTGCTGGTATTACTGTTGGAGTGGTTCTTATACCGCAAGCAATAGCATATGCATTATTAATGGGAGTTCCTCCGATATATGGTTTATATGCTTGTTTAGTACCTTTAGTGCTTTATGCAATTTTTGGCACATCGCGACAACTAAGTATAGGTCCTGTAGCAGTTACTGCTATTTTAGTAATGAGCGGAGTAAGCCAACTAGCAGAGCCATTTACCGAAAAATTTATAGAATTAGTTTTATTTGCAGGGTTTCTTATAGGGGTATTGCAAATTATAATGAGTGTGTTGCGTATGGGGTTTTTGGTAAACCTTATTTCGCAACCTGTTATTTCTGGTTTTATTTCTGCAGCAGCAATCATTATAATAGTCTCTCAATTAGAACAGGGATTAGGTATTGAAATTCCAGATTTTAAACATACGCATCAGATCGTTTGGTATACGATTAGTCATTTTTTTGAAGTAAACTGGATTACATTAACTATTTGTGTTGGTTCAATTGTATTTATTAATATTTTCAAACAATGGAAAAGATCGTTTCCTGGAGCATTGATGGTATTGGTAATAACTACTGTAGTTGTTTATCTATTTGATTTACATAATCATGGTGTAGCTATTATTAAAGATGTACCTAGTGGATTACCTTCTTTTACAATTCCTGAAATGAGTTATGAAACAATGGTTGCATTGATGCCATCTGTATTAACAGTTACTTTTATAGGGTATGTTGGTAGTATAGGTATTGCTAAATCTATGCAAATGAAAAATAGAGATCATATTATACGCCCTAATCAGGAGTTATTTGCCTTGGGTATTGCTAAGGTTATCGGTTCGTTTTTTCAGGCAATACCATCTTCTGGGAGTTATAGTAGAACAGCAATCAACGATGAAGCAGGAGGGAAGACGGCTGTTTCTTCTATCATTACCGCGGTTATGGTATTGTTTTCTTTATTGTTTTTAACCTCTTATTTTTATTATATTCCTAAGGCAACTTTAGCAGCAATAATAATAGTATCGGTATTTGGATTAGTAAATTTTAGCGAAGCTAAATATTTATTTAAGCTTAGAAGACGAGATTTTATTGTAATGCTTATTACGTTTTTAGGAACTTTAATTTTCGGAGTAGAAAAAGGGATTCTTATAGGAGTATTATTGTCTTTTGTTTTTCTTCAGTATTATAGTGCTCGTCCACATATTGCAGAATTGGTTAATATACCAGGAACTAAGTATTATAGAAATATAAATAGATTTCCAGATGCTTTGCAATCACCAGAATATTTGATTATTCGATTTGACAACCAATTATATTTTGGTAATTCTAGTTATTTTAAAGATACTATTCTGGCATATATATCTAAACGTAAACCTACACCAAATTTTTTTATTCTGGATAATACCAATATGCATGATATGGATAGTACGGGATTACACGTGCTAGAAGATATTCAACAATATTTGGATACTTTGGGGATACAGTTATTAATGGTTGGTACTATAGGTCCTGTACGTGACTTTTTAAAAAGGTCTGGGTTTACGGATAAATTAGGAGTAGATCACTACTATTTAACAATTTCAGATGCTGTAGACTATGCTGAAAACCGTACAAAGCACGCACCAATTCATGAGGCTGCAATACAATTTAACACTAAAAGAAGATCTTTTCTGGATTGATAAAAAGATTTTTAATCCATGTTGTGGAGTTTAATTCTCCGAAGCTTGCCGCCTCGAAAGCAAAATGTATTTTCGCAAGCATACCCCCGTGAGATTGTTCTGATGTTATTGATTTGCCTATTCTTCTTCAAATAGATGTAATCGTAACCCCATACCATAATTAGTATTATTATTTTTTATAAGGTTATTAGTCGTGCTATATTTTTTATCAAAACGTTGCCATTCTCTATTTTTATAAAAAATTCTTCGTGTAAAAGTTTTATAGTTAGATATTTTGTCTGTAAAAGGTAATAAAGGTCTAAAGGTAGTAGAAACTTTAATAGTACCTTTTCTGGTTTCAATTACACTATATTTTCTGGTTTGTTGTAGTTTACCATTTTTATCAGCGTACCCTAATACTTGTATGGATACAAAAATCCCTTCTTTTGGAATAAATACTTTGTGTTCTGAAATGTCTAGTTCAAAATTAGATTTGTCTTGATCACTTACCAAAAATATAATATCATCATATGGCAATCTCTTTTCTGGAGAACCATTGTTATTAGTGTAAAATTGCATTTTAAACAAAGTAGAAAAAGAAGGGTTTCTACTAGAATTTTTATTAGAATCATCTGTTTTTATAGGTAAATAAACAGATGCTATTTTAGAGTTTTTTTTGAAATCTTTTGGAAAAAAAACAGCAATTTCAGATTCAACCGTTGGGAGCCAACACTTAAAATAATCATCATGTACTTCTGGAGGAAGTTTTTTAATTTTATACTTTCTCTTTTTTTCGGCAGTTATATATACCTCTTTCAGTTCATCAACACTCTCGGTTAATACTATTTTTTTGGGTAGCTCAGTAGTCAAAATTGCTACTTCATTATACCCAACAGAAGATATATATAAAGTATCTATATCTGGATACCATTTTTTTGAAAAACTAAAATTACCATCTGCATCAGCAAATGTACCTTTTCCATTACCAAAAGAAATTGTAGCATATGATATAGGCGTTTTTTGTATAGAATCAATAACAGTGTATGTCTGTGAATAGATTATTTGCGCAAACAATAACAGTAGGATAAAGAGCTTTTTCATAGATCATTTGGGGGATTACAAAAAACTAAAATAATGAAATATATTCACAATTGAAGTTGTTTTTATACTAAAGAGAGTTTGTAGATAAGCTATATGTTACTTGTTTTTATTTTTTTTTCTAGATATATAAAATAATATACGAGACTAAGTTATTTGTTTTTAGTTAATTATAAGTTTTGTATTAAATGCTTTATGTAAATCTGTTAGATGTTTGGTTGTTTAGGTAATTAGATCTTTTAGTGAATCTCTTTTAAGTTTTTTTCTTTCATTACGTTGTATATAGTTCTGAGTAATATTTACATAATAATTTCGATTTGATTATGTGTTGTTTGATAAAACATGTTTTATTATTATGTTAAGCCTTATGATGCTATTTAAGGGATAGTAGTAGAAATGATTTACATTTGGGTCTTTTATCATATAGAGGTTTGAAGATTGTAATTTTTGAGTGTGAAAAACGTATGAAAAAGGCTGTTTATTATATGCTTATTAGTGCTGTATGTTTTACAGTAATGAATTTATTAATAAAGTATCTGTCTCATTTTGGAGGAGGGCAGTTGGTATTATTTCGGGCATTTGGTTCTTTGTTATTTACGATGTCATTTTTGTTATGGCATAAAATTCCTATGTTAGGTAATCAAAAAAAGTTGTTATTGTATCGTGGATTGGCAGGAGTAACTTCTATGGGGTTGTTTTTTGCTTCGGTACAGTATTTGCCAATAGGTTCGGCAGTATCTTTGCGATATTTATCTCCTGTTTTTGCGACTATTCTTGCAGTATTTTTCCTTAGAGAGCGTGTAAAACTTATACAATGGTTTTTCTTTTTAATGGCTTTTGTAGGGGTATTGCTAATTAAAGGTTTTGATCCTAATATAAATTCTTTCGGTTTACTATTAGTCCTAAGTTCGGCTATTTTTAGTGGGATGGTTTATGTACTGATCAATAAAATAGGAGCTAAAGATCATCCTGTAGTAATTGTAAACTATTTTATGTGGGTGTCGGTTGTTGTAGGGGGATTTTTGTCTGTATTTGATTGGATTACACCTGTGGGAGTGGAGTGGTTGTATTTATTTAGTTTGGGTGTTTTTGGATATTTCGGGCAACTATTTATGACTAAAGCTTTTCAATCACAAGTAACTAATAAAATAGTATCTCTTAAGTATATTGAGGTTGTTTTTACTATGATTGCAGGAAGTTTTTGGTTTGCAGATGTATATCCTTTTTTAAGTATAATAGGTGTATTACTCGTTATAATAGGACTGGTTCTTAATGTTTTTTATAAGAGGTAAGATATTGTTTGTATTAGTAGGTTATTGTATCTTACCTCTTATGTTTCTTTACTAAGAAAAATCTTCTTTTAGAAAGAACATCAATTTTGATTTATCCGTAAAGCTTTTAATAGTTATAATATCTCCGGTAAGCTTATTATAAATAACTTGGACAAATAATAAATCTACATAGAAAAAAGAATAGTAAAAATCACGATTTTGATCATTGATCGAAAAAAGATGAATACCTCTATCCCAGATGTTATGATATTTTGTATCTAATTGTAGGGAGTTAAACTGTTGCTCATGTGTAATTTTACGCATAGGGTATCAATTTTATAGTTTTGGGACTTTAAAACTACGGAAAAACCGTAATATAAACAAATAAAATATTCATAAAATACTGATAAGCAGTGTTTTCTTACAAAAAACAGGGTATGCAAAGCTATTGTTTTTAGGATTTGCTTTATAAAATTATAATAGTAGTATTATAAAACAGGGAGTATTTTTTAATCCGCATTGTGGGGTTTAATCCTCCGAGGCTTGTCTCGAAAACAAAATATATTTTCGGAAGCATACCTCGTGATTTTGCTCTTGAGGTTATGGATTATCTGTAAATAAAAAGGTATAATTATCCTAACGCACTATTCAAATCTCCATGCAATAAATCGACTTTGTTTATTACCATGACTCATTTCAATAGTTCTGTGTTCTACTTTTAGTTTATTTAATTGCTTGTATAATTTTATTAAATTTTCTTTTTTAGAAACCAAAGAAGTAAACCAACCTACCTGAGTTTTAAAAGCTACACTTTGTTTAATCATTCGTTTAATAAATAAAGTTTCTCCACCATTACACCATAGTTCGTTAGCCTGTCCGCCAAAGTTAAGTTCCAAAGATTTAGATACCTGTAGGTTTTTTAGTTTCTGTAATGTTCCTTTAGAGGCGATCTCTTTAGAAGCATGAAAAGGAGGGTTGCACATGGTAAAATGATAATACTCTCCAGAAAGTATAATGCCTTCAAAAATATGAGCATTATCCTTTTGGTGTCGAATTTCTATTTTATCTTTTAAATCAGGTGTTGCATTTACATTTGCTAAAGCAGAAGTAACAGCAATAGTATGAATATCTGCACCAACCATATTCCAACCATAGATTTGGGCTCCTAGTATAGGGTAAATACAGTTGGCCCCAACACCAATATCAAGCCCTTGTATTTTGGATAAATTAGTATTCTTATCCAATAAGTCTGCGATATGATGTATATAATCTGCTCTTCCTGGTATCGGTGGGCACAGATAATGCTTAGGGATATTCCAGTCGGTAATATGATAGTAGTGCTTTAAAATAGCTTTATTAAGTTCTAGAACAGCTCTGTTATCTGCAAAATCAATAGTTTTAGTACCATAAGTATTTACAAAAATATAAGGTGCTAAAGCAGGATGTGTAGTATGTAAAGCTTCAAAATCGTATGGAGAATTATGTATATTGTTTGGATGCAAAATATAATACGGTTTTTAATAGATTTAGGCAGTAAAGATATAGACATTTTGATACAAGTGCTTCATCTTTGTTTTCAAACAAGAAAAAGTAGTAGCATTCTCATAAATTATTTTTCCTAGTGTCGAAAAACGAAACTTCTGTGCTGTAATATTGTAGATTATTAATTTATAACAATAATATAGTATGTCAAAGCAAAATTATGACGTAAAGTTAGCCGTATTAGAAGCAATACCTCAGGAGGAGGTGAAAAAACCAAAAAATCCTATAGATGTCTATTTACAGGAATCTGAAAATCTCTTTATCTGGGCACAAGAGGATAAAAAACAATTAGTAAATACAGGTCTAGATTGGAATGTTTATGTATTAGATCTACCAATTCGCACAGGCGCATGTCGATATGCACAAGCCGTTTGGATGAAAGAACGATATAGCCAAGAGGAAGCTGCCAAAGAGTGGAAAGAAGAAGCTCCCAAGGCATATACATTTAGAAACGATTTATTGGCTGATTTTCGATTTGCATTTCGCAGGCGTTCTGATTTATTAGCAAGAGTACGTGCCATTGCAGATGGCGAAGGAGATGCAGATATGATACAAGATTTAATGGATATTAGTGTATTGGGTAAAGCAAATACCACCGAGCTACAAGCAGTTAAATATGATCTTACCCGTTTAGATCTTGCTGCACAAATGTCTAACGATCTGGCAGAACTACTGGCCAAAGCTAACGGAGCTACTATGGATAACTCTAAAGCCAAAGAACTAAGGGACAGAGCGTATACACACCTTAAAGAAGCCATGACCGAGATTAAGGAAACTGGTAAATATGTATTCAGAAAGAATCCAGAACGGTTTAAAGGGTATATTAGTAGGTATAAAAGATAGAAAACCCTTGCTATTACTAGCCCGCGGAGTAGGTAAGGTGGGGCGCGCCACGCGCCCGCCTCTCCCATGCCCGCGGGTTGGTTATTTATACCCGCGCTCGGGTAAACCATGTCCGCGGGCGACCAAAAGTACTCCGCGGGAGATTGACCACCCCACGCGCCTTGGAGTTCTACCTCCGCGCTCGACCAAAAGTACTCCGCGCCCGGGTCAACCATGTCCGCGCTTACATAAATATATTCCGCGCTTGTAATTTTTATGGCAGGGAACAGGTTTTTATAGGAAAGGATGGACTTCGAGAGCCTCAGTCCACTCGAATTATTGAACCTCACAGTCGATCAATTTCCGAAGGGGGAGGTACTCGAATCCCTGAGTTGGATGAACACTAGTAGGATGAACTTCGAGAGCCTAAGTCCACGCGAATTATCGAACCTCGCAGTCCACCAATCTCCGAAGGGTGAGGTACTCGAACCCTGAGTTGGATGAACATTAGTAGGATGAACTTCGAGAGCATCAGTCCACCGATGGTAATAAATAAAAACCAAAATAGTATCTGCAATAAGGGTTTCCGTAATGACTTGTATAGGATTAATTATTATATTGCCTGTATGTTTAATCTACCCTAGGATTTAATTAACCAACAATGATTAAAAAACTTGGATACGCTACGTATCAACCTCTTACTATTTACTGTATATTAAAATTAAATATGGATCTGCCTTTAGATATGTCTAATAAAATAAAGACTACGCTATGAGTATGTTATTTAACGAAGACTCTAGAGTTAAAATCTCTTCAATGAATTTTTTTACTAAAAAAGAATTTGAATTATTAGATCGATATAAAGGAAAGACGTGTGATAGAACTATTCCCGAATTCGCTAATGTATACAACGTTTTGTCTAATGCTTATACAAAAGTAGAAGAATGGGCTAATCTTATTAAAGACTCCTTGGTTAAGGATGGAGTTATTAGGATTAGGAAAAAACCAACAAGTCAAGCCAGTAAATTTGATGGATATCTATGGGCAAAAATATATCCGACTAAAACAGATTTGGATGATAAATGGTTGGCAATAACAGTTGGTTTAGATGATGATTTCCATTTTGATCTAAAGATAGATACGGTTGGACTTAAAAATCATCAAGACTTAAGAAAGAGCTATGAGAAGTATCGCGGAGATTTTTACAATTCTGAGATTGTCATACGCTATAGTTTCGATGAGATTGCCGATTGGGATGAATTGATAAGAAAAAGTACAGAAGCAATCATAAAATTGACGAAACTGTATCCAGAAGTTAAAGCATTAAAATCTGATATAGAAACAAAAATAAGTATGGATACATTAGATGAAAAAGAGGCATTTAACACAAAAACACCTGTAAACCAAATCCTATACGGCCCTCCCGGAACAGGGAAAACATATAGTTTACAAAAAGATTTTTTTCCTAAATATACATCTAAAGAAACATTGATTACAAAAGATCACTTTTTTAGGAGCATTATATCAGAATGCTCCTGGTGGCAGGTAATCGCAATAGCTTTGCTAGATTTAAAAAAAGCAAAAGTAGCAGACATCAAGAACCATCTTTGGGTCAAGCAAAAAACAGAGTTATCTACTACTGAATCTGTAAGTCCTATTCTTTGGGCGCAATTGCAAAGTCATACTATTGAAGATTGCGAATATGTAAAAGTCAGATCGAGACAATCTCCTGCAATTTTTAGTAAAACGAAAGACTCTTATTGGGAAATCTTAGAAGAAGAAGTGAAGGAACAAGTTCCTGAGTTATTCGACTATATAGATAAGGTAAAAAACTTTGATCCAGATCCTGATAAAATAATTAAGCGATACGAATTCACTACATTTCATCAATCCTTCTCTTATGAAGATTTTATCGAAGGAATTAAACCTGTTATGATCTCTGATAAAGATATTGCTTCTGAATTGCAATATCGTATTGAAGATGGAGTGTTTAAAAAACTCTGTAATGATGCGAGAAAAGATCTAAACAATAGATACGCAATTTTTATTGATGAGATCAATAGGGGAAATGTATCTCAGATTTTTGGAGAATTAATTACACTCATCGAACCAGATAAAAGAGAGGGACAGCCCAACGAAATGTTTGTTCAATTGCCATATTCTAAAAAAGAATTCTCAGTACCTCCAAATTTAGATATTTATGGTACGATGAACACCGCAGATCGATCTGTAGAAGCATTAGATACTGCGTTACGCAGACGTTTCTCTTTTGTAGAAATGATGCCAAGACCAGAGCTATTAAGCCCTTCTGCTATGTATTGTAGATTACTTTGGAAATATGAAAAAGTTGATTGGGAGGATACAGAATATAAAAACAAAGAAAAAGAACTGTTTGATTTCTTTGGAGGAGAACTTCATGAGAAAAGAAAAGGAATTTGGAAAAATATGAAAAAGGAGAAAAACCCAAGCGAGCTTTCATATTTTGATGGTTATAAATTTACTGAGATAAATCTACAATCAATATTAGAAACTATTAACCAAAGAATAGAGACACTAATAGATAGAGATCATATCATAGGGCATTCCTATTTTATGGATATACATTCTTTAGAAGAGTTAACCTTTGTTTTTAAGGATAAAGTGATTCCTTTATTACAAGAATATTTTTATGGAGATTATGGCAAGATTGGGTTGGTGTTAGGAAAAGGGTTTGTAGGGTATATTAAACCTAAAGAAGATCTATTCCCGACATTTGAATATCAAGGTAGAGACCAGTTAAATGAGGGGTATTATAAATTGATTCCTATAGATGAGAATTTTAAAATAAAAGAAGCAATAGATACGCTATTAAACGTAAAAAATAAAGCTACTAATAAAAACTAAAATGTCAGTCTGAGGTCAAAGTCAATTACACTTCAGCTCAGTGTGACATCATAATTAAACTTATTGAAAAATCAAAAAACTATAACTGTATATGAGCATCAACGACTATTTGTTGGAGATAATGGATTTAAAGAGCATCATTTAAGAGCTTTACTAAAACTTAACGAGTATCATGAATTTACCTATTTTGATGCGATTGCCAATGGTATTAAATTCAAGCAATATGTAGGCGTCATACAGGTAAACGGGTTTATTATAGAAATACACCCCAAAGCAGATAAAAATGATGAGGATAGTAACTGGCAAGATGTTTTATTACAAATGTTGCAAGCTTGTGGACGGTTAAAAGCGAGTAGTGCAGGATATGCAAATGTAAACAAGGGCCACCTTAATTTGTTGGATGTGTATTTTGAGTTATTCCTTAATGAGTTGAGTCAGTTACTACATAGAGGATTAATTAAGCAATACCGTAAGCAAACAGCCAATGTAAAAACGTTAAAAGGAAAACTGGAATTCGCAGGTAATGTACTTCATAATCTGGTGCATAAAGAACGTTTTTATACTACGCATCAGGTGTATGACAAAAACCATATCTTACATCAAGTGTTGTATAAAGTATTAGAAATTGTAGCACAATTTAGTAAGGGAACATTTTTATATGATTATTGTCAACGAGTACTATTACATTTCCCAGAGGTAAAGAGGATAACAGTGACCAAGAAACAACTGGATCAAATTAAATTAAACCAAAAAACAGCACCATATATTAATGCTTTAGAACTAGCCAAGCTGATAATCCTTAACTATTTCCCAAGTATTTCAGGAGGTCAAGAGAAAATGATTTCTCTGTTATTCGATATGAATAAGCTTTGGGAGGAGTATATATTGGTTCAGTTGCAAGACTGTTGTAATAAAAAGTATCCTTATTTAAGGGTAGAAGGACAGCAAACAAAAGGATTTATAGGAGCTAATTATTTGCGACCAGATATAGTAATCACAGATAAAAGAACAGATCAGGTATGTGTTATAGATACGAAATGGAAGATCGCAACTAATGACAAAACAAGTGTACAGGATATGCGACAGATATATACGTATGCCCGATTTTGGAAAGCAAAAAAGGTGATGTTATTATATCCTGGTAATAAAACCAGTAGTAATTTTAGAAATTTTGAAAACGAATTTGATGACCCAAAACATCAATGTAAAATAGGGTTTGTTTTCGTATTAGATGATATGAATAAATTAGATACCAATATTGCTCAAAATATTATAAGCCAATTAGAAATATAGTAGAAAATGTAAACATAAATGGACAAAAGATGTCTATGAGTCTAGGAATAATTAATTCCCCATTCTCCGAACCCTGAGGTTACTCGAAGGGTGATACTAGTAGGATGAACTTCGAGAGCCTAAGTCCACTCGAATTATCGAACCTCGCAGTCCACCAATCTCCGAAGGGGGAGGTACTCGAATCCCTGAGTTGGATAAAGTAAGAAAATAATACTAGTGATATTTTACTTAGTTTTGTGTAGTATTTACATAAAACCTACAAATATCATGATAACCGTACAAAAATTATTTTTAAAAGAATCGTTAGGAAACACCTTGCGCGAAGTAGACAGTTTTGAGGTTACTAAAAAAGGTATTGTGGGAGCAAAAGTGGCTTTGCCACAACGGCATATTTTGATTTTAACGACTGAGATAATAGAAAGATTTGATTTAGAACCAGGAGACCTTAAAGAAAATATAATAATCGATGGTTTGGATATACATGCACTATCCTCAGGAACAGTAATACAAATAGGAGAGGTGCAAATACGTTTAACCTATCATTGTGAACCTTGCAAGCAAATAAAAGATGTAGTAGCTCTTAAAAAAATAGAGCACCAACGTGGTTATTTAGGTACGGTGCTTAATAAAGGAGAAATAAAAATAGGGGATACGCTTACCGTATTAGATATTACCTATGATAGTATACCGTATACTATAAAAGATAGAATTATGTGGTATTTGGATCAGCAGAAAAACCCTGTGAGTATAAAAAAACTTGCTTATGAGATTAGTGTGTCTCCTTCGTATTATAGGGCTATCCCGAATATGTTAAAAAAAATGGATCCTAAGTATATGGATTTAGTCAATTATCCTTCCAAAAATAAGCAACCATCTTTGTTCGATTAGGTAAATTCTATATATTAAGGTTTTGTAATGTCAGTCTGAGCTTGTTGAAGACCAATAAATCTACATTGTGATACTATAAAAGTTTTTTCTTAGCTAAACGATATAGTTTAGAAATCTTAATAAAAAATATATTTATACTTTGACATAATCTGGTTGATCTGTATAATTTTGGTGAAATATGAATTATTATGTTTAATTTTATGAAGCTTTTTTAGTAATTATAGAACTCTTTATATCGTTTTTTTATGATACCCAATAGAGTTTAATAACTCGTCTGTTTCGGCTATTAAAATATCAGAAAGCTCTTCTAATATTTTTTCATTAGTAGTATAATTAGACAGTTTATATGCAAAATGGTACTCTTCTTCTACCCAAGTATCAATACCAGCTTCATTATGTTGTGCTTGTGCTTCGATTTTATCTAATGCATGGGCAACTCTGGATTCTATAGTTTCATTTTTTTCGTATTCCCACCACAAATCATAAAAACTTTCTCCTATCAGAGAAGGGAGTTTAGTTTTTATTTTTTCTATAGCTTTTATTTCATTAATCTCTTTTAACTTTTTTATTTGCTCACTTTTTACGGACTCTGTTATTGGAATATCCCCAGCATAAATTTCGACCAGATCATGTACAATAATAATCTTAAGAAATCGCTCTACATTAATCTTTTGTTTTAGATATGGTTCTACCATTAATGCTAATAAAGACATACGCCATACGTGTTCTGCAACACTTTCAGTTCTACCATCAGACAAATAACTATGCCGTAATTCTGTTTTTAATTTTTCGGAGTCTGCCAGAAAATTTCTTAATAAAAAGGCGATGTTATTTTTCATTTTTTTTCCATTTTATATATCCGTAGATAGATTGTATCATATACACCAAAAATAAAAATGCTGAAGAATAAATATCTTTATATATAAAATAAGTTATCCACAATAAATTTACTATTACCCAGATTACATATCCGATTTTATTTTTGTTAATCACTAATTGTCCTCCGATAAGACTACCAAAAGCCAGTACCCAAGATAAGTTATCTATATTCATATTGTTTTTGGTATGGAGAATGTTGTTTTTGCGGCGCTTATAAAGTCTGGTTTATGTCCTAATATTTTTTCGGTATTGTTTAAAGAATGTTGCCAGATATTTTTAAATGTATCTTCTTCCATATCTAGCATATTCATATGTGCTAAATGAAGGGTTTCTGCCGGGCTTTCTTTCATTTCCCACTCATATTGGGGCTTTTGTTTTACCCGAAAAGCTATTTCGGTAAAAGGAGTTTGTCTTGTTTTAGGAAAAAAAGAAAAAGAACCAAATCCAGTTACCCAAGATAATTTGTCTTCTACTTTAACTCTAAATCCAAAACATTGAAAATCTTGGTACTCTGTTTTTATAGTAATTATGTTTTTACAGTTTTCGAGTGTTTGTATTAAGGAGCATAAGTCATATACGGTTCTTACTGTAGGAAACACAAGAGATACTGTAGATATCTCTTCTTTTTGGATGTAATATTCTATAGCTTCATCTATTTCTTTTGTAGTATACGAACATAAAATTTTATGTTCCCATTCATAATTATCAGGTTTTCTTGCAGCAATAGATGAAAATGCGCATCCTGCTTTACCTCTTTTATGAAATACAAGTTGTTTTTTGATGATTTGTTCTTTGTTCATTAGTGTACTATATATAATATGGGTTAATAAATTTTATTAGATATATGTTTAAAAAATAGAATTACCCTCCACACATTAGACAATCATCCTCTTCATTATTGTTTTTAGATTGTTGGATTAATGCTTGATACTCGTGTATAGAAATTGCTTCTTGATATGGATTTGTTTGTGTTGTAATCTGTTTTTTGTTTTCACTTTTTAGTGTAAACTTAATGGCATCTACTGCAGATTTTGTTCTTAAATAGTACATTCCTGTTTTTAAGCCACTTTTCCATGCATAAAAATGCATCGAGGTTAGTTTTGCCATAGTTGCACCTTCCATAAAAAGGTTTAAAGATTGTGACTGATCGATAAAATACCCTCTGTGGCGAGACATATCGATAATATCTTTCATACTCAGTTCCCAAACAGTTTTATATAACTCTTTTAAATCCTGTGGTATGATATCTATATTTTGTACCGATCCATTTGCTCGCATAATAGCATCTTTAAGCGAGTCGTTCCACAACCCTAATTTCACTAAATCTTCTAGTAAGTGTTTGTTCACTACGATAAATTCTCCTGATAATACTCGTCTGGTATAAATATTACTAGTATATGGTTCAAAAGCTTCATTGTTACCTAGTATTTGAGAGGTAGATGCTGTTGGCATTGGTGCTACTAATAAGGAGTTACGAACACCGTTTTTAAGCACTTGTTTTCGTAGCTTATCCCAGTCCCATCTACCACTTAATTCCTCATCTTTTAATCCCCATAGGTTATATTGAAACTTTCCTTTAGAAATAGGGGATCCTTCATAACTTTGATAAGGGCCATCCTCTTTGGCTTCTTCCATCGATGCGGTAACTGCTGCAAAGTATAAGGTTTCAAAGATTTCTTGGTTTAACTTCTTTGCCCCATCACTAGTAAATGGTAATCGCAATTGTATAAATGCATCTGCTAATCCTTGTACTCCTAATCCTATTGGACGATGGCGCACATTAGAGTTTTCTGCTTCTTTTACAGGATAGTAATTACGATCGATTACTCTGTTTAGGTTTTTAGTTACTCTTTTGGTTATCCTAAATAATTCCTTATGATCAAACTCTCCGTTTTTTACAAACATAGGTAATGCAATAGAGGCTAGATTACAAACAGCTACTTCATCTGGGCTGGTATATTCTAAAATCTCGGTACATAAGTTAGAAGAACGAATAGTACCTAAATTTTGCTGATTAGATTTACGATTAGCAGCATCTTTGTATAGCATATATGGAGTACCGGTTTCGATCTGAGATTCTAGTATTTTTTCCCATAACTCTCTCGCCTTTATAGTTCTTCGCCCTTTTTCTTCTGCTTCAAAACGAAGATAAGCTTCTTCGAATGCATCACTATGTATATCAAATAGTCCAGGGCACTCATTAGGACACATTAATGTCCATTCTGCATCATCTTGTACTCGTTTCATGAATAGATCTGGGATCCACATGGCATAAAACAAATCTCGTGCTCGCATTTCTTCTTTACCATGGTTCTTTTTAAGATCTAAGAAATCAAAAATATCTGCGTGCCATGGCTCGATATAAATAGCAAAGGCTCCTTTTCGATTTCCGCCTCCCTGATCTACATAACGAGCTGTATCATTAAACACTTGTAACATAGGTACAATACCGTTAGATTTACCGTTGGTTCCTGCAATATAGGATCCTGTAGCTCTAACATTATGAATAGATAACCCTATACCTCCTGCAGATTGCGAAATCTTAGCGGTTTGTTTTAAAGTATCATAAATGCCATTTATACTATCATCTTTCATGGTTAATAAAAAGCAGGATGACATTTGTGGCTTTGGTGTACCAGCATTGAATAAAGTAGGAGTGGCGTGTGTAAAATATTTTTTAGACATTAGCTCATACGTCTCTATTGCTGCATCCAAATCATTAAGATGAATTCCTATAGAAACCCGCATTAGCATATGCTGTGGACGTTCTGCAATTTCACCGTTAATCTTAAGTAAATAAGAACGTTCTAATGTTTTAAAACCAAAATAATCATATCCAAAATCCCTATTATAAATAATGGTAGAATCTAGTTTTTCTTTGTTAGCTGTGATAACATCATATACATCATCTGCAATCAGAGCTGCTTTTTTACCGGTTCTGGAGTTTACATACTCATAAAGATCGGTAACTACCTCTGAGAATGTCTTTTTTGTGTTTTTATGTAAATTAGAAACAGAGATACGAGCTGCTAGCTTTGCATAATCAGGATGTGTTATGGTCATGGTTGCAGCTATTTCTGCAGTCAGGTTATCCAGTTCGCTTGTCGTTACACCATCATACAATCCTTCTATCACTCGCATAGCTACCTTTACAGGATCTACTAAGGAGTTAAGTCCATAACATAATTTTCTTACCCTAGCGGTAATCTTATCAAACATAATAGGCTCTTTACGACCATCTCTTTTTTTTACTTGCATCTTGTGCTATTTGGTTAATTAGTTATTGGAAACGAATTTCGCTATTAAATAGAATATAGATTTATGTTATAAACATCTAATATTTAGGGGTTATCCGTAAAATAGTGTTTTTGTTTTTTTATATAAAATTAAACTGTTGATGTGCAATTTTTTATGTCGAAATAAATCTGAGCTAAATTATATATTAGAACAGAGTTAAATATTTGTTAACTGATTTTGAAAATATATGTATTTATAACTATTAGCTTTTATCATATGTAGCTATAATTTAAACAATGATAAAAGTTATTCAGTGTAGTATACCTCGCTTTAAAAATTTTACTTTTAGTGCTTTTTGTAAAAAAACTAAAATATCAATAAAAACACTTAATGGTAAATTAGCTGCCATCTTGGGGTTGATGAAAGTGTACTTAGACTGTTATTTATTAGAAGGTAGTAAAACAAGACAAATCTTGATATATAGTCAAAATTGAATTTTCTAAAAACAATAATATGGTATTACATTTTTTATATAGTATTTTTTGTTAATTGGTTAATAATTATCTAAAATTATCTAAAAAAAATTAAAAAGGAGATTGTTTTTTGAATTTTTCAAAAAAAAATTAACTATATGTAGTGGAGTATAACTAAAAAGTGATGAGTAGAATTTGGTATTTCTATATACATAATTTGGTGTTAATTATGTATCATTTTTAAGGTTTAAAAAGAACTTTATATTGCTTGGTTTATGATATGTTAAAAACTTGTTTTTACTTTCTAATAAAAATGTGATTTCTTTGCATCGGGAAAAAACAATCATATTGGAACATCAGGAAAAGGAGCATTTAAAAATTTATACTCGATATAATTTTTTTAATAAAACATATTGTGTTTTTAAAGGAGTTTCATTACGAGAAATATCAAGAAGAAAGCCAAATTATAGAAGTGAATCTGGGAGTACTTATTATTATACGAAATTAGGAGTTTACAGATTATCTAATCATTGGGGTAGAGCAGCAAAATGTCAATGGCGTTTGGTATCTGATTTACCAGCAGAGATAGATGATCTAAGATTAGGTTTTGCAAATTGGGAAGATTTTAGAGAGAATCTGGATCCAGATGTAGATGCATATTATATTTCTGTAGATTTTGAAACTAAAAAAGTGAGTTATATGCACAAAGATAACCCAGATTATGATACAGAAGCTGTGTTAAGACCTGCAGATGCTACTCGCAAGCTTATTAAACAAATTAAGAACTTATTAGAAACTCATAAATGGGCTAAATATTATGATTATGAGGACCTAGAAGAGTTTCGAGAAGAAGTGATAACGAGGTTAATTAATAGTGATATCACTTTAAATGAGTTACGACGTGAGCTAGTATAAAGTGTAATCCAAATAGATAATATCAAAAAAAGGGATAAAAACTAATAATAGTTTTTATCCCTTTTTTTGATATTAAACAATATATTAAATTGTTTAGTTAGAAGAAAGCATCGAGAAAAACTTATCCATATTTGGTAGTAAAACAATTCTTGTACGTCTGTTAATAGACATATTCTCTTTAGTATCATTTTCTACTAAAGGCTTATAACTACTTCTTCCTGATGCGATTAATTTAGCAGGATCAACAGAGTACTTTGATTGTAGTTTTCTAACAATAGACGTAGCTCTTTTTACACTTAAATCCCAGTTGTCTTGTACAACAGCATTACTGATAGTTCTAGAATCTGTATGACCTTCTACCATAACTTCTAAACTTGGCTCAGAATTAATAAGATCAGCTAGTTTTTTTAATATACTATCTGCTTTATTGCTAATTCTATAACTCCCACTATTAAATAACATTTTATCTGATATAGATATCATCACTACTGTATTATCTATGTCAATAGAAATGTCTTCATCATTTTTTATGTCATCAGATAATGATTTTTTCAAATTATGTGATACAGCAAGGTTCATAGAGTCTTTTAATGACGTTGCACCTTGTAGTTTTTGTTGATCAACCCTGGTTAAGGTTTGCTTCATTTTTTCTTTAGTTTTGTTAGATATTGCTACAATATCATCTACCATTACCATTTTTTCATCGTTTTCTTGTGTCAACGAATTAATTTTTGCGTTATAGTCTGCTACTCTGGATTCTATTTTAGCAAATTTACCTTCTAATTCTTCTTTTTCTACTGTAGTTTTTTGTAAAGTACTTTGCGTGTTCTGTAATTCTTGCTCTAAAGCAACATACTTTTTCTTGGATACACAGGATGTCATAATTAATACTCCGGACACCGCAACTAGTGTTAATGATCTTTTCATGGTTATTCAATTAATTATTAGTTGTTACTTTAACTACAAGACATTTTATTTATTGTGATGTTGTTTATTAATATTTTCTTATCAATGTCTTAAAAAATGTTAAATGAATAGAAGCGGATATTACTTTATAAAAATATTGTAATGTAATTAAATTCATAAAGGATCAATAAAATGTTGATAGTCAAAATACAAGGTATTTTTTGGAAATATATTTTTCATTATTAATGTATTAATTAATTATATGTTGTAATAACACATTACTTTTGCAGTTCTTTAATAAAAAAATATTTATGCCAACAATTCATATCTATTTAATTAATAAAATATATAATAATTGATGTTTTTGAGTAATAAAAAGCTTGTAACTACTTTCTTTATTTTCTTATCATTTGTTAGTATCTCTGCACAAGAAATATTAGAGCAAAAGGAAAGTATAGTAGTAGAGCATAAAAAAATAGTAGTGCAAGGTAGAATAGTATGTTTACCTATATATCCAAAAAATTATAATTACCTTCCAGAGAATGAGATTAGTGATGATTTGTTAGTTGAAAACATGGAAGAATTCACTACGAATTGGGATAATCAACAGTTTAATCCGTATTGGGGAGAACAACTTACTTTTCCTTTTCAGTTAGAGTTTCAGGATGAAGATTTTTCATCTCCGGTGGATGGTAACATGGTAGTTACTTCTCGATATGGATGGAGAAGAGGAAGACCTCATCAAGGAATTGATATTGATTTGCATATTGGGGATAGTGTAAAATCTATTTTAGATGGAAAAATACGATATGTTGGATATCATGGAGGGCATGGTAATACAGTAGTAGTTAGACATCATAATGGTTTGGAGACTGTGTATGCACATCTTTCACAAATTTTAGTGAAAGAAAATGAAGATATTAAAAAAGGACAGACTATAGGAAAAGGAGGTGTTACTGGAAATGCAAGAGGAAGTCATTTACATCTTGAAGTGCGTTATAAAGGTAAAAGTATTAATCCAGAATATCTATTTGAGTTTACTAGTGATAATAAAGTTAGATCTGATGTTCTTTTTGTAACAAAAAAATGGGCTACTCCTAGATACCATAAATCTACTCGAAAAAGTAATATAGTACTACACAAGACGATAGAAGATATTGCAAAAATAGAAGAAGAGCAACAAAAAATTTATACAGTACGAAAAGGGGATACCTTAAGCAGGATAGCAAATAAATATGGCTTAGCTATTGCAGAGATTTGTAAAACTAATGCGCTAAGATCTAGTTCGGTACTAAAAATTGGGCAACAAATAATTATAAATTAAAATATTTTTTACAGTAGTACTTATTATCCATTTTTCATTTCTGGGTTATTCATGTATTTGTAAATCATCTCTAGTAAATGACTTTTGTTATAAGGTTTTAATATGTAATCATTTAAACCAGCTTGTACAATTTGTCGGTTTAATTGAGTAACATCTACTGCGGATAAAGCTATTATAGGGACTTTTGTATTAAATTCACGTATTCTTTTTGTGGTTCCAATACCATTTAGTTTTGGCATATTAATATCCATCAAAATTATATTATAGTCATTTTTTTTAACTAACTCTATGGCATCAAAACCATTATCTACAGTTGTACAATCAAAAGATTCTTTAGACAACATTTTATCGGCTATCAGAAGATTTAATTTGTTATCATCTACAATTAAAGCTTTTAAAGATGTATTAGAATAGGTGGCTTGATTTGTTTTTTTTATATCATCCGTTTGTTCTTTAAAATCAACCACGAGCAAATACTCTGATCCTTTATATGTGTTTTCTGGGATAATTATTTTTCCATTAATGGATTGAGCAAGAATATTTACAATTTTTGAATTAATACCAGTCCCTAAATAAGTTTTCTTAGTGTTTTTTACATTAATAAATTCTTGATAAATAGATTTTTTATCTTCTATAGATATTTCATCACCATCATGATTTATTTTAAAAGAAATAGTAGAAATATTATTTTTCTTCTTAAGTAGTGTCACAGAAAAATAAACATTTCCATTTTTAGTAAACCGTAAAGCATTACTCATTAAATTCATAAGTATTTGAGAAAGAATCCCAGAATCTCCATTAATCATTTTATTAATTTCAGGATCAAACTCAAAATGTAGTGTATTATCGCTATTTTCTATGGCATAGCTAAATGAGTGTATAAGGGTTTGGATAACTTCCTGTAAATTAAATAAGATGTTTTGTGCTTTAACTTCTTCAGAATTTAAAAAATTTACATGTAAAATATTATTAATTAAAGTAAATAAATAATCCCCTGAGAATTTTAATGATTTTAGATTTTTATCATTTTTTAATTCTGGATATTCATTTTCTAAAAGATTAGTTAATCCAATTATCCCATATAGAGGAGTTCTTAATTCCTGACTAAGTATTGAAATAAGATCTTGTTGTAAATCAAGCTGTTTATCTGTTTCTTGAACCAGAGATTGTAACTCGATATCTTTATTCTTAAGTTCTTTTTTAGTCTTTTTGTATTGAAACCATACAAAGAGAAGTGTTATAAATAATATAGCTCCTATAATATAATATAGCATATTGTTTTTTTAAGAACAAAATAAGAAATATAGGTATTATCTTACAAACATCATGATGTATTTTTTTACATGATTTTAATAAATTGATATATTATTATATAAAAAGCAGTAAACACTATATTTATACTAAATAAAGCATAATAAAATCGTAAATAATGTTAAAAAAGTCAAATTAGACTAATTTTCAATATTACATAGTTTAAGATTTAATATTGATTTTAAGGAAATAGTGTAATCATTGTGTAATAATACCGTCTTTATAATTAGTAGAGGTAGTTAATATGTATTTTTATAACTAATTAACAGTATTAAAAATGTATAATATTTATCTTTACGTTATATAAATATAGAGTAATACAAAAGTTATGAAAGCTAAATTGTTTTTCTTTTTTTTGTTATGTTTAGGGAATATTATTTATGCTCAAATAGAAAATAATTCTTCCTTGCGTATAAACAATGGGAGTGAACTAAAAACAAGTAATTTTAATTTATCTAAAGGCTTGTCTTCTCCAAATTTAAATTCTCCTCTATATACTCCACCAAAAGAATTGACTGAATATGGTCAGCGTACATCTACTATTGATATGACAGGTGAAACTGATTTTTTAAAACCAGAATTTGAAGCTACGCCAAAATCATTCAAAACAGAAAAAGAAATTAAAGAAGAATTTAAAAAAGATCAATATTTAGGAGGATTTAAAAGCAGCGGAAAATTTGTGCAATTAATATATAGAGATCATGGTGCTATTGATGGAGATGTAGTTCGAATTTTTCTAAATGATGATATTATAAATGGAAGAGTTTATCTTACAGGATCTTATCAAACAACAAAAATAACTTTGCTAAAGGGATTTAATACGATTGATATTTTAGCATTAAATAATGGAGATGCAGCACCTAATACAGCAGAGTTTCATCTATATGACGATCAAGGAAATTTAATAACAGGGAACGAGTGGAACCTTATAGCTGGTGTTAAAGCAACACTAGTTGTTGTTAAGGATTAGAATGTTTTTTTATAAGCTTGTTTATTCAATATGAAATGAGAGTTGTATTTCATTAATCTTACCGAATTTTTGGATTAGTATCACAAAATATTTTCAATAATATTTTGTGATTTTTTTATCTAATATTTACATAAAAAGAAAAACAGTAGATATAAATGAATAAGGAATGTTGGTGTATTGAAACGAAAAACCAATGAAATTTATTTTGAAATAAACAAAAAGCGTTTCTTTGTAATCAAAATGCAGGGTTTCTATAGTATTGTAATAGGTTAGTAAAAATTATAATAAATAAATGGACAAATTAAACTATATAGAAAGTGAACTTAAGGAGTTAAGGATACAGCTTAAGTCTCATAGATTGTATGAGAATTTATCTTCTATAGAAGATATTAAGATTTTTATGGAAAATCACATTTTTGCTGTTTGGGATTTTATGTCACTACTTAAAGCTCTTCAGATAGAACTAACAAATGTTTCAATACCTTGGATTCCAAGAAAAAACTCAAGTTTGTCTAGGTTTATAAATGAAATTGTTCATGGAGAAGAAAGTGATATAAATGAACTAGGAGAACCAAAAAGTCATTTTGAGATGTATCTGGATGCTATGCAGCAAATTAATGCAAATACAGTTCAAATAGATTTATTAATCGATAATCTTAAATCTGGAGATAATATTGATCAGGCGCTGTATAAAGCCCAGATAGGTAAACCTATTAAAGATTTTGTTACATTTTCTTTTAATACAATAGCAACACAAAAACCACACTTAATAGCTTCTGTCTTTACTTTTGGTAGAGAGGATATAATACCAGATATGTTTATAGAGATTTTAAAAAATGCAGATTCAGAGAATAAGCTATATAATAAATTGACATACTACTTAGATAGGCATATTGAACTGGATGGAGATGAACATGGACCTCTTTCTCTTAAAATGATAGCAGAACTATGTGAAGATCACCCAGAAAAATGGCAAGAGACTATAGATATTGCTAAACAAGCTCTTCAAGAAAGAATTAAATTATGGGATTATATAGCAGATCTGATAGAAAAGAAAAAGCAATTAAAATAAATAAACTAATAAGATCTTTTATTTACTGATTTTACTGCAATCAAATCTTATATTTTTACAAAATATATCTAATACATAAAGTATTAAAAAAGAAACAATATAACAACGTCTTCAGGCAATACAAGAAGACGTTGTTTTTTTATAGTATGTAAAATCACATAAAAGAAATTATTTTTTATCTTTAAGTTTTAGAGCTTGTTCGGTCCATTTATCTCGTTCAATTCTACCAGGAAAAAATTGAATTAAAGTTGTAACGGTTTCTATATCTTCTTTGGTAAATTTGCTGATTTGATCAAAAGTATAAATACCAATACTATTTAATTTTTCTTCGATAAATGTACCAACCCCACTGATTAATTTTAAATCATCTTTTTGAGAAGCGTCTGCTTTGCCAAAACTATCAAAATTTAATTTCGGTTTTTGCAGATCATTATTAACAGATATTCCTCCATGATCTCTGGTTTTAATAGCTTTAATATCATTGTCTGATGCAGGGGCATCCAGATTTATAGAATTAGAAAATGTTGAATTAGCTTTTTCTTTTGTAGAGCTTTTAAGCAAAGTATTCTTTTTCTCACAATCTTCTAAAGCTTTTTTGTATTTTTTCTTAAGCGACCATCGGGATAATAGCCAACCTAATAAAAAAGCTAGGAATAATAGTAATAATAGGCACCACCAGTTCGTTTCGTTTAAAAAATCTAGCATAGTTGTAATGTATTTAGTTTATTGTTATTTCAATTCGTCTGTTTTTAGCTCTATTTTCTTCACTATCATTTAGAGCAATAGGGGTAGATTCTCCTTTAGATAATGCTTTAATTTTATCTTCGGGAATACCTTGCGAAACCAAATAATCTTTTACATTATTAGACCTTTGTTGTCCATACCATAAATTAGATTCATTCGTTCCTATATCATCTGTATGACCAATAATAGTAACCAACTTATTTGGGTATTTATCCAGATAATTTTTTAATTCTAAAGTATAGTTAGATAAGGTAGCATCAGGTTGAAAGGTTTTTTGACCAAAGTTAGAATGCAACGTTCGGGTTGCAATACTTTTTTCTACTTCAATAACTCTTGTTTCACTTAATGTTTTAAAATCTAACTCTATTCCACCTTCATACGTACCATCATTAGAATATTGATATGCATAAGGTTTGGATTTGGATATAATTCGATTAGGGTTAACACCAGCCTCAATGAGTATATCTTTAATAAAGTTAGCTCTGGCAGTACCTGTATCTATGCTATCGTTATTTTCATCATTACTTTTATAGCCATAAATAATAAGTTCTTGATCTTGATGTTTACCTAGGTAATCCACAATTTGTCGATCAAAACCTTCTAAAGTTTTAGGTATAAATACATTCGTATTTCTGTTATTGATTTTTAGGTTTTCTATATACCTAAAAATCTCTTGGTTTTGTGGTCCTTTAGCAAATAACCCTACAGTTTTTGATAAAGTAGCAATACTATCTTCGTATGCCTTTTTTACGAGAACTTCTATATTAGGATCTATTTTTTCTTCTATATAAGTAGTATTTGTACCTATATCTTTTTTACACCAATTACAGGAGTAATACCATCGCATTGCCAAACAGGCAAATAATAAAAAAATAAGAAAGGAGAATAAGTTTTTCATAAGATGTCGATTATGATTAGTATCTTAAAGTTATAAAAATGTTTATAATCAAACTATTATAGATTATAAATTATATAAGATTAATAGAAGAAAGAAGATAAATAACAAAAAAATAAGTTTAAATGCTTTTCAATAAAATAAATTTTTATAAATTCGCGTAACATTTAGAAAAAAAAATGAAAAACATAATTGTACATCATCATCATTCTTACATTTTCGCTCAGGCGTGGTAGGTATGATATGTGTATAACACAATAATATTTAAAACCCGTTTGAGTAATTCAAACGGGTTTTTTGTTTTTTAAAAACTTGTTTTTGAATTGTTCAGGCATAAAAACAAAATAATTATGTCAAAGATTAAAATTGCAATCCAAAAAAGTGGTCGTCTAAACGAAGATTCTGTTAGTATTTTAAAAGACTGCGGTATTTCGATAGATAATGGTAAAGATCAATTAAAAGCGGAAACTCGTAATTTCCCTATGGAAGTTATGTTTTTGCGTAACGGTGATATTCCTCAATACTTAAGAGATGGTGTTGTAGATATTGCTATCATAGGCGAAAATGTGCTTATCGAAAAAGGAAAAGATATTAGTATAGCAGAGCGCCTTAATTTTTCTAAGTGTAAAGTTTCTCTGGCTGTTCCAAAAGAGTTTGTGTATAACTCCATCAAAGATTTAGAAGGTAAAAAGATTGCAACATCCTATCCCAACACTGTTAACGAGTATCTGGATAAACAAGGTATATCTGCAGAATTACACCAAATATCTGGATCTGTAGAAATTGCGCCAAATATAGGATTGGCAGATGCTATTTGTGATATTGTATCTAGTGGTAGTACGCTATTCAAAAATAATTTAAAAGAAGTAGAAGTAATGCTTACTTCTGAGGCAGTACTTGCTGTTTCTCCTAAAATATCTAACGATAATAAAAAAATACTAGAGAAATTACAATTTAGAATTAAAGCTGTTTTAAAAGCAAGAAACTCTAAGTATGTGCTTTTAAACGCTCCTAATAATAAAATTGAAGCTATTGTTAATATATTACCAGGTATGCGAAGTCCTACAGTATTGCCATTGGCAGAAAAAGGATGGAGTTCTATTCATACCGTTGTAGAGAAAAACAAATTTTGGGATATACTAGATGAGTTGAAGGCCCAAGGAGCAGAAGGCATATTAGTTTGCCCAATCGAAAAAATGGTATTATAAATCTCTAGAATCATAAAATGAATAAAATATATAACCCAAATAAAGATACTTGGAGCGAAATTCTAAAAAGACCTACACAAAGTGTAGCAGATATAGAAGAAACAGTTTTAAATGTTTTTAAAGAAGTAGATATAGAAGGGGATATAGCCATAGATAGGTATACTCAAAAGTTTGATAAAGTTACATTAGATTCTGTTTTAGTAACAGCTGAAGAAATTCAAACTGCAAAAAGTAATATCTCTCAGGACTTAAAAAATGCTATAGTATTAGCAAAATCTAATATTGAAGCTTTTCATACGGCACAAAAAACAGATAAAGTTTCTGTTACAACTACGGCGGGAGTAAAGTGTTGGCAAGAAAAAAGACCAATCCAAAAAGTTGGATTATATATTCCTGGGGGAACGGCTCCTTTATTTTCTACAATTTTAATGCTAACCGTTCCTGCTAATATAGCAGGATGTAAAGAAATAGTTTTGTGTACACCTCCTAATCAAGAAGGAGAAATACATCCAGCTATATTATATACAGCAGACCTTTGTGGGGTGACTAAAATTTGTAAAGTCGGAGGCATTCAAGCAATTGCAGGAATGACGTTTGGTACAGAAACGATACCACAGGTGTATAAAATATTTGGACCAGGTAATCAATTTGTAACGGTAGCAAAACAGCTAGCCACCAAATTTGGTGTAGCGATAGATATGCCAGCAGGTCCAAGCGAATTATTAGTGGTTGCAGATGATACAGCTAATGCTTCTTTTGTTGCATCTGATTTATTAAGTCAAGCAGAGCACGGTAAAGATAGTCAGGTTATTTTGGTTTCTACCTCAAAAAAAATGATAGAAGATGTAGAAAAAGAAATCATAAAACAATGTAGTGTATTACCAAGAAAAGAAATTGCAAACGAAGCTATTGCAAATTCAAAACTCATTTATATAGAAAGCGATCAAGAAGCTCTAGAACTAATCAACGAGTATGGACCAGAGCATTTTATTGTATGTATGAAAAATGAAGACTTCTATATCGATAATATAAGTAATGCAGGATCTGTATTTATAGGTAATTATACTCCAGAAAGTGCAGGAGACTATGCATCAGGAACAAATCACACCTTACCAACTAATGGCTATGCAAAACAATATAGTGGTGTTAATTTGGATAGTTTTATGAAGTCTATGACATTTCAGAAAATATCTAAACAAGGGATATTAAATATAGGAAATGCTATTGAGTTAATGGCAGATACAGAAGGTTTGCAAGCACATAAAAATGCAGTAACATTAAGGTTAGAAAGTTTAAACCTTGAAGGTTTATTGAAAAAAAATAAACGAAATGAATAAAATACAATTCGATATAAAACAACTGGTTCGCAAAAATATTTTAAATCTTAAAGCCTATAGTTCTGCCAGAGATGAGTTTACAGATTTTGATGCCAAAATGATATTTCTGGATGCTAATGAAAACCCGTATGAAAACGGAGTAAACAGATATCCTGACCCACAACAAAAAAATCTAAAAGCAGTATTAGCAAAACAAAAAAATATATCCGAAAAAAATATACTTCTGGGTAATGGTAGTGACGAAGTATTAGATTTAATATATAGAGCCTTTTGTGAACCAGGGGAAGATAATATTATAACGTTACCACCCACTTATGGTATGTATACGGTATTAGCAAATATTAATAATATAGAAGAACAACAAGTACAATTAGATAAAGATTTTCAGCCAGATGTAGAAGAAATATTTAGGAAGGTTAATATGAATTCTAAAGTAGTATTTATATGCTCTCCTAACAACCCTTCGGGTAATTTAATCGAGCAAGATCGAATACAACAAATTTTAAAGAGATTTAACGGAGTGGTAGTAATTGATGAAGCATATATCGATTTTACAGATAAAAAAAGTTGGATATCTGCTATTAAAGAACATCCAAACCTTATTGTAACACAAACGTTATCCAAAGCCTATGGTTTAGCAGGTATTCGATTAGGTATTTGTTATGCTTCCGAAGAAATAATTAGTGTTTTAAATAAAATTAAACCACCATATAATGTAAATGAGTTAACCCAACAACGAGCATTACAACGAACTTTAGAAGAAGATAAGGTTAAAAATGAAGTAAAAAGTATAATAGAAGAGCGTGCTAAATTGCAAGAAGCACTATCTACAATATCTTTTGTAGAAAAAATATTTTTTAGCGATGCAAATTTTATTTTAGCTAGAGTAGATGATGCAAACAAAAGATATGACCAACTAATTAACATGGGAATTGTAGTACGTAATCGAAGTACACAAGCCCTTTGTGAAAACACGCTAAGATTTACAGTAGGAACTACAGAAGAGAATAAAATATTAATAGAAGCTTTAAAGCAATTATAGATGAAAAAGAAAGTACTATTTATCGATCGTGATGGCACGATCATTAAAGAAACAGTAGATGAGCAAATAGATGCATTTGAAAAAATGATATTTTACCCTAAAGCATTTACATACTTAGGAAAAATAGCTCAAGAATTAGATTATGAACTAGTAATGATTACAAATCAAGATGGTTTAGGTACTGATGTGTTTCCAGAAAACACCTTTTGGCCAGTACATAATTTTATTATAAAATCTTTTGAAAATGAAGGAGTAGTATTTAACAAAGTATTTCTGGATAGAACTTTTCCACATGAAAATGCTAATACTCGTAAACCAGGAACAGGTTTGTTAACCGAATATTTTTCTGAAGAGTATGATTTAGAAAATTCATTTGTAATAGGGGATCGTTTAACCGATATAGAGCTGGCAAAAAATCTGGGATCTAAAGGTATTTTTATTAATGATAACACCAATTTAGGAACTAGCGAGATTACTATTAAAAGAGAAGAACTAAATAATTTTATAGCTCTGGAGAGTAATGATTGGCAAAAAATATATGAGTTTTTAAAACTAAAAGACCGTAGAGCAGAGATTTCCAGAAATACTAACGAAACCGATATTTATATACAACTTAATCTGGATGGTACTGGTAAAAGTAATATTAGTACAGGATTAGATTTTTTTGACCACATGTTGGATCAGATTGCACGTCATGGACAAATGGATTTGGACATTAAAGTTGTAGGGGATCTGGAGGTAGACGAACATCATACTATCGAAGATACAGCAATAGCTTTAGGGGAAGTTTTTAGTAAAGCTTTAGGTAATAAATTAGGTATAGAACGCTATGGTTTTTGTTTACCGATGGATGATTGTTTAGCTCAAGTAGCTATTGATTTTGGAGGACGTAATTGGTTGGTTTGGGAAGCAGAATTTCAACGTGAAATGATAGGTAAAATGCCTACAGAGATGTTTTTTCATTTTTTTAAATCTTTTACCGATGGAGCAAAAGCAAATCTAAACATTAAAGCAGAAGGTACTAATGAACACCATAAAATAGAAGCTATTTTTAAAGCTTTTGCCAAAGCAATAAAAGTAGCAGTAAAGCAGGATCCAGATAAAATGATTTTGCCAAGTACCAAAGGAGTCTTGTAAATCTTTAGGCTTTTTTAATCCACATTGTGGAGTTTAATTCTCCAAGGCTTGCCTCGAGAACAAAATATATTTTCGGAAGCATACCTCGTGAGCTTGCTCCGAAGTTATTGATTAAAAACAAAAATTGATTGTAGAGAAAGAAAATCTAATGATAAAAATAGTAAGAACAAATTCAGAAAATAAAGATTTTATAGAACTGGTAAAACATCTGGATATAGATTTAGCAATCAGAGATGGAGAAGAACATTCTTTTTATGACCAATTCAATAAAATCGATCTAATTAAATATGTTGTTGTAGCATATAATAATGACGAAGCGGTTGCTTGCGGAGCAATTAAAGAGTATAGTACAGTTGCGATGGAAATAAAGCGAATGTATACAGATCCAAAAGCAAGAGGAAAAGGTATTGCTTCTAAGATATTATTAGAATTAGAAAACTGGGCAGCAGAATTATCGTATCAAAAATGTTTGTTAGAAACAGGAATTAAGCAACCAGAAGCTATTCATCTATACAAAAAGAATGGATATCAATTAATTACTAACTATGGTCAATATGCCGGTGTCAAAAACAGTGTTTGTTTTGAAAAAATAATAAAAACTAGTATACAAATATAAGTAAGCAGACTAAATAGCTATAAAATATAAAATATGACAATTGTAATTATTAATTATGGAGCAGGAAATATCCAATCTATAAAATTTGCAATACAGCGATTAGGATATGAAGCCATATTAAGCAATGATCCAGAAGTGATTAAAGCAGCAGATAAAGTTATATTTCCAGGAGTAGGAGAGGCGAGTAGTGCCATGCAAAAACTGAAAGATTCAGGATTAGATTTATTAATTCCTGAGCTTAAACAACCAGTTTTAGGAATTTGTCTGGGAATGCAATTAATGTGTAATCATACTCAAGAGGGAGATACCAAAGGATTGGAAATCTTTGATGTAGATGTAGTTCGATTTAATAAAGACGTAAAAGTACCACAAATAGGATGGAATCAAATAGAAGCTTTGGATTCTCCTTTGTTTAATGGGATTGATGAAAGTGAATATATTTATTTAGTACATAGTTATTATGCTCCATTAACAGAGCATACAGTTGCACAAACTAATTATGGAGTTACCTATAGTACCGCTTTGCAGAAGAATAATTTTTATGGCACTCAATTTCATCCCGAAAAAAGTAGTGTAACAGGAGAGAAAATATTAGAGAATTTCTTGAAGTTAGAAGGTTTAAAGTATTAGGTAATAAGTAATATATACATGAATAAATTTGAGAATTTAAATGTTTGGAAAAAATCTATGGAAAACCTAATACTTAATACATATTATATTAAAAAATTATGAGAATAATACCAGCAATAGATATTATAGACGCAAAATGCGTTCGACTCTCCAAGGGAGATTATGATACCAAAAAAATATATAATAAAAACCCTTTAGAAGTAGCTAAGGAGTTTGAAGCACATGGAATTGAATATTTACATTTGGTGGATCTGGATGGTGCAAAATCTAAGCATATAGTTAATCACAAAATATTAGAGCTAATAGCTTCTAAAACCAATTTAAAAATTGATTTTGGTGGTGGACTAAAAACAGATGAGGATTTAAAAATAGCTTTTGAAAGTGGTGCAGATCAAGTAACAGGAGGTAGTATTGCTGTAAAAGATCCTGTAACTTTTACATCGTGGATACAAAAATTTGGGGCAGATAAAATCATTTTAGGGGCAGATGCTAATAACGAAAAAATAGCAGTAAGTGGTTGGCAAGAAGAAAGCGATAAAGAATTAATTCCTTTTATTAATGAGTATCAAAAACAGGGAGTCACCTATGTTGTTTGTACCGATATAAGTAAGGATGGAATGTTGCAAGGGCCTTCTTTTGAGTTATATCAAAGAATTTTAAAAGAAACAAAAAATCTTAAATTAATTGCATCGGGAGGAATTTCAACATTTGATGAATTACCCAAATTAGCCGAAATAGGTTGCGAAGGTACTATTATAGGAAAAGCAATTTATGAAAATAGAATTAGTCTAAAACAATTAGAAAGTTATATTCTGAACCAATAAATCAAACCTTACGTTTCTTAAAAACCTGTGATGCGAGGTTTGTTAATCATAAACGTATTTAAGTGGAAAAATATTAAATCATGTTAACAAAAAGAATTATACCCTGTTTGGATATAAAAAATGGAAGAACTGTAAAAGGGGTCAATTTTGTGGATTTGCGAGATGCTGGAGATCCCGTAGAACTTGCCGAAGCCTATTCAAAAGCAGGGGCAGATGAGCTAGTGTTTTTAGATATCTCTGCTACAGAAGAAAGAAGGAAAACGTTGGCAGACTTAGTACTTCGGGTTGCCGAAAAAGTGAATATACCTTTTACTGTAGGTGGCGGAATATCCTCTATAGAAGATGTAGATATATTATTACAAAATGGTGCAGATAAAGTCTCTGTAAATTCATCTGCAGTTAAAAATCCACAGCTAATTAATGATCTTGCAGCAAAATTTGGATCGCAATGTATAACAGTTGCGATAGATGCAAAACAAATTAACGGACAATGGATAGTACACCTCGTAGGAGGTAAAGTACCAACAGATCTAAAATTATTGGATTGGGCAAAAGAAGTCGAAAAACGAGGTGCAGGAGAAATCCTTTTTACATCTATGGATAACGACGGTACCAAAGATGGATTTGCTAACGAAGTATTATGTAAATTATCCGAAGAATTAAATATTCCTATAATCGCTTCGGGAGGAGCAGGTAATATGCAACATTTTATAGATACTTTCACAAAAGGAAAATCAGATGCTGCACTAGCTGCAAGTGTTTTTCATTTTAAAGAAATAGAAATTAAAGATTTAAAACAAAAATTACAGGATAACAAAATACCCGTACGATTATAAATTTGAAAATAAAATTTCATAAGATTTAAAGGATAATCTTTATTAAGGATATAATTCAGGGCTTTTAAAAATAATATAAAAAAAACATGAAAATAGACTTCCAAAAAAACACAGACGGACTTGTGCCTGCAATTGTACAAGATGCAGTTACTAAAAACGTATTGATGCTAGGGTATATGAACGAAGAGGCATATAATAAAACAATAGAAACTAAAAAAGTTACATTTTTTAGTAGATCAAAAAAAAGATTATGGACAAAAGGAGAAGAAAGTGGTAACATTTTAAACCTTGTTGACATAAAGAGTGATTGCGATCGGGATTCGTTATTGGTTTTTGTAAATCCAGTGGGTCCAACTTGTCATACTGGGTCGGATACATGTTGGGATTTGGAGAATAAAAGTTCTTTTGGATTTTTATCTCAATTAGAAAAAGTAATACGCAATCGAAAAGAAAATAAGGAAGATACAACATCCTATGTAGCATCTCTATTTAGAAAAGGTATTAACAAAATAGCACAAAAAGTAGGAGAAGAAGCAGTAGAAGTTGTAATAGAAGCAAAAGATGATAATAAAGAATTGTTTTTAAATGAAAGTGCAGATTTGTTGTTTCATTACTTAATATTATTGCAAGCAAAAGAGTGTACATTACAGGATATTGAAGAAATTTTGAAATCAAGGATTTAGATATGTATTAATTTAGCATAGAAACTATTTTTGTAGTATGATTTTAAAGTAAAAAGATATATCTTTGCAGGAAATTTTCCTACCCTTCCATATCCAAATTAATTTTTGAGATATGTCATATATGTTATATGAAATGTTTTAGATATCAAATATTTATTTAAAAAAATAGCTTTGAAATATATAAACAAATTACTTTTTTCATTGATCTTTATATTTCTAATTACACAGGCAATAACTTCTCAATGTAACTTAGGTCTAATCACAATAGAAAAGTGTGATATGGAAAACATAGACTTTGATGGAGTAGATGGTCCTGATGGAATTATTAATATTTATACAGAGACAGGAACGACACTTGCAGATGGAGCATGGACTATAAATCCAAAATTTAGATCAGCTTTTGATGAAGCAACAGGCAATTTGTCTACATGGGCTTTAAAAAGAGCATCAACAGTAGCGACTCAAAATGATTATTTTTTCGAGTTATATAATACTACCTGTGGAACAGACCCTGTTAGGACAGCAAAATTAATTCTTGGACCATATTCTGGAGTTGCATTACCACCTTCTGGAGTTAATAATGTAAATGCTCAAGGTTGTGATTTTATTGGTTTTGATTTGTTTAGTGCATTTGCATTAGACAAGAATACACCATCTCCACATTTGAATGGAGAATGGACATATAATGGATCGAGTTCAAGTTTTGTAGAAATTATGGGTTCTCTACTTTTAGTAGAGATTCCTTACCAACCTGGATTGCCATTAGTAGATCAAGAGATTTTTGAACTAACATATACAGTTTCTGGTGTTTCTGGTTGTGCTATAGAACAGACTATAATAAGAGTTGCTATGGTTCGACAAGTAGATTCAGGAGAATCAGAACCTACTTATATCTGTGAAGATGATCTTTTAGCAGGAGTATATGATTTGGATATAGATTTAACAAACGATCAATATTTATCAGGAGAAGATATTGAAGGAACATGGTTTCCTGAAAGTACTGGGCAAATTGAAAACGAACAAGACTCAAAGGTCAACCTTAGAGCTATTTATGATAACCTTATAGATAATGGTAATAATTTACGGTTTGGAATAGAAAGATTTAATTTCGTTTACGGGGTAGAGCAACGTTCTGCTGTATGTGGTGACCAAACTACAGTTGTTCGCTTTATGTTTTTAGAAGAACTTAGACCATTTAAACAACGTAATCCTCCGTTTCAAATATGTAATAATATACCAGGAGAAATAGATTTATACGACTTTTTAGAATTTACTGTAGAAAATGGTCAATCATTTGAGTATTTTAGTGATACAAATACTAATTGGCGTTTAGTTTCTGGTTCATCTAGTTTAGGATTACATGTATTGTCACCTCCAGATCCAGACTATACGCATAGAGGAACCATTAATACTTTTCAGGCAGAGCCAGGAACTTACATTTTCGAATATGGAGTTAGCCCAAGTATTAATAGTGACCCAGCTAATACTTGCGACCCTTATGCTACAGATCCTTTAAGCTCTTTTTATTGTGAACATCCTTGTGATGTAATGACTGCCAGAGTAGAGATTGAAATATTTGGTTTTGAATATACGGGAGAAGATACAAAAGATGTTAACCTATGCGAATCCTTAGAGCAAGTAGATCTTAGAAGCTTACTTACTACAAATGGAAATACTATTGCAACAACTGGTATTTGGACAAATTCTACTGGAGATGTAATAAATAATACATTTGTTTTTCCTAATTTAAACAGTAGCCAAACATTTACATTTACATATACTACCACGAACTCTGGGGGCTGTGTAGAAGCAACAAATTTAGTATTTACGATACATAAAGAACCAAATGCAGGAGAAGGTTCAATAGCTACATTATGTTCAGATGATTTAACAATAACTCTTTTTGATTTATTAAGTGGTAATCCAGATACTACAGGTACTTGGAAAGGGCCATTTGGGTATACATCCTCGGATCATTTGGGTGTTTTTGATATAAGCAATGTTATGTTGCCAGTTCTAGGAGCAGGAAACTATCTTTATATTGTTCCTGGTAGTGATGGCTGTTCTACAGCAGATACATCTACAGTATCTATTACTATTGTAGAGCCATTAACTATAGGTACTGATCGTAGCGAAACTTTTTGTAAGATAGATGGAAGTGTTAATTTATACTCTCTTTTAGATAGAGATACACCACGTACAGGTATTTTTGAAGATACAGATAATACAAATGCTCTGACTAAAGATGGTATAGTAGAATTCGAAACTTTGACAAACAACATCTACACTTTTAGATATGTGATAACTAATACACAACCATGTGATCAATCTTCGTTGAATGTTTCAATTCAGATAGTAGATTTGCCAACTCCGGTTGTACCTGCACAAGAATTTTGTATTCTGGATGCCAAACGATTAGAAGATATCGAAGTAGATGTTTTAAACTATAATTGGTATACTACTTTAGAGAGCGATACACCAGTTATTGATAATCCATTGCTTTATGATAATCAGGTGTTTTATATAGCAACAGTAGATACAGATAATTGTGAGTCTGAACGATTAGAGGTGCTAATTAATATTTTAAATACAGGAGAGAGATTTGCTAATGGAGATTTATGTACGCTTGACTTTCAAGATGGAGTCTCTCCTAATGGAGATAACCAAAATGATACATTTCATTTGTTAATAGATGAAGTATATAATATACCTGAAGCATTTCCTGATTTTGACTTAAAAATATATAATCGATATGGTAGTATCGTTTATGAAGGAAATATTAATACTGAAGAGTTTAGGGGAGAAAGTAATATATCGGTAAGATTAGGGGACGATCTTCCTTCAGGAACCTATTTTTATATTTTCACACCAAATTTTGAAAACAACTTACCAATTCAAGGAAGTTTTTACCTAAGTAGATAAAACAATGAAGTTAAAGTTAATTTTTATCCTAACTGTAGTTTTCTGCTCGGTAACGTATGCCCAGCAAGAACCACAGTACTCACAATATATGTATAACATGAGTACTGTTAACCCAGCGTATGCAACTGGGCAGAGTGGTCTGATTTCTACAGGTATTTTGTATAGAAAACAATGGACAGGAATAGAAGGGTCTCCTCGAACAACAAATGTTTTTGCTAATATACCTGTGAGCGAAAAAATAGAATTAAGTGTGAATTATGTAAATGATAAAATAGGAGAAGCTATACCTGTTACTAATGATTATGCAAATATAGATTTTGCATATGTAACCAGGATTTCTGACAAGGCAAGACTGTCTTACGGATTAAAAGCAGGGATCAATAGTTTTAAAATCAATCCTTCAAATTCTGACGTAGCTACAGATCCAGCATTTGCAGATAATACATCTACGACACAATTAAATATTGGTGCAGGAATATATTTGTTTACCAGTAACTTTTACGCAGGGGTTTCTTCACCAAATCTTTTGCCAAGTAATATAGATATTGATGGAATAGGAGTAGCGCAAACAAAAACACATCTATATGGTGTTTTTGGATATGTTTTTGATTTTGTTGATGAAGTAAAGTTAAAACCCTCGATGGTTATTAAGCAGGTTTTAGATTCTCCTTTGACTTTTGATCTTTCTATAAATTCATTAATTTATGATAAGTTCGAATTAGGAGTGTCTTACAGGTATACCGACTCTTTTATTGCATTAACAGGTTTTAATATTACACAAAACCTAAAAGTAGGGTATTCTTATGATTTTAGTGTTAGTAAGCTAAGTGGTTATAATAATGGTAGCCATGAGATAGTACTGCTTTTTAATTTGGACCTTTTAAAATACAGTAAAAAATATTCCTCTCCAAGATTTTTCTAAATGATGAAAACTAAAATATTTTTGTTAACAACCTTGCTAATTGCTCAGGTAACTTTTTCACAAAGTAAAAGTAGAGCAGATCGTTTTTTTGAAAAAGGAGATTATTTAAATGCTGCTTTAGAGTATGAAGAAGATTTAAATCAAGAAGGGTATACAAAACATATACTTGAAAACATAAGTACTTCATATTATAATATTTTTAAATTTAGACAAGCATACCGATACTTGAAAACATTAACATCTGGTAAGTTTTATGATAAAGATAAAACCTATGATAATACATATAATTTTATGATGTATCAGGTTTTATCAGCATTAGGTGAATATGAAAAATCAATTGACTTTTTATCTCTGTATAAAACGAATAATACGATAAGAGATTTTAGTAAATCGGATGCAATATCTATCATTGAAGATTTTAAATTAAAGGATGATGATTACACTATAAAAAGTGTTTCCTTTAATTCTGAAGCATCAGAATTTGGAGCAGTAAAAAAAGATAGTATCGTCTATTTCACAACAGATAGGAATCCTTATAACCCTTTAGATAAAAATTATAAATGGACACATCGTGCATTTTTAGATATTTATAAAGTTAAAGTAGACCAAGATAATAATCCGATAACAAAAGAAGAGTCTATTTCAAAAGAAATAAATTCTAAACTTCATGAGGGTAATTTTTGTTTTACAGCAGATGGAAATACCATGTATTTGTCAAAAAGTAATTCTGAAAAAGGAAAAAAGAAATTTGACAGTATTCATAATAACTCTGTTCACTTATATAAATCCATCAAAGTAGATGAAAAATGGTCTAAGCCAGAAAAACTAGAGTTTAATAATGTAAATTACTCTATAGAACATCCGTCTCTAAATGCAGAGGAAACTAAACTATATTTTAGTTCTAATATGTCTGGAGGTTATGGAGATTTTGATTTGTATTATGTAAATGTTAACCAAGATGGTACTTATGGAAAGCCTATTAATCTTGGACCAACTATTAATACCGAAAACAGAGAGCAATTTCCTTTTATTTCTAATGATGGACATTTGTTTTTTTCATCTAATGGGCATTTAGGATTAGGTATGATGGATATTTTCGTTTCAGAATTAAGAAGAGAAGAGTTTACACGACCAGTTAATCTAGGAGTGCCTATTAATTCTAGTTATGATGATTTTTCTTTATCCTATTATAATAAAACAGATGGTTTTTTTGCTTCTAACCGTAAAAAATTAGGAGATGATATTTACTCTTTTTCTCAAGTAGGGGATATTTTTCCAAAGGAATACAGAGCTTATTTTGAAGTTAGAGATTTTACTACAGATAACTATATAAAAAACTCTGATGTAGTTTTACTTAATAATGATAATAAAATGATTTATGAGAGTCAATTAGACTCTATAGCGAGTTTTGATCTTAAAATATTTCCTGGTAGGTACAATTTTAAAGCCTCGGCAGAAGGTTATAGAACAAGAACTAAACCTTTGATTGTAAAAGAGAAAGAAGAAGAAACTTATGTAGTCTATTTAGATAAGTCAAAAAGCAGAGAAGAGGATGTCACTTTTAATGAACATGGAGAACAAATAAAAAAAACCTCTAATAACGATACAATAACAATTGTAGAGCATACTATAATAAATTCTTCAGACACAAAAAATAGAAAAGAAGAAATTAATAAAGAAAGACTTAGAGAAATTCTTTTGGCAGATAAAGATGGACCGCCAGTAATAGAAAAAAACGGAAAACTATATTTTGATATGCCTCCGATTTATTTTGATTATGATAAATGGAATATACGATCAGATTCTAAAAAAGTACTGGATAAACTAGCTTTAAAATTAGAAAAATATAAAACAGTATATATTAATATAAGTTCACATACAGATAGTAGAGGGACAGAAACATACAATCAAGTTCTATCGACAAAAAGAGCAGAATCAACACGTAATTATCTTGCGTTGGTTGGATATGTAAATGCACGAAGGATGCAATTTGTCGGGTTTGGAGAATCAGAACCTTTAATTAATTGTGATAATAAAGCATGTACAGAGGAAGATCATCAGATAAACAGAAGGAGTGAATTCGAAATTATTAAATTCTAAATTATTTAAGGATTTAAAGATATTTCTTGATTATCAAAGTGTAAACTAGAGTATTAAATAATTGTTTTCTAATAAATTAAATTGTAGTTTTGCACTCCTTTTTAGCGAATAAGAGGATTAAAAAGGAATACATTTAATTTAAATTAATACTTCTGTATAATTTTCGTATTGATCCTCAGTAATATACAGGATACAAATAATAATCTTCAATGTCTGAAGAAACAAAAAACACAGACGTTCAGGAAGTAGAGAATGCAGCAGTAGCTCAATCTCCAGCACAAGCAAACCCTGAACAATTCTTAAAAGATTTTAACTGGCACAACTACGAAGAGGGAATAGACCCTATCGAAGATTCAAAATTAGAAGAGTTTGAGCAGTTGGTGGCAGAAAATTTTGTAGACACCTTAAATGATGAAGTTGTAGATGGAACTGTAATTAATATTACGGATCGTGATGCTATCATCGACATTAATGCAAAAAGTGAAGGTGTTATTTCATTAAACGAATTTCGTTACAACCCAGATCTTAAAGTAGGAGACAAAGTTGAGGTTTTAATCGACGTTCGCGAAGATTCTACTGGTCAATTAGTGTTATCACACCGTAAAGCTCGTGTAATTAAAGCATGGGATAGAGTAAATGGTGCTCATGATACTGGTGAAATAGTAAATGGTTTTGTGAAATGCAGAACTAAAGGAGGTATGATTGTAGACGTATTCGGTATCGAAGCGTTCTTACCAGGTTCTCAGATTGATGTAAAGCCAATCCGTGACTATGATGCCTATGTTGGTAAAACAATGGAATTTAAAGTGGTTAAAATTAATCACGAATTCAAAAACGTTGTTGTATCTCATAAAGCTCTTATCGAAGCAGATATCGAAGAGCAGAAAAAAGAAATTATTGGTCAATTAGAAAAAGGTCAGGTATTAGAAGGTACTGTTAAGAATGTTACTTCTTATGGTGTATTCGTTGATCTTGGAGGAGTTGATGGACTTGTTCATATTACAGATCTTTCTTGGTCAAGAATCAACCATCCAAATGAGATTGTTGAATTAGATCAAAAACTAAACGTTGTTATTTTAGACTTTGATGAGGCTAAAACACGTATTCAATTAGGTCTTAAACAATTAAAACCTCACCCATGGGAAGCTCTTGATAAAGAACTTAAAGTAGGTGACAAAGTTAAAGGTAAAGTAGTTGTTATTGCAGATTATGGTGCTTTTATCGAGGTAGAAGAAGGAGTAGAAGGATTAATTCACGTTTCTGAAATGTCTTGGTCTACGCACTTACGTTCTGCTCAGGATTTCGTGAAAGTTGGAGATCAGGTAGAAGCTGTAATTCTTACTTTAGATAGAGAAGAGCGTAAAATGTCTCTAGGTATTAAGCAATTAACTCCAGATCCTTGGACAGATATTACTACTAAATATCCTGTAGGTTCTAGGCATAACGGTATTGTTCGTAATTTCACAAACTTTGGTGTATTTGTTGAGCTAGAAGAAGGTATTGATGGGTTGATCTATATCTCTGATTTATCTTGGACTAAGAAAATAAAGCACCCATCAGATTTTACAAATGTAGGAGATACACTAGATGTAGTGGTTCTTGAACTAGATGTAGAAGGGCGTAAATTAAGTTTAGGTCATAAGCAAACGGAAGAAAATCCTTGGGATAAATATGAGGCTGATTTTGCTGTAGGAACTAAACATACAGCTAAAATAGGAGAGATTGTTGACAAAGGAGCTACAATCGATTTCAATGAAGATATCATTGCTTTTGTTCCTGCTCGTCATCTTGAAAAAGAAGATGGTAGCAAATTAAAACAAGGAGATGAAGCAGAATTCCAAATAATTGAATTTAATAAAGAATTCAAAAGAGTTGTTGCTTCTCATACGTCTTTATTTAAAGAAGAAGAAGCTAAGATTGTTAAACAAGCGGCTAAAAAAGCCTCTAGTAGTGCCTCTTCAGAGAAAACTACTCTTGGTGACATTGACGCATTAGCAGATCTTAAAGCTAAAATGGAAAAAGGAGAGAATTAATTTTCTGTAAACTTTTATACATTGTTATAAAAAAAAGTCGTTCGAAAGAACGGCTTTTTTTATTTTTGAGAAAATGGCAAAATTTTATTTTTACTATTATTACTAATGTAATAATAGTAAAAATTCATTACTTTTGTACTCCAGATATCTATTTGGAGATTATGAGTCAAAAACTACTACTTAGTGCGAAAGAAATTGATATAATTCTGCACCGTTTGGCTTGTCAATTAATAGAAAACCATACGCATTTTAAAGATACTGTTTTAATAGGTATACAACCAAGAGGAGCTTTTCTTGCTAATAGGATTAAAAGTATCTTAATTGAAAAATATCAAGTTCAAGAAATAAATCTTGGATATCTTGATATCACTTTTTATAGAGATGATTTTAGAAGAGGAGAAAAAATTTTAGAAGCAAATAAAACTCATATAGATTTTGTAGTTGAAGATAAGCGTATTGTGTTTATAGATGATGTATTATATACAGGCAGAAGTATTAGAGCAGCTTTAACTGCTATGCAATCTTTTGGAAGGCCACAAGAAATAGAATTACTAACACTAATAGACAGACGTTTTAGTAGACATTTACCAATACAACCTAATTATAGAGGTAGACAGGTGGATGCTATAAATAAAGAAAAAGTAAAAGTTCTCTGGACAGAGAATGATAATGAAGATGCAGTGTATCTGATAGGGAGTTAAAGATTCTGAGTATAAACTGTTTGTTGAAAATATAAATTAATACGAATGAGCGAATTAAGTGTAGATCACTTACTAGGAATAAAATATCTAAATAAAGAAGATATTAATTTAATCTTTGAAACGGCAGATCACTTTAAAGAAGTAATTAATAGACCAATTAAAAAAGTTCCTTCGCTTAGAGATATAACAATAGCAAATCTTTTTTTTGAAAATAGTACTAGAACAAGATTGTCTTTTGAATTGGCAGAAAAAAGACTTTCTGCAGATGTTATAAATTTTTCAGCAGCCTCTTCTTCTGTAAAAAAAGGAGAAACACTTATAGATACGGTTAATAATATCTTATCTATGAAAGTAGATATGGTTGTCATGAGACATCCAAACCCAGGAGCAGGGGTGTTTTTGTCTAAGCATGTAAATGCGAGTATTGTTAATGCAGGAGATGGTGCACATGAGCATCCTACACAGGCCTTGTTAGATTCGTATTCTATTCGAGAAAAATTAGGAGAAGTAAAAGGGAAGAAAGTAGTAATTGTAGGAGATGTTTTACACTCAAGAGTAGCACTTTCTAATATATTTGCTTTAAAATTACAAGGAGCAGAAGTAAAAGTATGCGGGCCAAAAACACTTATTCCTAAGTATATAGAAAAACTAGGAGTACAAGTAGAAACGGATCTTCGAAAAGCACTAGAGTGGTGTGATGTAGCAAATATGTTACGAGTACAAAATGAAAGGATGGAAATAAGCTATTTTCCTTCTACCAGAGAATATACGCAACAATTTGGGGTCAATAAAAAATTGTTGGATAGTTTAGATAAAGAAATTATAATTATGCACCCAGGACCCATCAATCGTGGAGTAGAAATTACGAGCGATGTTGCTGATTCTAATCAAGCCATTATATTAGATCAGGTACAAAATGGAGTCGCAGTGCGGATGGCAGTCATCTATCTTTTAGCTTCAAAAATTAAACAATAATATTTATGATTTTCAATAAAGAAGGGTCCACAACTATTATAACACAAGAAAAAACTACTGTCGTAGAATTTGTTAATGGTATTGAAAGTAAATACGATTCCTTGAAAAATGATAATATCGTAATTAATCTTTTTTCTTTAAAACAGATTTCTTTAAGTGATATCAACGAGTTTTTATTATTATCAAAAAAGCATAAAGCAGCAAAACGCTCTTTTGTTATTGTTAGTAATAAAATAGCTTATGATGATGTTTCTAGTGAAATTACGATTGTTCCGACATTGAAAGAAGCGTATGATTTGATAGAAATGGAAGAAATAGAAAGAGATTTAGGATTTTAAAAAAAGAATAATTCTGTAATCATCTACTTTTTATTTCGTCTGATGTATTATGAAAAGATTAGTTCATCTTATATTTTTATTCTTATTTGTTTTTTTTAATGGAGAAGTAGTCATTGCTCAAGATTGGAAATATGATTTTGAAGAAGCAAAATTACAGGCAAAAAAAACAGATCAGAATATTGTGTTATTTTTTACAGGATCAGATTGGTGTCCTCCATGTATAAAGTTAGAAAAGAATGTTTTTTCTAACAAAGATTTTATAACATTCGCAAGAGAAAATTTTGTTTGGCTTAAAGCTGATTTTCCAAAACGAAGAAAAAATAGACTTTCTGTCGAGCAGCAAAATAAAAATGAAGCTCTAGCCAGTAAATATAATAAAAAATGGGTTTTTCCTGTAATTTTGGTTTTAGATAAAGAAGGAAAAGTGTTAGGAGTTACAGGTTATAGAAGAGGTTTCGATGCAAAATCATATATGTCTTTATTGACCTCTTTTAATTCTTTTAATCATTAAATAGGATTTGTGTATTAGATTGAATTATATTCACAATCTGTATACTAAATAGAAAAAATAATTTTGAAACTTACAATATTAGGTTGTTATTCTGCAACTCCCCGAACATTTACAAATCCTACATCTCAGGTATTGGAAATTAATAATCATATTTTTCTAATTGATTGCGGAGAAGGTACTCAGGTAGAGTTAAGACGAAATAAAATTAAATTTTCGAGAATTCAACATATTTTTATTTCTCACCTTCATGGAGATCATTTTTTTGGATTAATAGGGCTGGTTTCTACATTTAGGATGCTTAATAGAGATACCCCGTTACATATTCATGGCCCTAAGGGTATAAAGGAGGCAATTACTTTACAGTTGAAACTATCCAATTCGTGGACAGATTATCCGTTATATTTTCATGAATTAACAAATACAGAATCTGAAGTTGTTTTTGAAGATGATAAAGTCATTGTTAGTACAATACCATTACAACACAGGATATATTGTAATGGATTTTTATTTAAGGAAAAACTAGGGGATAGAACCCTATTGATTAATGAAGTAGAGAATTATGAAATAGATAGAGCATATTATCGTTCGATTAAAAAAGGGAAAGATGTTATTTTAGAGAATGGTACTGTAATTTCTAATGAAAAGCTTACGATGCCGCCAAAGCCAGCTAAAAGTTATGCATATTGTAGCGATACTAAGTATGATGAAGCAAAAATTACTTTAATTAAGAATACTACTGTTTTGTATCACGAATCTACATTTTTAGAAAGTCACAATCACCTGTGTACCAGAACTGGTCATAGTTCGGCTATTGAAGCAGCAACTATAGCAAAAAAAGCAAATGTTGGAGCACTGATTTTAGGGCATTATTCTACTAGATATGAGAACATTGAAATGTTTAAAGAAGAAGCAAAAACAGTTTTTGATAAAGTCGAAATAGCAGATGATGGTAAAGTGTTTGAGTATTAGTTCAATAATTATTTTAACTTTGCAAATCTAATACGTTATTTCAAGTATCTATGAATAGAGATCTTACCGCATATCGAAAATCTTATGAAAAAAGTTTTTTGGAAGAAAAAGATCTTCCTGAATCTCCATTTACTCTTTTTTCTAAATGGTTTAAAGAGGTTGAAACCGCAGGTGGAGTAGAAGAGGCGAATGCAATGACAATAGCTGCAATCGGATCTGATGGTTTTCCTAAAACACGAATTGTATTATTGAAGCATTTTGATAAAAATGGCTTCGTTTTTTATACAAATTATAATTCAGAAAAAGGAAAGGCTATTGCTGGTAATAATAAGGTTTGTATTTCTTTTTTTTGGCCAAATCTCGAAAGACAAGTTATTGTTAAAGGTATTGTGCAAAAAATAGGAGAGGAAGCTAGTACTCGTTATTTTTTATCTCGTCCCAGAGGAAGCCAATTAGGCGCTTTGGCATCTTGTCAAAGTGAAGTGATTTCATCCAGAGAATCTCTGGAAAATAGATTAGAAGCTTTAGAAAAACAGTATGCAGAAAAAGAAATACCTAAACCAGAATTTTGGGGTGGTTATTGCATACATCCTACTCAATTTGAGTTTTGGCAGGGTAGAGCAAATAGACTACATGATCGAATAAGATTTATTGAGCAAAATGATAATAATTGGTCTATGGATAGGTTATCTCCTTGAAATAAATTTATCAAAGTATTATTGGAATAAAAAAGCAGGAAATTTACATTATAACAAAACTAGATCTTCTATTTTTTTGGTATTGATCTTCAGAACAATCATCACCATCTTTACAATTATTAACTGGTCTGCTTTCTCCAAAACCAACATAAGAAAGAATTCTGTTTTCAGAAATATTTTTACTTAATAAATAGTTATATATCGATTCAGCTCTTTTTTGAGAAAGAGTAAGATTGTAGTTTTCATTACCTCTACTGTCGGAATGAGTCTCAATTTTAATTATCATATCAGGGTAGTCATTATTCATGATTTTAACTACCTTATCTAGTTCAGATTCTGCTTTTTCAGTGATATCCCATTTGTCAAAATCAAAATAGATCTCATTTAAGTTAATAAGATCATTAATTGTCTTGCTTAATGTTGCATTAGATTTTAAAAATGATTTATCTGGTTTTGCTTTTGAAGGTACAATACCTTCTGGAGAAACACCTCCACTTTCTGTATTATTAGATTTTTTTACTTTATCAGTTTCTCCAGGGATTAATGCAGCAAATTCATTTTCCATTCTTTTTTTAGGAATAGATGCCAGACGATTAGCATTCGGGCAATTGAGAGTACTAATATCTATAGCTAATTTAAACTGATAATAATCTGGTAAGTCGCAAGAATTAATATGGTTATATCCTTTAGAGTATTTTACAGTTTCGTTTAGTGTGCCGTTAAATTCTGCGGTAACAGGCTGATCAACCACCATTATATCATCTAAAGTATTAATAGATTCACAACCCGTATCTACAATTACATTATAGCTAATTTTAAAAGGTTCACTATCCGTTTTCATCATTTTATTAGGTACTGTAAAATTCAAAGTTCTTGATTCTTTATCAAATTTTACTTTTATTTTTTTGGAAGGCAGTACTATAGATTTTTCTGAATATATTACATTTTTAGGTAAAACATCCTTAATAACTGTATTCTTAGCATTGTCATTACCATCATTGTATATAGTAAGATTATATGTTATTTCTTGATTGGGAACTAAAAGATCATCAGGATGTATGTAGCTATTGGTAGCAGTATATTTTGATCTTTTTACAATATGAATTGATGGTTCATATATTTCAACGCTAAAAGCAACTGCTATAACAGAATAACCATCATTGTTAGTTAGTAGCCTAAATTTTGCTTCTGTTTGATTGTTACCTATGATGCTGTTTCTTATATTTTTAATGTCAAACAAATCAGCATCATACCCTAAGGTATTTTGACTAGCAGGTACTCTGGATGTAATATTTTTACCATTTTCAGTAATATTTGCATTAAAAAAATTATTCATTGGATTAATGCCATCTGCAAGACTTTTGTATTTATTAGTTTCGTTAGACATGACCTGAAAACGATCTCCAATAATACCCTTGTCTCCTTCATAGGCTATAACGCCTATTTTTCCATGAACGGCGCCATTAGGTATAGTTTGAAAATTGTTAAAAGAAAAAGCGACAGGTTTTGCTTTAGAATCAATATTTACGAAGCCATCATAAATATAAAATCTTTTTCGCGGTTTAGTATCATCTTGATAAATAACTACCATTGTCCAACCTCCAGCAAGTCCATTTCCTAAAGTAGCATCGTTATTCACAGATGTAGTAGTAGCAGGAATATTAGCAACGGTATATGTTCCTAGTGGATTTTTTAAATTTAATATATCGGCAGTTATGTCTTTGTAACAAGAATATTGTTGAAACAAAGATTCATCATCATTATAATAATCATGAATTATTTCTCCGTTTTTAATAGTAGTATATGATTCTTTTCCCGGATATTTTATTTTAATAGAAGTAATATCATGTTCTCGATCTACATCTGCATAAGCAGCAGTCCAGTATAATCCAACATGTTTTATAGTATTGCAATTAGAATCGATATTAAAATCTGCACTACTGGAGTTAAAAGTTGATGGATCATTGTCAATATCAATAAAACCCATTTTAAATTGATTATTTAACCCACCATCATTATAGCTTTTATTTGGATCAAATACATTAGATCCATCATCATTACTGATTTTACCTAAAATAGTATTAGAAACAAACTTAAAATCTCCTTTAAGGGTAAATTCTGTACGTTTTTTCAAAGGTACCTCTACTTGACTGTATGCAATTGAAGAAACAAAGCAATATATAGATATTAGCAGTGATAAATTTTGAAAACTATTTTTTTTTATTTTTTTTGTAATAAATTTTTCCACTTTATTGTTTTTAACGACCCTAAATACTATTATGATAAATCTGTGTTCATAATGTTTTGGGAGAAACACTTTTGATTTAAGGGAAAACCGTATGTAAATTTATATTTTAACATTTAATTATAGTAGAAAAAAATGATGTTTTCGATGTAAATATCGTTTTTACCGATTAAAATCATGTATATATAGTGTTCATTTTCATTAAATTAGAAGTTTTTGTGTTCTTTATTAACAACTATTTGTTAGTAAAATATTTATTTAGAATTAAAAGAATCTATCTAGATGGAGAATACAGACAAAATATATATTTTTATATTCTTATATTGAGATTTGTAAAATCGAATTCTTAAACTTGTATAAAATAACTTCATTTTTATAAAAACAGTATCAAATTCATGAAAACTTTATATATAATTAGACATGCAAAATCTTCATGGGGGTTTGATTTACCAGATGATAAAAGACCGCTTAATGAAAGAGGAGAGAGAGATGCAGAATTAATAGGTAAAGAGCTAAAAACACTAGTGAAACCAGTAGACAGAATTTTGTGTAGCCCAGCGGAAAGAGCATATAACACAGCAAAGATCATTAGCTATCAGCTAAATATATCTGAAGATATATTTGTTTTAGAACCAGATCTTTATGATTTTGAAGGGTCTAAAGTTATTAATGTTATCAAAAACTGTACAGATACAATTCAAACTTTAATGATATTTGGACATAATCATGCTTTTACTTCCGTAGCAAATTTATTAGGAAATACATATATAGATAACTTACCTACTTCGGGGGTAGTTGCTATAGAATTTGAAACGGAGAAATGGAAAGATATAAATGTAGGAAAAACCCTATTAACTATTTTTCCTAAATCACTTAAATAATGCCAGAAAAATATACAAATCAATATATTAATAGAGAATTAAGTTGGTTACAATTTAATGCAAGAGTACTACAAGAGGCCTCAGATAATACAGTGCCTCTATTAGAAAGATTACGTTTCATAGGGATCTTTTCTAATAATTTGGATGAATTTTTTAAAGTTAGGTATGCTACAATTAAAAGAATAGATCTTGCAGGGAAAGATGGAAAAAATGTTCTGAAAGGAACAACAGCAAGTAAATTATTAGAAAAAATAACAGCAATAGTTATAAAACAACAGGAAGAGAGTCTTAAAATTATAGATGTAATAAAAGAAGAACTTAAACAAAGAGACATTTTTATTATCGATGAAAATCAAGTAACTCCTGATCAGGATGCATTTATACGTAATTATTTTGTTGCTAAAGTTAGCCCTGCTCTTGTAACTTATATTCTTAATGATTTAGAAAAATTCCCTCATTTAAAAGATAGTGTAGCTTATCTAGCAGTAAAATTGGTGCTCAATGATAAAATTCCTAAAGAAGGAAGGATTTCAAAAATATTACAACAAACTACTAAAGAAAAAATATATGCACTAATCGAGATTCCTAAAAACACAGATAGATTTGTGGTGCTTCCTGAAAAAGAAGGTAAACAATATATTATTATTTTGGATGATTTAATTAGATACTGTATGCATATAAACTTTAGTATTTTTAATTACATCAGTGCCTCTGCACATATGATTAAAATAACTAGAGATGCGCAGTTAGATTTTGATAATGATCTAAGTAAGAGTTTTATACAGAAAATTTCAAGTAGTGTAAAATCTAGAAGAGATGGTGAGCCAGTTCGATTTGTCTATGATCAAACTATAGAAAAGGATACTCTTGGTTTTTTAATGGATAAAATGGGGGTAGATAATACAGATAGTATTATACCAGGAGGTAGATATCATAACCGAAGAGATTATATGGATTTTCCAGATCTTGAGGATGAAAGTTTAGTATACCAACAATTAAAACCTTTAGCAATACCAGATCTTGTTTTACAAGGTAGTTTACTAGATAAAATAGCTAAAAAAGACTTTTTGCAATATACACCATATCATACATTTTCTTATACCGTAAAATTTTTAAGAGAATCAGCTATTGATCCTAAAGTAAAAAGTATTAAAATAACTATATATAGATTAGCAAATATATCGCATATCGCCAGTTCTCTTATAAATGCAGCAAAAAATGGTAAAAATGTTTTGGTACAGATCGAATTGCAAGCACGTTTTGATGAAGCTGCAAATATTCGCTATGCAGAACAAATGCAAAGAGAGGGAGTAAATCTAATTTTTGGGGTTACAGGATTAAAAGTACATTGCAAAGCCTGTGTTATTGAAAGGGAAGAAGCAGGAAAACTTAAAAGATATGGGTTTATAAGTACAGGTAACTTTAATGAATCTACAGCAAGAATCTACACAGACTACACTTTATTTACAACAAATGAAGACATTTTAAAAGAGACAAATAGAATTTTTAAATTTTTTGAAATAAATTATAAAACATACCGATATAAACATTTATTGGTTTCTCCTCACTATACAAGATCATCCTTGATAAAATTAATAGATAAAGAGATTAAAAATATAAACGAAGGTATACCTGCAAGTATTAAACTTAAATTGAATAGTTTAAGTGATTATGACATGATCGATAAACTATATGAAGCAAGTAGAGCAGGAGTAAAAATAGATCTAATTATTCGTGGTATATGTTGTTTGATTCCAGGAATCCCTGGGATGAGTGACAATATTAGAGCTATAAGTGTGATAGATAAATTCTTAGAACACCCAAGGCTATATATATTTCAAAATGGAGGAAATCCAAAAGTATACATATCTTCTGCAGATTGGATGACTCGTAATTTAGATAGAAGAGTAGAAATATCTTGCCCAATTTATGACGAAGATATTAAATTGGAATTAATGGATACTTTTAGCATATGCTGGAGCGATAATGTCAAGGCTAGAAAACTTTCTAAAAATCAGGATAATGCGTACATTAGAAACGATAAAGAAAAAGTAAGGTCGCAAATAGCAACTTATAACTATTACTTAAAAAAACTTGGAAATTAATTATTTTGTTAACTATAGAAAAATATGGAGCTATTGATATAGGCTCTAATGCAGTAAGATTATTAATAAGTAGTGTTCATCAAGAAGATGGTATGACTACTAGATTTAAAAAAACAAGTCTAGTTCGTGTACCAATTCGTCTTGGAGAAGACGTTTTTAAATCTAAAAGAGTATCTCAGGAAAATATCACAAGAATGATTGATGCTATGCAAGCATACCAACTCTTAATGAAAACTCATAAAGTAGTTAGATATAAAGCTTGTGCAACATCGGCCATGAGAGAAGCTGAGAATGGAGAAGAAATTGTACAACTTATAAAGGAAAAAACAGGAATTCAGATACATATCATTGATGGTAAAGATGAAGCAGCAATAATTGCAATGACAGATTTACATCAATTAATAAATACCGATGCAACCTATTTATACGTAGATGTAGGTGGTGGTAGTACAGAATTTACATTATATCATAATGGTAATAATATTACCTCTAGATCTTTTAAACTAGGAACAGTAAGATTACTTAATAATCTGGTTTCTGAACAAGTATGGAAAGATGTGGAGTATTGGATAAAAGAAAATACAGAAAATTATAATAGAATAGCATTAATTGGATCTGGAGGAAACATTAATAATATTTTTAAAAATAGTGGAAAAAGCATGGGCAAACCGTTATCTTTTCTGTATCTAAGTTCTTACTATAAATTACTTAATTCTCTAACATATGAAGAAAGAATTTGGCAGCTTAATTTGAATCAAGATAGAGCAGATGTTATAGTGCCCGCGGTTCGAATATATCTTTCTGCAATGAAATGGAGTAGTGCAAGAGAAATTCATGTACCAAAAATCGGATTATCTGATGGTATCATAAAATCATTATACAATGAAAAACTAAATAATCGATAAAAAACTATATTCAATACCTTTAAACGATTTTAAAAAGATTATATAGCTAGAACTTATAATTTATCGTTATAATTCTATTATTTTGTATTAAATTGTATTCGTAATAAAACATTAATATACTATGAGAAAAAAAATACTATTTCTAGCTACTTTCTTTATATTTGGAACATTACTATCTAATGCTCAGGAAGCTTCCTATGGGATAAGAATAGGAGCAAATCTTAGTTCGATTAATTCTAATGATATCCCTAAAGATCTTGAAGATAGTAGATTTGGAATTATTGTAGGTTTTTTAGCAGAGTACCCTGTAACAGAAAAATGGAGTGTTCAGCCAGAATTTCAATATTCATCTCTAGGGAACGATGATAAATCCTTAAATGTAGATTATCTACAAGTACCAATTTTTCTTAAGTATAATTTTTCAGATTTGTTTAATATTCATATTGGCCCTCAGGTCGGGCTTAAAATCTGGGAGTGGGAAGATGATAATATAATTGAAACTAAGTTTAATACCTTTAATATAGCTGCAATTGGTGGGATTGGTGTAAATATAACAGAAAACTTTTTTGCTGATTTACGCTATGGTTTTGGATTATCTAATATAATTGATGACAAAAATATTCCTGAGGGAGCAAAAGGAAATACCAGAAATATTCAACTTTCGTTTGGTTATAAACTATAGTATTTAATAATAATACAATATTTATTTTAGCATAGACCTTTAAAAGTCTATGCTATTTTTTTATCCATACTAATTACTATAGCTAGGATTTATTAGTTTATAATAATTAAAAAAACTCTTTTTTAGTATAATGTTTTTTTTTTGATAGTTTATTAGCGCTCGATTTTTTAAACCGTTAATTAGATTATTTGTAGTTACTCTGGATGTCCTAATATAATTTGCTAATTCATCTTGATTAAAAGGAGAATTTATGATTATGGTCTCGTTAAGGAAATCTGAAGAGTATTCAAACTTTTCTTTAAATTCAATGATGGCATTAATTAACCTTAATTCTGTAGACCTTATTTGTAGTGTCTTTATTCTCTTCTCGAGCTCAGAGTATTCCAGATTTAAGATGCATAAAAGATCTTTGTATAAAAAATTTTTGTTTTTAATTATATTGTAAATATCATTTATTTCAAACTCATAAATTTTTGTTTTTGAAGATAAGGATTCAGAATAAAATAAAGAGTATGTATTACCAAAAATAATATCCACTCCAAAAATTTGGTTCTTCGCTAATAAAACAGGAATTATCTCTTCTCCGTTAGTAGTCATACTGCATATTTTTACTACTCCTTCTTTAATAAGGTAGATTTTTTCAGAAAAGCATTTATTATTTTTTATAATCTCATTTTGTTTATAAAATTTACAGGTATACTTCTCTTTCTTTATTAGAATATCTAATAGTTCCAGATTCATTTTGTTGTTGAGTTTAGTTATGTTAATCATAATAAACTGTTAAAATGAAGTAATATTATTGTTTTTTCATTTCTTTCTTAATGTTATTCCATAAAATTTATGAGTTATACCAGTATTTTGATAATATTCATAAATAAATAAAAAAAGATTTTGTGTTAGATTTTTTATATCCAGAATGACAATACGAATCTAATTTCGGTATAGAATTTTAACCCTTAATTAGCACAAAATCATGAAGCTTACAGATTTAAAATATAAAGACAATCTTGATGCACATAGCACAATTATTAATTTCTCTTCTTCTGAGATTTTATTAAATAAATTATAAACCGAATAGATTTTTTTAGCAATGGAAACATCAGTTTCTCACGATATTTCTGAAGCAGGAATACGTGACACCTTTGGGTCTATACCCTTAGTGCCAGGCGATACTTTTCTAAAACATAAAACTACAAATCTATCATTATCAGATCAATATCTTTTTCAAAGGTTTGGACAAGGCCCTATAACAAGAATACCATACCGATGTATACACCACGCATTTGAAGCAAATGCAAGAGTAAATCCAAATAATATAGCCGTTCATCATTTAAAAGAAAAAATTAGTTATAAAGAGTTGAATAATCAGGCTAATTTACTTGCCTTAGAACTTATAAAAAACGGGGTTCAAAAAGGAGATAATGTTGGTTTATTTGTACAACGGTCAATACCAATGGTAGTTGGTATATTAGCAATTTTAAAAGCTGGAGCAGCCTATGTTCCACAGCATATTGGATTAGCTAAAGAAGAACAACTGCGATATGTAGTTAAATCTGCGTCTATAGATGTAATATTAACATTATCAGAATATGAAGATTTAGTTCCTGTAATAGAGAACAAAAAACAGATATGTATAGATAGTTTTCTAAAATCTAATAAAAATACTAAAGAACAAATAAAACTACCCAATGTAGAGGTAACAGAAAATGATGTTTGTTATATAATTTTTACTTCGGGAACTACGGGAGATCCTAATGGAGTGCAGGTTACGCATAGCAATACATGTAATATTCTACTTACTGCCCCAGGAAATTTAGGAATGAGACCAGGATTAAAAGTAGGGCAAATACTAAGTATTGCCTTTGATATGTCTGTATGGGAAATTCTGGGAAGTCTTGCTAACGGGGCCACTTTAGTTATCAGAGGAAAAAATATTCAAGAAACAGTAAGTGAGGTAGATGTAGTAATTTCTACTCCAACCATTCTAAGTTCACTAGATATTGAGTTGTGTAAAAACGTTAGAGTAGCAATAGTTGCAGGAGAGCCATGCCCCAGAGTTCTTGCAGAAAAATGGTCTTCATTTTGTGCTTTTCATAATTCATGTGGTCCAACAGAAATTACGATAATTAACACGGTAAAACGTTTTTTCCCAACAGATGAATTACTAACAATAGGAAAACCTACCCCTAATAATACGGTATATATACTAAACGAAGATTTAACTCCTTGTGCAATAGGTGAAGTTGGAGAAATGTGGGCAGGAGGTCTTTGTGTAACTAAAGGATACATAAACAATGAAGCTCTTACAAATGAAAGATATTTAGAAGACCCATTTCTTGGGCAAGGAAAAAAGATGTTTAGAACAAGGGATTTGGGAAGATGGACTTTAGATGGTGAACTTGAACATTTAGGGAGAACAGATGATCAGGTAAAGATATGTGGTTTTAGAGTAGAACTAGATTCTGTTTCTTCTATAATTGAAAAAATGCCAGAGAGTAAAAGAGCAATTACTTTAAAAAAAGATAACAGAACATTAATATCCTTTGTTAGTCCAGAAACCGTAGATAGCGAAAAAGTAAAAGAGGTTGTAGGGGAAGTATTACCATATTATTGCGTACCCGCCATAGTGTTAACAATGAAAGAATTGCCAATGACCAATAGAGGAAAAATTGATAAAAGAAAATTACTAAATAGTATTTCTCAATATGAATCACCAATGGATACAGAAACAATAATTGAAGACCAAAAGATAAAAGAAGTAAGTCAGATTCCTGATTTAGAAAAAATACAATTACCTCCTCAAAAAAAATCTTTTAGTAGGATGTGGAAAGGAGAAAAGCTTATGCATTATTATAGATTATTTGCTTTGCTTTTGGCAACTAATGTAGGAATCTTGATTTATGGAATAACAGAAGCAGGATGGTGGTCTGCAGAGAACATAAGATTAGATGTAATATCAAAAATAGCATTAATAAATTTTACTATCGGGATTCTCATTAGGCAACAATATATTATCAATTTTTTATTTTGGGTAGCAACTAGCATACCTACTAGTTGGCCGCTATCTATAAGGCGAAGAGCAGGAAAAGTGTATCATTTTGGAGGAATCCATATAGGAGGTACAGTAAGTGGAACCTTATGGTTTATGATCTTTATGGGGTCTTTGTATTATGATTTTTTTAATAGCTTTAATACACAGCCTAAAAGCATAGCGCTTTTATGGATTACATCAGTTCTTACAGGAATTTTGATTTATATGATCATCATGGCTTTGCCAAAAATAAGAGCAAAATTTCATAATAATTTTGAAAAAACACATCGTTTTGGAGGATGGAGTGCTCTAGTTTTATTCTGGGTACAAATAATTTTAATAACCAAACAACAGAACTCTCAAATAAGTTTTTCAGAAGCCCTATATACCTCATTTAGTTTCTGGATGTTAGTTCTGATTACGATTAGTATTGCTCTACCATGGTTGCGTCTTAAAAAAGTAAAAGTAGATATAACAAGACCATCTAACCATGTTATTTTGGCTAGATTTAATTATGGAGAAACTCCTTTTGCTGGTTCTTCTACAGCAATAAGTAGAGATCCATTGATGGAATGGCATTCCTTTGCAAACGTACCAGAACCTGGTAGAGAAGGATTTAGATTAACAATTTCTCGTGCGGGAGATTGGACAGGAGATCTTATAGATGATATGCCAAAACATTTATGGGTAAAAGGTATAACAACCGCAGGAGTAGGAAATGTAGATAAATTATTTAAGAAAGTTATATGGGTAGCCACAGGTAGTGGTATCGGACCATGTTTACCACATCTTTTTTCACAAGAGACTCCTGCTCGTTTAATATGGGCAACACGAAACCCAAGAAAAACGTACGGAAATGAGTTAGTAGATGAAATTCTTGAATCACAACCAGAAGCATTAATATGGGATACCGACGCACATGGAAAACCAGATATGGTAAAGCTGGCATATAAAGCATATAAAGACTTTAATGCCGAGGCCGTAATCTGTATTTCTAATAAAAAACTTACCTGGCAAGTAGTCTACGGTATGGAAAGCAGAGGGATCCCTGCTTATGGAGCGATTTGGGACTCCTAAGAAACTGCAAACAGTAACACAAAATCAACTTTTTATACAATAACGCATAGTAAAATCTACAAATATTATAAAGTCTTTCTTTTAAAATAAGAAAGACGGTAGGAGATACTATGCAAAAATGAAACCTATGAATATTAAAATCGAACAAAGAAAACGGGTGGCGATTATAACTTTAGATCGTCCAAAAGCATTAAATGCACTAAACACAGCATTAATGCAAGAAATGGTATCTGTAATGCAAAAACTGGATAAAGATCCAGAAGTTGGGTGTTTTGTGATCACTGGGTCAGAAAAAGCATTCGCAGCAGGAGCAGATATAAAAGAAATGAAGGATAAATCCTATTTGGATATGTTTCATGAAGATTATTTTGCTGGATGGGAGGCTTTTACGTCCATAAGAACCCCAAAAATAGCTGCTGTATCAGGGTATGCTCTCGGAGGCGGGTGCGAATTAGCTATGATGTGTGACATTATTTATGCTTCAACAACTGCAAAGTTTGGGCAACCAGAAATCAAGCTAGGCGTAATACCGGGAATTGGAGGTACACAAAGACTAACCAAAATGGTCGGTAAAACCAAAGCAATGGATTTAATTCTAACAGGTCGATTAATGAATGCAGAAGAAGCAGAGCGATCGGGATTGGTGTCTAGGGTAATACCATCAAATAAGTTAATAGAAGAGTCTTTACAAGCCGCAGAACTAATTGCGTCTTACAGTAAAACCACTGTAATGATAGCTAAAGAAGCTGTAGATAGAGCTACCGAATTAAGCCTTCGAGAAGGAGTACTTTATGAAAGAAGAGTATTTCATGCCTTATTCGCAACAGAGCATCAAAAGGAAGGCATGCAGGCTTTTGTAGAAAAAAGAACGCCAGATTTTAGTAAATCTAATCAAACACAAACCATTCAAACATTTTAATTATTAAAACTTATTTAAAAGAAATCATATCATGAAAAAAATCATAATACTATTTGTAGCATTATTTATGCAATATAGCTTGATACAAGCACAAGAAGAAACCAAACAAGAGACTAAAAAGAAAGCAAATCTAGCAGTTAAGGTTATACAAAATAGTGTAGCCGGTTTCTCCCCATTATTTGTTGGAAGTTTTGAAACCAATAAAAATTTTGATATTACTTTTTATAGTATGTTCTGGACAAATACTTCTTTCGGAAATGTAAATTCTGGAAGCGATCAATTATTAGAAACAGGAATGGGTCTAGGGTTTAAAGCAGCAGATAATAAATTATATTTAAATCCTGGAATAGGATTAGCACACGGAAAATTCTTTTCTACCTTAGAAGGAACCCAGATAGCAGAAGCTGTTATTCCTAATTTTTTCTTAGCATATCATGACAATATTTTTGATATAGAAGGGTATGTTGCCTACTATAAATCTATTCGGGATAGAGAAACAATCGATACAAGAGATTTGTTTTTATTATGGGCAGCTCCTGGAGTAAACATAAGTAAAAGAGTAGTTGTAGGAGCCTTTTTTGAGGAATTAGCATTCATGAATTTAGAAAATAAAACAGTTGGTAATAAAAACACACAAGTATATAGATTTTTAGGGCCATCTGTTAAACTAAAATTAGATAATGGAATGGCATTTAGATTCTCTGGTGGAGCAAATCTGGTTTCAGATGTTGGTGCTTCAGACGAATTTTATAAAGTATCGGCTTTCATTCCTTTTTAAAAACTAGAAACATCAATTCTTAAATAAAAATAGTTTGAAAGCCCGTTTTCACAGTTCAGGTTTTTATAGTAATCTAAAATGTGATGTAATGAATAAGGCTATCCAACGATAGCCTTATTCTATTTAGTACTATATATATCTTTATGTTTATCCGTGGATAGTTTCTTTTTTACTAAGATCTTTCATCATATTAGCTTCAAAAATTAATAAATCCTGCCATTTTTTATCAACTTCCTCTCGGTCGCCGTATTGACGAGCAAAGTTTAAAAACATGGTATAGTGATTCGCTTCACTTACCATCAAACTTCGATAAAAATCTGCCAATTCTGGATCTTCTAGCTCTTCAGATAATAATTTAAATCGTTCACAACTTCTGGCTTCAATTAGTGCAGCATATAATAAGCGATGAACGAGTTGCGTTGTTCTACTACCTCCTTTTGGAAAAAAAGTGACTAATTGTAATACATACTCGTCTTTTCTATCTCTTCCTAAAACCCATCCACGGGCTATAATTTTGTCATGCACCATTTTAAAATGGCTAATTTCTTCTTTTACTAACTTAGTCATCTCCTGTACCAACTCGGTGTATTCAGGAAAACTAACAATAAGGGATATTGCAGTAGAAGTAGCCTTTTGTTCACAATAAGCATGATCTGTAAGGATTTCTTCAATGTTTTTTTCTACAATATTAACCCATCTAGGGTCGGTAGGAAGTTTTAAGCCTAGCATGGTTCTGATAGTTTTTAATAATAAATACAAATTTATGAAGTAACTTAGTATAGAACTAAGATTCGAAAGAAAATATTAATTCTTTTATTTAAAAATTAAAAATGAACTTCTAATGCTTATTCGAAGCAACCTAATAGATCTTTATTCATCTTATTTTAAAATAAATTAAAATGAATTATAAAAAAATAATTGGTTTCATTGTAATATTTGGAAGTTTAGCGTGTAATAGTGATGATAGTAATAATACAAATAGTTGTGATCAATTAGTTATAATTAGTTCAGAACAATATGATGAATCTAATGGCAACCTGTCTATAAATAATTTAAAAATAGAGGAAGATTGTTTAAGAATTAATTTCAGTTCTAGTGGCTGTAGTGGCGATACCTGGGAAGTAAAACTTATTGATTCTGAAGAGATATTGGAATCAGATCCACCACAAAGAAATTTGAAAGTGTCTTTAAAAAATGAAGAACTTTGTCAGGCTGTTATTACAAAAGAAATAACATTTGGTATTAGTGAGTTAAGGGTCGAAGAAACTAAAATCTTATTAAACATAAAAAATTCTGATGATAAACTGCTTTATGAGTATTAAAAAGACATATTATTTTTTAAGTTTTACTAGAAGATCTAATTTTTTGAATCTTCTTCAAAAAGAAAATATATTTTGAGAATCATCATTCATGCATAAATTTACTATGTTATTGATTAAAAAGACAATATTATATATCCAAATCAAAAGAAGAGCGTAATTTGTCTATGAGTGGATTTTTTTCTCGAAGTTTTTCATATTTATCTTGCGGGGTAAACGCATACTTTTTGGAAGCCTCTTCATTTACTGTTATCTTTAGTTCAATACTATAATTGTCTAATTTTTTATATAGAAATTGTAATAATCCAGCTTGTGCACTTTCTAAATCCACTTTCATCGATTGGTTAGGCAGTTCTAGCATAATAGCACCATCTTGTAGGGAAGGTATATTCATGGCGAACATAGAGCCAATTATACGTTCTCCTTTTTTATCTTGCATTTTGCCATATTCCACCCAGGCAGCTTGCATTTCAGATTCTGTAAATTCTTCAGTAGGTAGATTTTTTGGATCTACTATTTTTTCCTCTTTATTTTCTTCATGTTCTTTTTTCTTTCTAATACTACTTAAAGATAATCCCGAAGTCTTTCTTTCTCGTTGTATTAAAAGATTTTTTTTCTCTTGAACTACAGGTTGAGATATTGTACTGTTAGAATTTTCTATAGGAGTAGAAGTAGAGGTACCTTTTTTAACCGTTTCTTGGTTGGTCGAAGATGTTGGTGTTTCTTCTTTATGTTCAATAGAAGTAGAAACTATCTCTTGTTTTTTAACAGTCTCTACTTTTTCTAAAGCTTTTTCTTTTACTTCAGAAGAAATTTTAATAGCCTTAATTCCTTTTTCTTTAAAATAAGAAGGTGGAATTATGTAGGGTTGGTCATTTTTTTTTTCTCCATCCGTAAGGATAGAGGCAAGCTGCATTAAGCATAATTCGACCAGTAGTCTCTGATTTCGGCTGGTTTTGTATTTTAGATCACAATCGTTAGCGAGATCAATACCTTTAATAAGAAACTCATGTGGAGATTTCTTAGATTGCTCAAAATATTTGGTTTTGGTTTGTTCTCCTACTTCGAGTAGATGTATAGTAGCTTGGTTTTTACAAACCAATAAGTCTCTAAAATGAGATGCCAAACCAGATATAAAGTGATGCCCATCAAATCCTTGAGCTAGAATTTCATTAAATTCTAAGAGTAATTGCGGAATATTATTGTCGATTATTAAATCGGTTGCTGTAAAATAGGTTTCATAATCTAATACATTTAGATTTTCGGTAACAGCTTGTCTAGTAAGGTTTTTTCCACTAAAACTAACTACTCTGTCAAATATAGATAAAGCATCTCGCATTGCTCCATCTGCTTTTTGAGCGATAATCTGCAATGCATCCTCATCTGCATTAATTCCTTCCTGCTTGGCTACCTGCATTAAATGATTTTTCGCATCTGTAACGGTAATTCGCTTAAAATCAAATATTTGACAACGTGATAAAATAGTTGGAATTATCTTATGTTTTTCTGTAGTTGCTAAAATAAAGATAGCATGTTTAGGTGGTTCTTCTAAGGTTTTTAAGAACGCATTAAAGGCTGCTTGCGAAAGCATATGTACCTCATCTATAATGTACACTTTATATTTTCCGACTTGAGGGGGGATTCGTACCTGATCTATAAGGCTTCGAATATCATCAACAGAGTTATTAGAAGCAGCATCCAGTTCGAAAATATTAAAAGCAAAATCTTCGTCAGGGTTTTCGTTTCCATCCTGATTAATTGTTTTTGCCAAGATTCTGGCACAAGATGTTTTTCCAACACCACGAGGTCCTGTAAATAATAATGCCTGAGCCAAATGATTGTTATCTATGGCATTAAGCAAAGTATTTGTAATAGCTTGCTGTCCTACAACATCCTTAAAGGTTTGTGGTCTGTATTTACGGGCCGATACTATAAAATGCTCCATCGCTACAAAGTTAAAAATTGCCTAGAAATAATGAATTTTAGCTTTCGATTTTTATTGTTAGTTATTAACATCCAAAAAATAATTCATAATTCAGATTTGAAATCTTATAATTATGATACTTTTGCAGCAAAGCAGATCACCTTATCGCTGTTCGCTTTAGCGAAGAGAGGAAAGTCCGGACACCATAGCACAGTATAGCGGGTAACACCCGTCCGTCGTAAGACGAGGACAAGTGCAACAGAAAGTATGTACAGATAATGCTGTAGTGAAACCAGGTAAACTCTATACGGTGCAACGCCATGTAAACCAGCTTTTGAGGGTTGTGCGTCCAATGTTGGAGGGTAGGCGGTTGGAGCCAGTAAGTAATTACTGGCCTAGATAAATGATAAGGACTTTGATTTATTAAAGAACAGAATCCGGCTTATGATCTGCTTTTTCTTTTCTTGTATAAGTTTTTTACAAATCCTTTAACAAAATCCAATACTAATTTTCTTGTACCTTGTACCACAAGAAAAATTATTTGAATGAAAATTGCTATTGTTTGTTATCCTACTTTTGGGGGTAGTGGTGTTGTGGCTACAGAATTAGGAATTGCGTTGGCTAAGTTAAATCATGATGTACATTTTATAACTTATAAACAACCGGTTCGTCTAAATCTTTTAAGTCCTAATATTCATTTTCATGAAGTATCGGTACCTAAATATCCTCTTTTTCATTATCAACCTTATGAATTGGCATTGTCTAGTAAGTTAGTAGATACTATTAAAAAATATGAAATTGATGTTCTTCATGTACATTATGCCATTCCTCATGCATACGCAGGGTACATGGCAAAAAAAATGTTAGAAGAAGAAGGTATTTATATTCCTATGGTAACAACGCTACATGGTACAGATATAACTTTGGTAGGAAATCACCCGTTTTATAAACCAGCGGTTACTTTTAGTATAAATAATAGTGATATAGTTACTTCGGTTTCTGAGAGCCTTAAAGAAGATACTTTACGTTTGTTTGATATTAAAAAAGAGATTGAAGTAGTACCAAATTTTATTGATATAAGTCAAAGAAAAACAAGTTTTACAGATTGCCAACGAGAATTAATGGCGCTTCCTGAAGAACGTATTGTAACGCATATAAGTAATTTTAGAGCAGTAAAACGCATCACAGATATAGTGGATATATTTTATAATATTCAGAAAAAAATGCCTGCAAAATTATTAATGGTAGGAGAGGGGCCAGAACGTAAATCTGCTGAAAAAAAATGCAGAGAGTTAGGGATTAAAGATAAAGTGGTATTTTTTGGAAATAGTAATGAGATTGATAAAATACTTTGTTTTTCAGATTTGTTTTTACTTCCATCAGAAAGAGAAAGTTTTGGATTAGCTGCACTAGAGGCAATGGTTAATAAAGTACCCGTAATATCTAGTAATGCAGGAGGAATACCAGAGGTAAACAATCATGGGGTTTCGGGATATCTAAGTGAGGTTGGTAATATAGAAGAAATGTCTGAAAATGCTATTCGAATTTTAGAAGACGACACTATACTTAATGTCTTTAAGGAGAATGCTTATAAAGAAGCTGAACGATTCGATGTAAATCAAATCGTTCCTAAATATATTGCTTTGTATGAAAGGGCATTAGCAATACATTAGGAACGATAGGTTTTTTTTAATGTCTCGTGAAATAATTTCGAGACTGTTGGTTTTATAGAGAATTATTAAAACTGGTAACGAACTCCTAGTCCGATATCAAAATCCAGATCATCATCGTTGTCTCCAAAACCAATTTCTGGTCTAAAATCTAAAGAAAGTAATAAAGGAAAGTCGAAATTGTACTCGATACCGATATCACCTGCTATAAAAAAATAGGTTTCGCTTCTGTTGTCTCTTAAAAATCTATCATTGTCATAATCTACAAATACAAGACCTCCTCCTGGACCAACATACCAGTTAAATCCTTTATCAATATTAAATACCCATTGATAAATACCTGCAATTTTTACAGCATCTCCATAATTAAAATCTCTCCATCCCAAGTCAAATTCCAATCTGTTAGAATCTCCCAAACCTAACTGATAAGAAGCTTCGACTCCAAAGCCATCATCGTCTCCTAAACGAAGCCCTAATGCATGTTTAGAGATTTCTTGTGCTTTTACGGCGCTAACAGAACCTAGTAAGAAAATAGCGAAAATTAAAATACGTTTCATCATAGTAAATAGTTTAATTTTTAATTCTCGAATATAACGTCACAAATTCCCTCTTCTGTAAACTAAAGCCTTAAATTTTTGTTAATATTAAGATTGTTCATTTTGTTGCCGCATATCAGTGCTTTCAAATATTTTATCAGCGGAGTCTGCAATAAATCCATTAAAAGTAATCCCATCTGCATTTTTGTAGCGATAAGAAAACTCATAATAACAAGATGTAATTTCTTTAACGTTTTCCTCAAATTTAACAGTAACAATATCTGCTAAAATACTGGATTGCTCTAACAATTGAGAAGGAGAACCTTTTATCTCCCCACCAGAAATATTCATTTTAAACCCATTTTCTTTAAGAAAGTCATTAACTTGAGGTAAATTTTCAAAAGTATCTAACTTATTAACGTCTACAGTAAAGTGATTTGAGCAAAATCCATTAACATACATCCATGCGGCATATTCTGAAGCAGAAAGAAGTTTTTGATAAATATCAAAGGATGGATTAGACCATATTCTTCCTTTTAAAATAAGATCTTCTTCTAAAAATATTTTAGGATCGACAGTGCCTAAAACACCTTTTACAATATCACGTAATTCTACAGAAAACTCTTCTAAAAGTAATTCACTGATAAATATTTTAGGTGCATTAGGATCACTTTTATGTTCAAAATGTTTTGCATATAACTTTTTAGCTTTAAAAAAATATTCTTCTTTAAATTCATAACCTAAAGCAATAAATGGTTTAGCCAAGACATCAATATTTACTCTAGGGTCATTAAAAGTACGTATTGCAATATGATCATTAAAAACAGTGTTACCTTCTGTTTCGAATAAAGTTTTAATTTTTTGTGCAGAAGGAGTCTTTTCTGTATACTGTTTCCAAAGTTCCTCAAAAAAATATGTCAAATTCATCTTGATTATGTTTTTATATGCTACAAAATTATTAGTTTTGACTATCATTTTATATATGAATGCTTATATTGCTATTTATTAGATGTTTTTTATGTCAAATTGATTTAATTGAGTTGCTGTAGTATCATTTTGACATTTAATTTTTTAATTTTTTGATTAGTATGAATCATTTTGATTATATAGACCAGCAAATATTATTGCAAATAAGAGAAGATGCAAGAAAACCTTTCTCACAAATAGCAGATAATTTAAAGATTTCAAATTCTTTAGTACACCAAAGGATTAAGAAACTAAAACAACAAGGAGTTATACAAAAGGCAGAGTTTATTGTCGATGAGAAACGAATTGGTTTTAAAACCAAATCTTATGTTGGAATTACTCTTAAGGAAGCACGATATGCATCAGATGTTGTAGAGGGGTTAAAAAAAATACCCGAAATATTAGAGTGCAGTTATGTTTCTGGGCAACACGCAATTTTCTTTCTTATTTTTGCATACGATAACCAACATTTACGAAAAATATTATACGATCAGGTACATCAAATTGAAGGTGTTGCTGGAACGGATAGCTTTATTTGTTTTGATACTAATTTTAAAAGACAAGTTTCTTTAGATTCATTAGGGAAAAAAAATACTTATGATGGATAAAGGTTTATGGTTTTCTTTACAAAAAGAACTAGAAGGAGAATTAGAGTTTGATGAGTTAATTAAATCTTTATATGCTACCGATGCATCTGTATATCGTAGGATTCCTGCTGCGGTTGCTTTTCCAAAATCTACAAAGGATTTAAAAAAGATAATTTCATTTGCTTCTAATAACAAAATAGGGCTTATTCCAAGAACAGCGGGTACCTCTCTTGCAGGGCAATGTGTAGGGGATGGAATTGTAGTAGATGTTTCTAAGTATTTTACTAAAATAATCTCGATAGATAAAGAGAAAAAGACAGTAATAGTTGAGCCAGGTGTAATTAGAGATGATCTTAACCGATTTTTAAAACCACTGGGTTTATTTTTTGGCCCCAATACATCTACCTCTAATCGTTGTATGATTGGAGGTATGGTTGGTAATAATAGTAGTGGTACAACCTCTATACAATATGGTATTACGAGAGATAAAGTTTTAAAACTAAATACTATTTTATCTGATGGAAGTGAGGCTGTGTTTTCTGAATTATCAAGAGAGGAGTTTGATTTTAAAAAAGAATTAAATTCTTTGGAAGGAAAGATTTATAAACATATATATCAAGAACTTTCTCCTAAGGCTATTCAAGAACAAATTACACATAATTTTCCTAAGCCTGAAATTCACAGGCGTAATACAGGGTATGCCATTGATGAGTTGATAGATTCTAGTGTTTTTTTGGATACTGCTACACCATTTAATATGTGTAAACTTTTGTCGGGTAGCGAAGGCACGTTGGCGTTTACCACAGAGATCACATTACAATTAGATGATTTGCCACCTCAGCAATCATTAATGATTGCTGCACATTTTAAAAGTATAGAGGATTGTATGAAGGCTGTAGTGCCTGTTATGCAACATTCTCTATATACTTGTGAAATGATGGATAAAACCATTTTGGACTGTACAAAGAACAATATCGAACAATTTAAAAACCGATTTTTTATTGTAGAGGATCCAGAGGCTATTTTAATGTTAGAGCTTAGGGCAGAGGATATAGAGGATTTAACAAAACAAAAGCAAGAATTATTAAAAACACTTGAAGACTCTGGGCTAAGCTATGCAAATCCTATCTTACAAGGATCAGAAATTAATCAAGCATTAGAACTTAGAAAAGCAGGATTAGGATTATTAGGCAACATTGTAGGGGATAAAAAAGCTGTTGCTTGTATTGAAGATACCGCAGTGGCAATATCTGATTTGGCTAATTATATAGAGGAATTTAGCAATTTGATGAAATCGTATGAGCAACAAGCAGTATACTATGCACATGCAGGAGCAGGGGAAATTCATCTTAGACCAATTCTGGATCTTAAAAAAAGCGAAGATGTAATTTTATTTAAAAAGATTACAGATGAAGTTGCTTCTTTAGTGAAAAAATATAAAGGTTCTATGAGCGGTGAGCATGGGGATGGTATTGTAAGAGCAGGGTATATTCCTTTTATGATAGGAGAAGAGAATTACCAGATATTAAAAGATCTGAAAAGAACTTTTGATCCATATAATATTTTTAATCCAGGTAAGATTGTAGATGCATACCCTATGGATCAACAATTACGATATGAAATAGATAGAGAAGAGCCAGAGATCTCTACATTACTTGATTTTAGTGATTCATTAGGTATTCTTAGAGCTGCAGAAAAATGTAATGGAAGTGGAGATTGCAGAAAATCTGTAGAAGCAGGAGGAACCATGTGCCCTAGTTATAGAGCTACTAGAAATGAAAAAGATACTACCCGAGGAAGAGCAAATGCTTTACGAGAGTTTTTAACGAATAGTGAAAAACCAAATAAGTTTAATAATAAAGAGCTAAAAGAAGTTTTAGACCTTTGTATTAGTTGTAAAGGTTGTTCTGGTGAATGCCCATCTAATGTAGATATGGCAACTCTAAAAGCGGAATTTGAATACCAATACCAAAAAGAAAATGGAGTATCCATGCGTACCAGATTATTTGCAAATTCTAATAGGTTAAATGAGTTTGGAAGAATTGCTCCGGGAATAACCAATTTTTTCTTTAAAAATAAATTAACTTCTGGGCTTTTAAAATCTGGGTTAGGGATTGCTAAAAATAGAGATTTACCATTGTTAAGTAAACAATCTTTGCGTAATTGGTGTACCCAAAATCTAGAGAAAATACAACCAGAAAAACCGATAAAAACTATTTATTTTTTTATAGATGAATTTACAAATCATCTGGATGCAGAAATAGGCATAGACGCAATTTTGGTGCTTACTAGATTACAATATAAAGTTAAAGTAGTAGATCATAAAGAAAGTGGACGAACTTTTATCTCTAAAGGAATATTAGAAAAAGCACAAGCACTTGCAAACCATAATATAGATGTTTTTGGTGATTTAATAACCAATGAGACTCCATTAATAGGATTAGAGCCATCAGCAATTCTTACTTTTAGGGATGAATATTTAAGATTAGCAAAGGATAAAGAAAAAGCAAAATCTATAGCAGCACATACATTTTTAATTGATGAATTTTTATACAATGAAATACAAAGTAAGAATATAAATCCTGATCAATTTATTAAAGAACAAAGGACTATTAAATTGCATGGACATTGTCATCAAAAAGCATTATCCAGTATCCATAATACCTTTACAGTACTAAACTTGCCCGAAAATTTTAAGGTAACTATAATACCATCTGGATGCTGTGGTATGGCGGGGTCTTTTGGGTATGAAAAAGAGCATTATGACATTAGCATGCAAATAGGAGAACAAACCTTGTTTCCAGCAGTTAGAAATACTCCAGATAGTGTTATTATTGCAGCAGTAGGGACAAGTTGTAGGCATCAAATAAAGGATGGTACTAAACGCGAATCACAACACCCCATAAGTATTTTGAAGAATGCACTATTATAAGAGATAGTATGTGATTTTATTTAAGAATTGAATTAAAAAAAGGCACTAAGCCACGAAGTGTGTAAAAAAATATACAACTTGAAGTTCTGTTAGCTTATCTGGCCAGGACTTCAAGTATTTTTGATCTATACTAGACTTTCATATTTTGTTTTAAAAAGATTCTAGTTCTTATATCTTACAATATCATCCATGTATGGTTTCAGATTTGCCATATTTTTGAATAAGCTCTCCTTCAAATTTTAATAAATCTGCCCATTGTTTATCTACATCTATATCACCGCCATATTTACGAGCCAGATTAATAAAAGTAGTATAATGCCCAGCTTCACTAATCATAAGATCTTTGTAGAATTTTGATAACTCAGGATCTTTTATTTTTTCAGAAAGTAGTTTAAAACGTTCACAACTACGAGCTTCTATCATTGCAGAAAATAATAATCTACTAATTAGAGCTTGTGTTCGACTGCTTCCTGTAACACGGTATTTAAATAATTCGTTAACATAACTATCCTTGCGCTCGCGACCTAATTTGTATCCACGTTTTTTAATAATTTCATGTACCATTTCAAAATGTTGCAATTCTTCTTGAGCCAAGGCTAATAGTTGAGTAACTAAATCGGTATATTCAGAATTTAAGGTGATAATGGTAATGGCATTTGTAGCTGCTTTTTGCTCACACCATGCATGGTCGGTTAAAATTTCTTCGATATTAGACTCTGCGATAGTCACCCAACGAGGATCTGTTGCTAATTTTAAACCAAGCATATTTTTTTATTTAAGAATCGTTAATTTATTTGTCAAAGATACATATTACTTGGCTTGAAATTAAAAAGGAAGTAAAAGGGATGTAATCTAAGTAAATTACACCCCTCTTTTTAACTTATTAAATTAATATGATCTGTAACTATTTTATCAGTTTATCATAATAAGGTCACTATATATTATTCAATTTTACATACTTGATATTCTGCTTTCCAACTGGTAAAGTTTACGCAAGTTTCCCATCCGTACCACTCAAAAGGAGTATTATGAATATTAACAGTGCTAGGGATCCATGCATACCAATCTCCAGAATATCGTCTTCGCCCTTCTAAAGTTATTGTAGTACCCCAATTAGTGGCAGATCCTAGTGATTTACTACTTCTATTCCAATCTCTCTCATAGGTATTCCAATAAAATTTATTATAAGAGTATGGTAGCCAGAATTGAGGTGCATGAATTTTTGAAGAATATACTGTCGTGTTAATTTGATTTTTCGGGACTTTTACTAATCTTTTTCCTCCAGGAACGGAGCTATAAAACATCCATGCAGCACCATCACTTCTGATTCTACGTGCATCGATCCAATATTCAGATTTACCTGAATTTTCATAACGATATCCTGTTTTAATTTTGTAAGATAATGATTTGGTATGGGCTACACTTTTGTTTTGTTTTGTATCTGGAGTATTTTCTTCTAAAACATTATTGGTTATTTTTTGTCTTTTAAATTTGACTGCATGATCTATTAAAAATAATGGATTAGATGTTTTAAGAGATGTTTCTTCACCTAGGATAATCTCTTTTAATTCTCCACTATTTGTAAAGTACCAGGATACAATAAAATCTTCTATTTGCTCATTATTAGTACAATCTGTTTCAGTATTTGCAGATATTATGGGTTGTTTGTTACTATCTATTTGATCCAGATTAGGAATAAAAATACCAGGCACATATTTTTCTATTTCGGCGGTTTCTGGATATTCAGGATTTGAAGAAATAGGAGTATGGGTCATGTCATTTGCAATACTTTGCAAGGATAATCCATTACGTTTTAGATTTTTATTAATTATATCAAAGTATCGAGGTGCAATTTTTTCTAAATCTAACAAAAATGCTATTTCTATTCCAGACTCTTTTGCCATCTGTATGATGGTTTTATTAAAATTATCGTCTTTTATTAAATCTCGTGTAGCTAGAGCTATTTCATATAGATATTTGTTTAGCTTTTCTTCATCTTTATCTTCTTGGTTTTGCATTAAGATATTGATATCCTGATTATTTTTTATAATAGGAATGTTATCAAGTGTGTAATTACTAACGTTTTTAAAGTTTATTTCTTTTAGATCCTCGTTAGTGATTTCTTCTTTTTCACAGCTAGATATTGTGAAAACTAGGGCAATAAAGAAAATAGCGGGTATGGATTTTAGAGATTGTGTTCTTAGTTTCCATAAACTAATGTTTTGATTTGATTTCATGCTAAATGTTTTTAAGAGTAAATAATATCCTCAGAGTTTTTCTGAGGTTTCTAATGATCGATCGTAGTAAAGTGCAGATTCATAAAATTCATTACCCATAAAAATTATTTTCTTTTGTGGGTAATGAATTTTGATTTTACACACTTAGGTATAGATCGATCTATTTTAAAAAGGTGAATCCCGAAAAACCTATATAAAAGAGTAGGGTACAATTAAAACCAAAAATCATGAAAAATCATTTAATAAAATTAATGCTTTTATTCTTTTTAAGTATAGTATTTGCTTGCTCTAAAGAAGAAGAAACAGTTTTGATTCAAAAACAAAATATAGATAATAAACACTCTGGAGTACATATGGCACCATGGACTTTATCTATGGATTGGCGATTTAGCCATGGCACTTGTGCTACTGGTCCTGGTGTCTGTTTTAAAGATGGAGATGGCGATATTGTTATAGGATGGGGATCTGTTTTTAATAATGGAGGAGTAATAAGTTCTGCAGAGCAATTACATAAAGCATTTAAGGTATTGATGGATGGTAATGAGGATAAAGATAATGGAGTAATTGCATTTCGTGTAGAAAGAGATCAATTGCACATGGTGTTTTCAAGAAGTTTAGAAGAGCCTGATTTTATATTAAAAGAAGATGTAGTACTAAGAAAAAAACTGTCTATACATTTAGGAATGGATGAAATTATTATTCCCGCAGGAGTATACAAAGTAGATAGAAGTAATTTTGAACATGGAGAAGTAAAAGTTCCTTTTAGAGGAAAAGAAATTACTTTAGATTATCATGAAGATTATGGCACTATACATACTAAAGATTATCCAGTTGGGGGTAAAGTAACGTTAGAATCCTTTTTAGAAGATTTGAATATTACTAAAAATGATCTAAAGAGATATCAAATTGTCGAGGCTAAATTTACAGGAATAGCTTATACAGAGCATTTAGTTAATAATAAACGGGTTTATGTTTGGCATAAATACAATAACGAACCTGTGTCTGTATTTGAAGGGGTTTTAAATGATGGAAAACCCATAAGTTTACAAAGAATTCATTGGTGTGGTAATGAATTTGGAGGGTTTAGCTCATTTGATTTCTTTTGGGCATTTATTGATTTAGGATGTTGGTGGTGTGACTAATTATAGTTTGAAGTAGTAATTTTTTACCATTCTAAGTCTTAAGTTTAATAAAGGCTTAGAATGGTAATTATAAAAATATATTAGGATCTGTAATAATACCAAATACTACTACCAATTACCAAAGTAATAAGTAATAACATGCTCCAGTAAAGATAATTATGATTACTATTGTTTGCAGAGGCTATTAGGTTTTCCGTACTACCGGTTAAAATTAATGGAGCCCAAAAATATGGGGAGTTTTCAGATAATTGATGTTCTTTTAGATAACGAAGTTTAGCTTGTCTTAATGCTTCTGATTTTGTTTTTCCTTTTTTTAGGTTTTTGTAAAAATCAAGAATAATTTCTGAGCTTGATTTTTCATTGGTATTCCATAAGGAAGAAACTACACTTTTAGATCCAGATTGAAAAAAACCACGAGATAAGCTCATAACACCTTCACCTGGTTGTATATCCCCAATGCTGGTTTCGCATGCGTCTAAAACTATTAAATCTGCCTGGTTTTTAATAAAATATAATTCGTTTAAAGTGATTTTTTTATCATAAAAAGCTATCCAAGGCTCCTGATTATTAGTAGAGTTTGCATGAGTAGATAAATGTATGATATTATATCTATTAGCATTATTAACAAAATTAGATTTTATAGCCTGATCTTGATATAATATTTCTCCAGGAAATAGTTTTTGTATTTTTGTCATTTTATATTCGCTTCTATTCAAGCTAGTTAACTTATGTTTTTGAAAGTGTATAGGTGCGAATGCTAGTAAATTAGATGTGGGATTTCTTTTTTTTTGCTCTATTTTTTTTAATAAAGACATTGAGTATGCATAACTTATCTCTGTAGAATATATTAAATAGGGTATTTTGTTCTCTTTTAAAACAGGAGATGTAAGTAAGATTTCAAACGGAAAATTTTGCAATATATAATCTGGAATTACTAGTAATTTATTGTTTTTCAATAGGATAGAAGTAGTGTCGAAAGGAAATAATTTTTTGTAAATGGAATTGGATGTTTTGCTAAAAGTATCTAATTGTAGTTGTGTACTAAGTGGTTTAGTACTAAATTTATGAATAGATCTAATTTCATTAAGTAACTGTTTTATGTTTGGTATCTTAAAAAAATGAGTACCTTCTTTATTTAAATAAATACCATATCCTTCATTTTCTGTAATAATATATTGTATCAAATCGGTAGAAGAAGATGTAATTTTAGAATAACTTTCATTAAATAAAGAAATGGCTATTTCTTTTTTATATTGAAAATATTCTGGATATTCTTTTTCCAAAGAACTAATAAAGTTTTCGTATTCTTTTTTATGTTTGAATAGTAAAGATTGTTTTTCTAGCTCAGAGAGTAGGGAGTCTGTTTTTTGTAATTCTTTAGTTTCGTGTATTTTATGTTTTAAGCTGTATTCTTTTTCTTGAAGATATTCAGGAAGTTCACCTCTTTTTTTTGCTTCTTCATGAGTTAAATTTTCTAGTAAGGATAAAGATTTGCTTTTTTCCATAAAGAAAAAAGCTTTTTTTACATCCTGTAATTCATAACAAATAGAGGTAGCGAGCATATATAGATCGATGCCTTTTTCTCTCCAAAAATATTTAGACTGCTGCTCGGTACTTTCTAATCTAATAATATCTATTAATTTATCTGCCAGAGTAATAGTCTCTAATGCATTTTTAAGATATTCTTTATTATTCGTTTTTAAAAAGAAATTTAACCAAGCATTTGATTTGTCCTTTAGATCATTTACTAAATTAACTTTATTATAAGACTGCGTCAATTTTTCTATGGAGGGAAGTTTTTTTAAATCAAAATTATTGTATTGATCTATACCATAAAATATTGCTTTCTGATAATTTTTAAGAGCATTTTCATGGTCTTGTTTTTTTAAATAATAGTCTCCTAGATTATCATAGATTGCAGTTCGTAAGGAATCATATTGTTTGGCATTTTGGTAATTTTCAAATGCTAAAAGATCTTTACCAAGTTTAGCATTAATGTATCCTAAGGCATTATATGTGGTAGCAATATCGTGTTTGCTTTTGGGAGTTGTATGTAAACTTAATGTTAGAGCCTTTTTGTAATAATCAATTGCTTTTTTGTATTGTTTTATTTTATCATATATATAGCCATATCTTGCATAAATTATGATCTGATTTTTTGTTTTAAATTTTTCGGGCAGATGTAAGATGCTCTCTTCTGTTTTTTTTAAATATTCGATGGCTTTTGCATAATGTTCCTTTTTCATAGTTTCAGAAAAAACACGTGAAAAACTTAAATAAACACGGTATTTTTCTTTATTTAGGATAGAGTCATTAGACTGTTTAATACTATTTTCTGCTTCGTTAAGATAGTTTATTGCCTTATAATAATCTCCTTGTTCGATATAAAGATTATTAAGACCAATAGTATATGCCATAATAGTATACCTATCTTTATAAGATTGTTTAATTAAGGTTTTAAAAGTTTTTAAAGCTTCTGTTCTGTTTCCAGAATAGAGATACATATACGCAAGATTATTATAACTTTTATTAACAGCAAAAGGAATAGTATCTATAAATTTTTTTTGAATTTGTAATGCTTTTTGAGTGTTTTGTATTGCATTTTTATAATCTTTATTTCTAAAATTAAATTTCCCAAATTCATTATATAAATAACTTATGGTTATTGGATTGTTTCTGTTTTTTTCACTTTCTAAAAGGCGCTGAATTTTTTCAACTTTACAATCATATTCTAAAGTTGAATTTTCCAACTTGTTATATTCAATCTTTAAGAAAGAATCTTTAGTGTTTTGCGCATATATAGAAGATACAATACATAAATATATAATAAAAGAGTAGTGAAATCTCATATAATTGAGTTAGAATGAGCCTGTCTAAAAAACAAGTGTATATAGTTTTGACTTTTAGACAGACTCCTCTAAAATAGGAATCTTTTTTGTTAAAAAAAATAAAGATGCTTACTATACAATTAATATTTAAGTAAGATTTATTTTATTCAATAATCCTATCTCCGTAATAAGTAGGCATTGATCCAGAAATTAATGAGGTTCCGTTAATTCGTAATTGATTGGTAATCTCTACGGGTGTTGTATATCCAGATAGATAATGTATAGCAGATTTTGCAGCTACTAAAGGAGCAGCATACGAAGTTCCTGAAACCAGATAATGTGTTCCTGTATTATCATAAAAAGATACTTGATCCCCTACCGATAAAAAATCTACACTAGTATTACCATAATTAGAAAAAGTAGATTTTACTATTTCTGATCTGTTTCGAATACTAAAACTACCAATGGCAAGAACGTTATTATTATCGTATGATGAAGGATAATGAGCAACGGAATCGTTATCATGATTATCGTTACCAGAAGAAGATATGTGAAGAATATCAGGGTTTTCAGAAATGAATTTATATAATAATCTACTAGGTGCGCTATACCATCCAAAACTCATATTAATTATAGAAACAGAGGGTTTGTTTACCGTATATAAATAACCACATAATAGTTTAAAAGTAGATGTTTTTCCTAAATGATTAAATACCTTAACGGGTAATATCTGGTAATTAGTAATGTTTTCATTATCTAATTTAGACTTAATGATACTACTTACAATAGTTCCGTGCCCATTATCATCATATATATCATTATCGCTGTTTATAAAATCCCATCCAGATATTTCTTCTCCTGCTTCATTTTCTTTACAAAGTATTTCATTAGATGTTAAGGTATATAAAAACGGATCTCTATGTGGTAGTTTATTTAAATTTATACCTGTGTCAAGAACAGCTATTGTTAGCGTAGAATTAGGTTTTAAAAAAGAGGTAATTAATTCGTTACTATGACTAGAGGTAATAGTTGATAAAGTTGTTGGTGATATATTTTCATTAGCATAAAAAAATTGATAATCTGTTCCTTCTACACCACCTTCCTGAGTAATTTGATCATTTCTTCCTTCAATATCTACATTTGGATCAAACTCCCATTTTTCTATTCTATCGTTAATACAATCACATTTTTCAAAACGTTTCACATTATATTTTCTTCTTAAATTATTTTTCATGCTATTATTCATACCATGTTTATATTCTATAATTAATTCATTTGTAGATTTAACAGGTAGATTAACAGCATTATTTTTATTAGAATTATGGTTTGTTATAGGTTTATCTAAATCTTCGGGGGCGCAACCAAAAATGAAAAAATATAGTATTAGTGAAGCAAATAAAGGTTTTAAACATTTCATTTCATTTGTATTTTAAATGTTACTTTTATCTTATGGTGTATAAAAAATAAATTTATTACCCATATATTTTAACTAAATTAAAAGTAATGTTGGTTTAATCTTTAGTTTTTTTAGGATCACTGATTTATATTATTTTGATTAGAGCATCATTTACTTTTTAACTATAAATTGTGGGTTATAAAAATTCAAATTAGATAAAATGTTTTAAAATAGACATTTAAGATTGATATTAACCCACATCCATATAAAAAAAGAAAACCAAAGAGGTTAACTTCATGAAGAATATTATAAATGTAAAAAATAGGTTTATTGAAGGACTCTTAAAAAGTGATAGTGTTGTTATTGTTGAAATTTATGAAAGATTTTTTCCAAAAGCGCTACGATTTATCTTACAAAATAAAGGCACTCACGAGCAGGCAAAAGATATTTTTCAAGAATCATTATTATATATTGTTATAGGAATTAAAGAAAGAAAACTTAATATCGATTGTTTTGAAGCTTATATGTTTACAATTTGTAAAAATATGTGGAGAAGAGAGTTAGAAAGACAAAAAAAGCGGGTAATAAAAGATGGTTTTACCACACTAGTAGATAAAGATACCGATTTTGCGTTATTTATGTTAGAGCAAGAACAATTAGAATTGTATCAAGAAAAATTTGCACTGCTATCGGATAATTGTAAAGAGATTTTAGCACTTTTTTTTAATGATGTTCCTTATGAGGAAATTATTAAGGAACTATCTTATGCAACTATCAATACAGCTAGGCAAAGAATATTTAAATGTAAAAATAAGTTAATTAAAATGATAAAATCAGATAATCGATTTTACTAATATAAAATACTGCAATGGAATTTGATGATAGTGTATACCAGAAAATTGAAGCGTATTTATCTGGTAATATGAGTGTTATTGATAAAGAAGTATTTGAGTCTAGCCTTTTATCTAATGCAGAGTTACAAAAGGAAGTAGAAATTCATAAAGCTTTAAAATATGCTTTAAATGAAAACGAATGGATTTTAAGAAAGAATAAAAAGAATGATAAAGAGATAGTTGAAATTAAAAATTTAAGAAGAAGTGAAGAATATTCTAAAACTATAAAAAGTATAAAAGAAGCAGGGAATATTTATTTTGAAAAAAAACCTTTAAACCAAAGTAAAAAATGGATTTATTATTGCTGTGCTATAGCATCTGTAATTTGTATCGTGGTAATGGTACAATATTTTAATGCATCTCAAATAACAGATTCGTTATATATGGAATATAGTGATTGGAGTGAACTACCTTCCTTAACAACACAAGGAAATGTGCAAGATAACCTCGCTAAAGGAGAACAATTATTTTTTGATAAAAAATATAAAGAAGCAATTTATGTGTTTTCTAATAGTTTGAATACTTCAGATTTCACTCCTTATATCTTATCTTATTTGGGAGTATCGTATCTTGAGATAGGGGAGTATCAAAAATCGTTACAAACATTCAATATGCTTTTAAAAAGTGATTCGTTGGATAGCTCTAAAGGGTATTGGTACACTGCTTTGGTATATTTAAAAATGGGAAAAGAACAAAAAGCGAGAGATACGTTGCATTTAATTCTTCAAAATAAGAAAAATTTTAACTTTCTAAAAGCTAAAGAACTTTTAGAAAAATTGGATTGATTTTTCTTTATTAAGTATAAAAAAGAGTTGTTTTTATAAGTTTTTTTTAGTAGGTATAGGTAAAAAATTTACTTAATCGTTGTAATTATTTGATTCATTATAAAAGAGGCTTGTAGTGCTTTTGGATCGATATTTATGTTTTCAGAATCTTCTTCCATAGATTCTGAAAAAGCTTCCATAGATTCCCTTTCATAATGCACCAATTTCCATTCTTTTTCATGGTATTCTAATGACGTTAAATTCTCTATCCAATCTCCAGAATTTAAATAATAACAAGAACCGTTTTTATCGGTGTATTCTCGCATTTGTGGTTGATGAATATGACCGCAAACTACATAATTATAATTGTTTTTAACCGCTAATTCTGAAGCAACATCTTCAAAATCATTAATATACTTTACAGCTTTTTTAACGCTGTTTTTGATTTTTTTAGAAAGAGAGAATTTTTCTTTTCCCATACGAACTAAGATCCAATTGATAGCCTGGTTAAAAAGTATGAGCATATCATACCCCCAACCTCCTAATTTTGCTAACCACTTTGCATTTTGGATAGAGGCATCAAAAATATCTCCATGAAAAAACCATGCTTTTTTGCCGTCTAATTCTAAAACAAGTTTATCTACTAGTTTAAAGTTACCCATTTCGGCATCACTAAACTTACGAAGCATTTCATCATGATTGCCTGTTATATAAATAACTTCTGTACCCTTAGAGGCAAACGAAATAATTTTTTTAATAACCTTAAGATGAGATTTAGGAAAATAACGCTTTCTAAATTGCCAAATATCTATAATATCTCCATTAAGAATAAGGGTTTTTGGTTTGATACTATTTAAATAATTAAGAAGCTCTTTGGCATGACATCCATAAGTACCAAGATGGATATCAGAAATTACAACAAGTTCTACAGTACGTTTTTTCATACAACACACAATGGTTATACAAATAAAGCAATGGATTATAAATCATAGATTATTACAGTATAAGTTTATTGTTAAGAAGTGTTTATGAAAAAACTACAGTATTAATTTAATGTAAATAAGTGTAATGTGTATCTGATTCTTATTTGTACCATTTAGATTATTAAAAAGTTACTTTTTTTAATACTTTTAGTTATATACCTCTGTGTTTCTTTTTTCACGAAGAAAAAGGAAAAAAGAAAGGATTTATATATGCGGTTTCAAAGTTAAATAGGTATTACAGTTTAATTAAGATCTTTTGGATCAACAAGGTTTTCTATTAATAATTGTTGGATCACAATCTCGGTCAGATCACTTTTAAAAACAAATTCATATCTAATATCCACTACATAGGCTTTTAGTCTCATTTTTAGATAAGAACGCCTTTCTTTAACTTCATTAAAAAAAAGAACAGTGATTGGTTTGTTTAAGTAGATATATTTTGAAACTTGTGCTGCTTCAATAGCTACTTGCCTTATTTTATAAGTGTCTATGGTAATTGGTAAATATATTTCTGCAACTACTTGGCAGTTAGCCTCACCATTATTAGAGTTAGATACTGACTTATTCATAAGTTCTCCGTTAGGAATACTAACAAGAGAATCATCTGGGGTGACAATTCGTATGGATCGAAGACCGATTTCGACCACTTCTCCATAATAGCTACCAGTTTCAATCTTGTCACCTACTTGAAATGGTCTGTCTAGTAATATCATTACACCTCCAAAAATATTTTTGAGAATATCTTGTGCTGCAAATCCTATAGCGATTCCTAAAGAAGCGGATACAGCAATTAGTGTAGCAGCTGGAGGTCTAAAAATTCCCATAATAATTAATATGAAAATAAAGATCCAACCAAAAATTTTGACAATAGGGATCAATCCCTTTATTGTAATTCTATGATTTGCAGATTTTTCAGAGAAACGTTCGAGTGCAGAAACAATAAATTTTATTAAAAAATAGCCTAAAAATATAAATATTAAAGACCAGACTATTTTTCCTACAGAAAAAAACTCCCATATTGGAGGAGGAGTTAATTCTTTTGCAATACTTTTCTCTGTGTTTTTTAAACTATTTGTTATAGAGTCGGATGTAGATTTTGATGATTCTAGGACAATACTATCTTTTGTCTTAGTAATAATTGGAATCTCTGTTTTTTTAGTTAAAACAGTATCTTGTTGCGAAAAAACACAACAAGAAAAAAGTAATATACATATAACTAAAAATTTATTTTTCATAGGAATTAATGTATGAAATTTTTGTTTTTTAACATAATAACTGCTTGTCTGTATAACAGAGTATTTATAGAATAATAATCCTTATTAATCACAAGAAAACCATGCTCTAATAAGGAGCTTACAACCCTTTTTGTTTGTACACTATCTAAACTTGAAATTTGGTAAATATGCTCTATTTTTAATTTTTCATGAAGGAGGATACTATTTAAGATAAATATTTTTGCGGTAGATAATTTTTCTACAAAAGATAAGTCAATTGTTTTTAAGGAGCGCATGTGAATAGTACTACCAGAAACTTTAATTACAGAACGTAACCAGTACATAAAAGCAATTTTAAAATTACTTTTTGCTATCTTATTTAGATCTTTATAATACTCTAGTTGCAGTATGTTTTGTTTTTCTGAATTTGTTGCTTTGTCGTATTTTTTATTTAGAAACTCTTTTGGAGGTTCTTCAAAATAAAGGTTGTACCCACTTACTTTATGTCTTTTCATGATCGCCTCTGTCATCATATCATTAGTAGTGTCATCTATATGGATAATTTGCGAAAACTGTTCAGATAAACCAATAGATTTATCGAGGTATTGATAAGTATATTTAGAACATGTACAAATCCAGAATACAGAATCATGTGTACGGATTATCAGTTCAGATAAAACTTGCAATGCTTTAAAGCCATTAATTTTTCTAAAATATAGATGTTGAATATCTTCGAGAACGATAACTTGCTTCTTTTTAGAATTTAAAAATGTTACCCAATCTTCCAGATTATTTAATTTTTCAGAGAAAAATGTGTTCATTACATCAAAAAGAGCTTCTGGATCATATATAGTGTCTTGTAGAGTAATAATATTGGTTCGAGATATCGTATTGTTTTTTTCAAGAAAATGACGAAGTAAGCTTGTTTTTCCTGAACCTTTTTCACCTACAATCATTACTGCTGCAAAACGATTTTTTTTCCAAATAGTATAGCTTAGAAATAAGATGTCGGTTTTATTAGTATTTCCAACAAATAAATTTTCATCATAAAGCGTTTCTGATCGAAATAATCTTTGGTAAACAAATGGCAATAAATCTACTGTTTTTTCTGTTTCGATAAGAAAATCAGATACCTCTCCTGTGTTAACTCCTGTAGTTTTTAATACTCCAGATCGAGTTAATATTCCTATAACAAGATCTTTTATCTTTTTAAAATTTATCTTAATGAAAGAAACTGCTATTGGTATAGCATAAACTATGTTGTTTTTAATTTTTTTTCTTAAAGCTTTACTTTTTTCAACCGATTTGGCTTTAGCTATGATTAGCTTTATATCAAAGATGTTTTCATTCTCGGTAAAACTAATTAGATTTTTAGTGAACTTATCTAAACTGTTAAAAAGCAGATTGTTTAATTGATTATCAAAAGATAAAGTAGATTCTTTCACTTCTTTAATTTTATCAAGACTTCTTTGTAAACCTTGCAGGGCAATTGTTTTTGAATCATTTTCTGGATCTTTACTATCCAAAAGTTCTAAGGAAGATTCTAAATTAAATTCTGCAATCTGCCCTAATTCATTAAGGGTTTGCAATACCATATTTAATGTAGAAGACATTTCTACTTTGGTATTATTTATATTTTTAAAAAAAATCGGCCAGCTTTCATAATTTATCAATTCGAAAGGCGAAATATAGCTTATAGCAGAATTAGAAGTTGGTTTTAGAAAATCTACGTTATCAGAAATAGTTCTTTTATTAGAAACATTAGCTAATAGATATTGTTGTGAGTTTTCAAATTCATTAATTACTGAAGTTAATTCTAGATTCGTAATAGCCTGAGTAGCTTGGGGTATAATTTTATTTTTAAAATGTGTTTTAAGACCTTCAATTTCTTTTAAAATTACAGGTTTTAACTTTTTTTGATCTTGTATAGTATCTATAGCTTGATATGCAGCTAATTCATATTCACTAATTGTGTTTAATTCCTCAGCAATTTTGATTCCCCGATTAGATACTTTTTTATGTAATTGACTGTATGCTAAATGTGTTTTTAAAACGATCGTATAAACTTCTATATCAATATCCCAATCATCTTTTAAAATAGTAAAAGTAGTATTCCATTTTAAATTATTTTTTAGGACATTATGTAAAGCTTCAGATTCTTTTTTAACAATTTTGGAGGTTTTAAAATTAGTATTAGAAAGCTCAAAAGTTCCTGCTTTAGAAACAGCTACTTCATATTGTTTAAAAACACTAACAAGAGCTTCTGATAATTGACTCATTACCTCGTTTTTCTTACTTTTTAGTGGTTCTAAAAGAGTAGTAGATATATTACTAATAGGCAATGTAAAGGTCTCTTGTTTGGTTAGACAAGTAACAATATTAGTATCCACATTTTTATCAAAATCCCAGTATTTCTTTAAGGTTGTTATGATTTCTTTATTAATATCATTTATAATTGGATTAAGATGAAGTAGAAGTGTACTCGTATAATAATAAGATGTAATATTTTGCAGATCAATATTTTGATTTCTGTATAAGATTGGTTTTTTAGGTTTTTTAAATACAGATCTAAAACCATTCCCTATTTTTTGTGGTATTTTGGAAATATTAAAAACAGTTCTTTTACATATTTTGCCAACCCTTACATATCTTTTATCTGATGTAATTGCAAAATATCGATCTCTGTCTTGTGTTATTGTTATATTATTTTCTACTTCATTTTTATAGATTTCAAATTCTTCGATATATTTAGGAAATACAGGAGTAGTATTCTCTAAACTTAGTTCTTCCAAATAATTGGTAACTAGCTTAGATAATTCTTCTTTATACCTAATTAAAAGGTCTAATATTTCTTCTTTATTTTCTTTTGTAAAAGCGGGATTATCAATTAATTCATTATGTAAGCTAAATATACTTTCAAGAAAATAAATAGCCTTGTCAATTTTTTTTTGCAAAACAGGATACAACTGTTGTTTTGCTAGTTGTTCTACATCTGTTTTCACTTTAACTATAGTTTCAATCATAGAAAAGATTCAATTTTTCAAATTATAGTATAAAATTTATATTTTCAAAAAAATAGTATTAAAAACGATCTTTATTTTGGAATACGAGTTAATCTAAAATTTTAACATACAGTAAATATACTAGTATCTTTTTTTTAATTTAAAATACGATATAAAAGTAGAATATATCTTAATACTTTTATCTAGTTTCTTATAAAGAACACAAAAAAATATTAAAATAAAAATTTTCTAACTTAAAAGAACAGATGTTTTGTGATCCCCATAAAAGAGACATATAGAAGTGTAAAAACAGAGATTTTAAAGAGCTATTACTAGTATATTTTAAAGATTTACAATTACATTTGTAAAAAATGCATTCATGGCTGGAAATACATTTGGAAATCTTTTTAAGGTAACCACATTTGGAGAATCACACGGAGTAGCAATTGGAGGGATCATAGATGGGTGTCCCGCAGGGATCACATTAGATTTAGAAGAAATCCAAGCAGAACTAGATCGTCGTAAACCAGGTCAATCCGCTATTGTTACACAACGTAAAGAGCCAGATACAGTAGAGTTTTATTCTGGTGTTTTTGAGGGAGTCACTACAGGAACTCCTATTGGTTTTGCTATAAAAAATGCAAATCAAAAATCTAATGACTATTCTCATATCAAAGATTCTTACCGACCTTCTCATGCCGATTATACATATGATCAAAAATACGGAGTAAGAGATTATAGAGGAGGTGGTCGTTCTTCTGCGCGTGAAACTGCAAGTAGAGTTGTAGCAGGAGCTATAGCAAAACAAGTATTGCCAGAAATAAAAATTAATGCGTATGTAAGTGGTGTCGGACCTTTAAAGTTAAATAAAAATCATACAGAATTGGATTTTTCTATAACAGAAAGTAATATAGTACGTTGCCCAGATACAGAAATGGCAATAGAAATGGAAAACTATATTAAGCAGATTAGAAAAGAAGGAGATACCGTTGGCGGAATTGTGAGTTGCGCTATATCCGGAGTACCTGTAGGATTAGGGGAACCAGTATTTGATAAATTACACGCAGAGTTAGGAAAAGCTATGCTATCTATAAATGCAGTAAAAGGTTTTGAGTACGGAAGCGGATTTGAAGGAGCAGTATTAAAAGGAAGTCAACATAATGATCTGTTTAATACAGATGGTACTACTAAAACAAACTTATCCGGAGGTATACAAGGAGGAATATCTAACGGTATGGATATTTATTTTAATGTTGCTTTTAAACCTGTAGCTACTATTATGCAAGATCAAGAAACTATAGATAAAGCAGGAAATATAGTAACCATGCAAGGTAAAGGAAGACACGATCCTTGTGTCGTTCCTAGAGCAGTACCTATCGTTGAAGCTATGGCGGCATTAGTTCTGGTAGATTATTGGTTGTTAAACAAAACAATTAAGAAGTAATTATAATTATATACAGTTTTTCAAAAACATTAATACATCAAAAAATTATGCGTTTTACTTCGTATTTCGTAGCCTCGATCATGTTTTTTTGTTTTTAATTTATATCTTCGACCCTGTTTGACTTGAAATCAAAAAAATATATGAAAAAAATAGCACTGCATTGGCAAATAATGATCGGAATGATATTGGGTATATTATTCGGTTTTATAATGACAACATTTTCTTGGGGTAAAGATTTTACTGGGGATTGGGTTGCTCCTTTAGGGACAATCTTTGTTAATTTATTAAAGCTAATTGCAGTTCCTTTAATTTTGGCATCTTTAATTAAAGGTATTTCAGATTTAAAAGATATTTCAAAGTTTAAATTAATAGGGGGAAGAACTATTGTGGTTTATATTTTAACTACAGTAATAGCAATAACTATAGGGTTGTTATTAGTTAATATTTTTAAACCTGGTGATGGTATTACTCCAGAAACTATTGAAAAATTAACGACAGAGTACGCAGGTAATTCTAAAATATCAGAACGTATTGCAGAAGCAGGTAAGCAAAAGCAAAGTGGGCCATTACAATTTGTTGTAGATATGGTGCCGCAAAATGCTGTTAAAGCGATGAGTGATAATAAAATGATGTTGCAAGTAATATTTTTTGCAATTTTTCTTGGAATTAGTATGTTACTAATAAAACCATCACAATCAGAACCTTTAAAAAAATTCTTTGATAGTTTAAATGATGTGGTATTAAAAATGGTCGACTTAATTATGCTTACCGCACCGTTTGCTGTTTTTGCTTTATTAGCTAATGTTGTAGTCACCTCAGATGATCCAGATATTTTACTAGCATTGTTAAAATATGCGGGAATTGTAATTTTGGGATTAGTTTTAATGATTGTGTTTTATTGTACTTTGGTAGCAATTATCACCAAAAAATCACCACTATGGTTCTTAAAACAAATTAGTCCTGCGCAATTGTTAGCATTTTCGACAAGCTCTAGTGCAGCTACCCTTCCGGTTACTATGGAGCGAGTAGAGGAGCATATAGGTGTGGATAAAGAAGTGTCTAGTTTTGTATTACCAGTAGGAGCGACTATAAATATGGATGGAACAAGTTTGTATCAAGCTGTAGCTTCTGTTTTTATTATGCAAGTATTGTGGCCAGAAGGATTAACTTTTAGTAATCAAATTACTATTGTATTAACCGCTTTGTTAGCATCTATAGGATCAGCAGCTGTTCCTGGAGCAGGAATGGTAATGTTGGTTATTGTACTCGAGGCAATTGGTTTTCCTTCTGATAAATTACCAATAGGTTTAGCGCTAATCTTTGCAGTAGATAGACCCTTAGATATGTTAAGAACTACTGTTAATGTTACTGGAGATGCTACTGTAGCTATGATTGTAGCAAAATCAGTAGATAAATTAGGAGAGCCAAAGATTAAAAATTGGGATGACGATTATAATACATAACTGTTATATAGTAGTATCCTTATGATATCAGCTAATTCTCCATTTTTTAAGTAAATTAAATAATATAGGGTATTCTGATTCCTTTTCTGGGTTCCACATCATAGTTAATTTAGCTTTTTGTTTTATATTTTTTAATTCAATATTTTTGATAGGAAATTCATGTCCCGACAAAGAAGAAATAGACTCGATGGATATTCCCAGTCCAGCTTCTACAAGTCTAAAACTTGTACTGGCAGAATCGGTTTCGTGAATAATTTTTGGGGTAAAACCTGCATCCATGCATATGGATTCTAATATATGAACATAATTAGGGCCATCTGCTACTGAGGGAAATATAAAATCTTCATTCGCAAATACAGAAAAAGAGGAGTAATTGCTATTATTTATAGGGTGATTTTCTGGCAATAATATGACAAAATTATCGATGTGTAACACTTTGTTTTTTAAGTTAAAAGGCACCAGTGGGTTGGTAGCAAAACAGATATCCAATTTATTTTTTTGTAATGCTAAATATTGATCTCTATTATTCATTTCTTTTAAAACTGCTTTTATACGATTTACTAATAAAAATCTCGCATATAATCGCATTCTTTTTCTACTATATTTTCTTCATAAAATGAAACAATAACTATGGCTATTCTTTAATTTGATTCATCAATCTAGCGAAAAACCTTTGCAATTATTTATACGCAATTCTCATCCGTAAATCGTATTATACCTGGCGTTTGTAAATGAATTTTTTTTAAAATATCAGGTAAAATTGTTTGCATAATAGAATGTGTAAAACCTATTTTAATTTCTCCTACATGCCCGTTATGAATATTAGCGGTTTGTTTAGTTGTTTTTTCTAACCCAGAAAGTAATTTTTTGATTTCTTTAATAAAATAATGTCCAGCAGGAATTAGTTCAACATTACGTTTATCTCTTTTGAAGATAACAGCACCAATCTCTATTTCTAACTGTTTAATTTGCCTGCTTAATGCTGGTTGAACAATGTTTAGCTCTGTTGCAGCTCTTGTAAAGTTTAGTTTTTCAGATAAGGTTACTACACTTTTTAATTGTTGTATATTCATTAATGCCTTTTTGTTATTAATCTATGAAAATTAAGCATTTTTTATTATAAATATAGATAGTTACATTTGATATATAAGAAATAGTAAAACAATAGATATTATAGTTTTAAAATAGAAAAGATGCAACATACCATACGAAATTTAGATACACTAGAAAAGGCCTATGATCCTTCCGGTTTTAGAGATATGGGGCATCAATTAATTGATTTGCTTTCGGATTATTTAGAGAAAACACAAAAGGACAAGGATTATCCAGTACTTCCGTATAAAGACCCAGAAGAAGAGCTTTTATTTTGGAAACAAGATTTTTCTTCAGATTCAGGGGTTATGGATGTTTTTAAAAACATTATAGAGCATTCTATACATGTACATCATCCCAGGTATATAGGTCATCAAGTTGCTGTTCCTGCTTTGATTTCTACCTTAGCAGGACTTATGTCTGATTTGCTTAATAATGGCACTGGGGTATACGAAATGGGTATGGCTGCTAATGCTATCGAGAAAATTGTTACTGATCTGGTGGCAAAAAAACTAGGATATACAGATGAAGCTTCAGGGTTTATAACATCAGGAGGTACATTAGCTAACCTTACAGCACTTTTGGCAGCTAGAAAAGCTAAAGCTCCATCACCAATTTGGGAACATGGTAATCAAGAAAAATTAGCAGTTATGGTTTCTGAAGAGGCTCATTATTGTATTGATAGAGCAGCAAGGATTTTAGGTTTTGGTAGTGATGGTATTATTAAAGTTCCGGTAGATAAAGATTTTAAAATAGATGTAGAGGTCTTAGATAAATATTTTAATAAAGCAACTTCTCAGGGTTTTCATGTTATTGCAATTATTGGTTGTGCATGTTCTACTGCTACCGGATCTTATGATGATTTAAATATTTTGGCTGATTTTGCAGAACAAAATAAGGTATGGTTTCATGTAGATGGAGCTCATGGAGGAGGAGTTGTGTTTTCTGAAAAATATAAATATTTAACTAATGGTATTGAACGGGCAGACTCTGTTGTTATTGATTTTCATAAAATGTTGATGACTCCTTCTTTAAATACCGCATTAATTTTTAAGAAAGCAGAAAATGCATACCAAACTTTTGTACAAAAAGCTCAATATCTTTGGGATTCACAAGACACACAAGAATGGTATAATTCTGGAAAACGAACTTTTGAATGCACAAAATCCATGATGTCTATTAAAGTATATGCTGTTCTAAAGACCTATGGAGAAGAAATATTTGAAAAAAATGTAGATCATTTATATGATATGGCTGCGTTTTTTGCAAAAACCATCAAACAAAGATCTTATTTTGAACTAGCGATGGATCCACAAGCAAATATTGTTAATTTTAGATACACTAATTTCGATACTAATATTAATACATTAAATAATGAGATTCATCAAAAATTAATTAGATCAGGTAAGTTTTATATTGTTCAAACCACTATAGGAGAGGAGCGTTATCTAAGAACTACAATTATGAATCCATTAACTCAAAAAGAAGATTTAATTGCATTATTAGACGAAATAGAAAGTATAGGAAATGATTTTATTAGACTTTAATCCACATTGTAGGGTTTAATTCTTTGAGGCTTGCCTCGAAAATAAAATATATTTTCGGAAGTATACCTCGTGAGCTAGCTCCGAGGTTATTGATTTTTTTAACATTTTAGCGACGCAACTAAGGGGGTAAACCAATCCTCTATACTAATTTAGATATGAAAAAGATGAAATACTTTGTTTATGTATTATTTTTAGCAATTGGGTGTAGTGAAGATGATGATACTAGCCTTAATTCAAATTTATCGGGTTTGCAAGGGGAGTGGAGCCTAGCTAATGTAACAGGAGGACTTATTGGTATAAATGAGAATTTTAAAAAAGGGATGATTATTTGGGTGTTTAATGAAGAAACAAAGACTGTAAAAATCACTAATAAAAATACGAATGATGTGTATGATGTTCTATCATCAGGAACGTACACATATTCTATTTTAGTGGTAAACGATTCTAAGGAATTGATCATCGATGATAAAAATATTGGTAATTTTGAACTTACCACAAATCAATTTACCATTGATGATCAATTTAGAGATGGTTTTAAAGTAACATTTAATCGTTAAAGATTGATTTTTTTATTTTTTGGATATTTAACTTGATACGAAAACTTTCTTTCTATATTTTGATTAGGGGCAATATTGAGTTTCCATTGTAGGATACCTGTTTTATCATTATATAAAGAAGCATCTGTAAGAATATTATCTAATTTAATTTCCTTGTTTTGTGAGATAGGTATGCGATCCTCTATTGTGATTGTGATGTTATTTTGTTTATTATTTTTGATATTGATTTTATATCCATAATTTACAATTTTATTGCTACCAGTAAATGATTTACTTTTAAAATTATCAAGTTGATCTCTAGTTACAATAATATTTGGGTCTATACCTAAAGATACTGTCAAGCTATCTGTAGAGGCAAGAGGGTCTATATTTGTTTTTCCAGCAAAGCTACCTTCAAAATAAATATTAGCCTCACCAGGCAATAAATTAAATCGTTCCCAGTTTCCTAGCTTGGCAGTAAGAAATACATTTTCGTTAAGCTCAGGAGCAGTATAATATTGGTACTCTGCGGGCATATCAAAATTATCTATTTCAATTGTGGTAATATCTGCATTAGAACCAATAGTATATTTCTTTTTGATTTTAAATCGAGTATTAGTTATCCCAGTCTCTTTAGTTTCTACAATTTGGTTATACTCTTTTTTTTCTTGTTCTATATTTACACCAGAAACTCTACTACTTAATGAAGATGATGAATATCCTGAGATGACAACTTCTTCTAAACTTTCATGATTTTCTTCTAATTGTATATTCATTGAAGAAGAATAAATAGGCAATGTTTTAGAAGAAAACCCTATACTAGAAAAAGACAACTCTCTTCCTCCTCCTATATTTATGGTATATCGTCCATCAAAATCGGATATAGCGCCATTACTAGTACCTTTTTCTATAATATTTGCTCCAGGAATAGGCAATCCGTCTTGAGCTGCAATAATTCCGGTTACTTTTCGAATAGTTGGGTTGTATTTATATCCATAGTTTTGTTTTGTATAATTGTTTCTGTAATTACCATTGGTAAAATTTAAGTATTTAGTGTTTACGACTGGTTTTTGATTATTAGTATTAGGATCTCCTGTAGATAAAATTAATTTGGTGTTTTTCCAATCGGTACCTGTTTGTTGATAAACATTAGCTTTATAAGATATGTTGAGTGGTGTTTGAATACTATTTGATTTAAGATCGTATATAGGGAACCAACCAGCTTTTGTAACATTATAACGTATTTCTAGTAATAAGTTGGTTGCAATAGGGGCACTGATTTTTAATGTTATTTCCCCTCTTTCTTTTTTAGAATTATTACCTAGTTGGATCATTTCGTTTCTGGTGGCAACGATGTTTTCTTCTAGTATTTTTAATTTTTGTGTGATGGTATATATATCATTATGTATTGCAGTAGATCTTTTTCGATAATACTCAGAAATTTCTTTTATTTTCTCTAAGGTTATTGGCGTTGTATCACTTCCTAATCGTTGGTTGTTTTCTAAAAATTTTTTTTCTTCTTTAAGACCAGAAATAGCGTTGTTATGACTATTCTTCTCTAAAAGTAATTGGTTTAACTGTGTTCTTAAAGAACTTAATTCTGTGGATATATTTTCTTTTTCAAGATAATTAATACTGTAATTAAGAGATAATACAGATGTATTTTTTAATCCAGATATCTGAATGCTATTTTCATCAATATCTGACGATAAATCATATAGAATTATTTCATTAGTTCCAGGGATTATAGGTATAGATGCTATTCTTTTTATTTGTGCTCCTTCTAAAAAGACAGTTACTTCTTGTATAGTAGATTCTATCTTTTTTTCGGTTCCTGAAACACTTATAAATGATAAAAGAAATAGTAGTAAGATGGTGTTTTTCATAATATATAGTTTTTGTTGTCATTCGAAATATAGAATATTGTTATTTCTAGATAAACCGTAATTGAGTAAAGAGGTCTTTTGATTTAGTTAAAGTTCTATTTTTAAAGGAGATTATTGTAAATAGGTATAAAATAGGGGGGAAAACCCCCTATGTAATCTTAGTTAAAATCCCCTTATATCTAATAATAGATATATATACATTTGTAGCATCACACAAAAATGCTTACAACCATGAAACGTCTTTTATTACCTATGATACTTATTACATTTGCTGTAATATGCCTTAGTATAGTTCATATTGATAACATAAATAAATTAGATGCTCAATCTAATGAGCTTAGGAAAAAATATAATACAGAGCAATATAAATTAGAAAATTCAATAAAGACTTCGATTGTTATCCCTTAAAAAAATAAAGAGTTTTATTGATCGATAAAGAGAGATTTAAGTTCTGGGGTCGGAATCATACAGCTTTCTTTTTTACCAAACCATTTATATCGATTTTTGGCTATTATATTGTATATCCAATCTCTAAAAAAAGTAGGGAAAATTAGAAAAACAGAGAGTAAGGGATATAATCCGGATAGCTGTTTTGCGATTTGTAGAGCAGCTGTTGATTTATAATAATAAGCTACTTTAGGATCAATTAATAAAATAGAATCTAATTTAGACGTATCAATTTTTCTTTCTGTTATTAATTTTCTGCCCATTTCACTTTGTAGTGAAGCATAGCGAAATATACTTTTTTTATCTCGTTGGATAATAAAGTTTATAGCACTATTACATAAGTTACAAACACCATCAAATAATATAATTTTTTTTCCTTCTTCAATCATATTACAAAGATAGTAGGAATCGTTAATTAGAAATAGGTAATTATGAATTTGTTAAGGTTTAGTTTGTTTTTACAGAATTAATAACTTCATTAGTAGTTGTTTGTAGATTTTTTGGCAGTTTATTATCTCTTGGTAAAACAGCTAAGTAACGATCATTATTAGAGTCAAATACTTGTTTAAAAATAGGCTCATCTAATTCTAGAGTATCACATATTTCTTTAATAAGATCTAAATGGTAAATTAAGTCTGTACTACCTAGATGGTATATTCCTTTTTTATTACGATTTACAATATAATGTATTTGTTGTGTAAATTTAGATATAGAGGTTACATTAATGATCACATTCGGAAATACTTCTATTGGAGCTTTGAGGTCATAAAGAGTTTTAATTTCTTTAATTCTAGGAGTAGTAGCGCCAAATACCATAGGAACCCGAGCAATTACATATTTATTAGTAGGTAATCGCATTAAAGCATTTTCAATTTTTATTTTAAATCTACCAAATACACTATCACTTAGTGTTTTATCATATTCATAAGAAGGGTAATTACTAAAAGAATCAAAAACATTAGCACTAGAAATAAAAATTAATCGAGATTTGTTTTGTTGTATCCATTGTATTATTCGTTGGTGTGCATCTAATTGAGAATTAAAATTACCTCTTAATGCAGTAATAATAATAGATGGTTTAAGATTGTCTAGTAAAATAGAAATATCTTCAAGTTCCATATCATATGGAAAGAACTTTTGATTTTGTTCAAAGAATCGGTTATCGGTACAATATGTACCATACGTATCGAAATAAGAATTAAGCTCTTTATAAAGTGCATTACCTATAAATCCACTAGCCCCTATGATTAAAATTTTTTTCAATATTAGTTCTATAAAAAAGTTAAGTTTCAAATATTACAATTGTAACATTTGAAACTTAACTATGTTATTTTTATTATAAAAAATTAGCTTTTATAAAAAGGTAGTTTTATTACTGTAGCAGGAATAGCATTTTTACGTACTTGAATATTAATTTTACTTCCTGGTTGAGCTAAAACAGAAGGAACGTATCCAAGTCCAATTCCTTTACCTAAAGATGGAGACATAGTTCCAGAGGTAACTGTCCCTATAATTTTGCCGTTACTGTCTACAATATCATACCCTTGGCGAGGAATACCTCTTTCATCCAATTCAAAACCTACTAATTTTCGTTCTGCTCCGTGTTCTTTTTGTTTTGCTAAAGCTTCTGCATTGATAAAGTCTTTAGAGAATTTAGTAACCCACCCAAGTCCTGCTTCGATAGGAGAGGTAGTATCATCGATATCGTTACCATAAAGACAGTATCCCATTTCTAATCGCAATGTATCTCTTGCGGCAAGACCTACAGGTTTAATATCATAATTAGCTCCAGCTTCAAATACTTTATTCCATATTTGTTGTACTTCAGAATTTTTACAATAAATTTCGAAACCACCACTACCAGTATATCCTGTAGCCGATATAATTACGTTTTCTATTCCTGCAAAGTCAGCAATTTCAAAAGTATAAAATTTCATTGTTTCTAAATCTACTGAAGTTAAACTTTGCATTGCAATAGCTGCTTTTGGACCTTGAATAGCTAATAAAGAATATTCATTAGATAAATCCTTCATTGTTGCCCCCATACTATTATGACTACTAATCCAATCCCAATCTTTTTGAATATTAGAAGCATTTACTACCAAAAGGTATTTTTCGTCTGCAATTTTATATACAATCAAGTCATCTATAATACCACCCTTTTCATTAGGTAAACAGCTGTATTGCGCTTTTCCATTAACTAATTTTGAAGCATCATTAGAGGTAACTTTTTGGATTAAATCCAGAGCAACAGATCCTGTTATAAGAAATTCACCCATGTGTGACACGTCAAAAACGCCTACATTGTTACGTACTGTTTCATGTTCTAAATTAACACCTTCATAAGATACAGGCATGTTAAAGCCAGCAAAAGGAACCATTTTGGCACCTAATGCAATATGAGTTTCTGTTAAAGCAGTATTTTGCATAATATAATAGATTGTAAAATTGATGCCGAAAGTAAAAAACTTTATGTAGGTACACAATGCTTTTAAATTATAAATAAAAATAACTATTATAAAATAAATAGACTACTAAGCCAATAGATAATATAGAATTAAGAAAATAATTTTAAAAAACAATCGTTAGTTTTAAAATTTGAATAAGATATAAGAATAAAAAACAGAGTTTTGTGTTTTATTTTCATTAAATTTTTAACAATAACTATATTGAGATAAAGTTTTTAATGTTAATTATTTGTTAGTATAGCATTAAGAAAAACATTTACCTTTACATGAATAATAACATTGGTTGAAAAAGGAACTACAAATAACAAATAGTTTTTTCATTAAAAATATTAATGAAGGGAATAAGGAAGCTTTCAAAATACTTTTTGAGCTTTACTATTCTAAATTACTGTATGTAGCTCAAAACTATGTTTCTAATAAAGAAGATGCAGAAGAAATAGTGCAGGATGTATTTGTTAAAATTTGGAAAAAAAGAAAGTCTATTTCTGCAAATATTAACGGGTATATGTTTAAAGTAACAAAAAACTCTTGTCTTGATTATTTAAGATCTCAAAAAACTAAACTCAGTAGTGTAAATAACACATTACAGCTTGAAGCTTTTCTTAATTATCAAGCACTTGCAGATGACATTTCCTCATCTATTATAGAGAAAGAATTAGAACAAAAGATACTAAGGAGTATAAATTTACTTCCTGAAAAATGTAAAGAAGTATTTATAAAAAGTCGAATAGATGGTTTAAAGAATAAAGAAATTTCTGGGGAATTAGATATTTCTGTAAAAACAGTCGAAAATCATATGTCTAAAGCTTTAAAGCATATGAGACTGCATCTTCGGGAATTTCTTTCTTTATTTTAAAAAAAGAAAAGTACATTAGGGGGAAACTAAATTTTTATACGTCTATATAGATATAAGAAGATATTAATGCAAGATAAGGATCTATTAAAATACATTAAAGGAGAATCTACTCCAGATGAAAAGAGGCTGGTAATAGAATGGATAAGGAATAATGATAAAAACCAAAAACACTTTAATATACTTAAAGCAGAGTATATTGCGTCTACTTTAGATTCATTTAGTCATCCAAATACGGATTTACAATACCGTTATTTTTTAGCCAAAAGTTATAAGAAAAAAAAGACCTATTATACGGCTGTTGTTGCTTCCATAATAATAATTCCTTTTATCAGTTGGTTTGTTTTTAATACCTTCTCTAATATTAACAAAAATATTGAAAACACAGAGTTTTTAGGATCTAATATAGAAAACGTTATAACTGGTTTTGGGGATCATAAAAAAATTACATTACCTGATGGCTCTATTGTTGTTTTAAATTCTGGAAGCAGTATTTCATTTCCTAAAAAATTTGACCATAATATAAGAAAGGTTACTTTAACTGGAGAAGCATTTTTTGATATAAAAAGAAATGTAAATAAACCTTTTATAGTAAATACAGATCATATTAAAATAAAAGTTTTAGGAACTTCGTTTAATATAAAATCTTATGCTGATGACGAAAAAACAGAAACAACATTAATAACAGGAGAAGTTGAAGTTTTTCAAAATAAAAATAAAAAATCAGTCCTTTTACAACCATCAGAAAGAGCCACCTTTAATATAAATAATAATAATATAAGTGTTGATAATGTAAACTCTAAAAATATTCTTGCTTGGCAAGATGGAACATTGATTTTTGATAAAACGCCACTAAAACAAGTTATTTCTGATTTAAAAAGAAATTATAATATAGAATTTGTAATCCTGTCAGATTCTCTTTTCAAATATAAATATACAGGAAAATTTGATAATCTAACCTTAGAAGAAGTGCTTGAGCTTCTTAAATTATCTTCTCCAATGAATTATAGGTATGAAAATAATAAAATCATACTAGATTCTGAATAAGAAAAAGATAATATTATAACATCGACTTCTTGTAAGGTTTTAGTCAAACTCGCTAATCAAAAGAGTTAAATGTTATATAAAATTTCAAAAAAAAACTTTAAGATGTTTTTTAAAACATCTAATATGTATTATGAAAATTTATTCATTATTTATTTGTTTTATCGTTACGAACTTATTTTCATTTAACGTATATTCTCAGGGTATTTCTATTTCTTTAACGGATACTCCTCTACAAAAAGTAATTGAAAACATAGAAGAAGTAAGTAAATATCGCTTTTTTTATAATAATAATCTTATAGATACATCAAAAAAGGTGTCTTTAAAGTCTAAAGATAATAGAATTAGAAAGGTATTACGGCTATTATTTAGTACTACCAATATTGACTTCAAGATAATTAAAAATCAAATTGTTTTATTCCCTAAAAACACAAAAACATCAGGAAAGGTTCTGGAAAATTTTTTGAATTATATCGAAAAAAACAAGTATATAAACGATAATTTGAGATCACAAAGTATTATAAAAGGTACTGTAATAAACGAAAAAAATCTTCCATTATCAGGGGTTAATATATGGGTTAAAGATACTAATAAAGGAAGTTTAACTAATTTTAATGGAGATTACGAAATTGAAGCTAATCTAGGGGACAAGTTAGTATTCTCATATATTGGATTTGAAACTATTGAAACAAAAGTGACTAAAAGAACGATTGATATAGTTTTAAGAGAAAATATAAGCAATCTTGAAGAGGTTATTGTTACTGGGTATGGAATCCAAAAAAAAAATAAGTTAACAGGTTCTATGTCAAATATTAATCCAAAAATCATAGCTAAAGGATCTCGAACATCCATACAAGAAAGTATTCAAGGTAATATTGCAGGGGTACAAGTAATCTCTAGAAGTGGGCAGCCTGGATCTACACCAAATGTTAGAATTCGTGGAGTTGGTTCTTTTCAATCTGCCTCTCCACTATATGTAATAGATGGTTTTCAAACAAAAGACCCTAATATAATAGCATCTCTTAACACTAATGATATTGAAGCAATTTCTGTTTTAAAAGATGCTGCAGCCACATCAATATATGGAGTAAGAGGAGCAAATGGCGTAATCGTTATAAAAACCAAATCAGGGATCTCAGGAGAAACTCAAGTAACATATAAGGTTGAGACAGGTCTTTCCTCTCCATCAGTTGCAAGTAGATTTAAAGCATTAAACACAAAAGAATTTCAAGAATTACTAGTTGAAGGAGTTCAAAATGCAGGAATAAGAGATAATGATACAGAAGCTCTCGATTTTTTAATAAGTAATGGTTTTCGGCCAGATATTGATACAGATTGGTACCAATTACTTACCAGAGATGGATTGTATCAACAACATAACATTTCTATAAAAGGAGGTTCTTATCATACTAGATTTTATTTGTCTGGGGGATATTTTAATCAAGAGGGGGTTATTCTAGCCTCGCAGTTTGAAAGAATGAATACAAGACTAAAGATAGATCATGAGTTTACAGATGATTTTAAGATAGACGTTAATATTACCTATAATAAATCGATTTCTAAAAAAAGACCTACAGGAGGATTATTTGCTAATCCAGTTCGATCTATATACAGGTTACGACCGGATATTTCACCTTTTAACGAAGATGGCACTTTTAATTTTAATTTTAATGATACACAAAATCCAATCGCCCAAGCACAAGAAGAAATACAAAAGGATATAAATCATAGAATACTTGCTGGAGCAGGATTGTCTTATCAGATTTTTGATGGTCTTATTTACGAATCATTAATAAGTATGAATCAAACATTTCAAGATAATTTTGTTAGGTTACCTTCTGGTTTTGGAGATGCTAAACCTAGAGGCCGAGGAGAGCAAGATTCTAATTTTTTATTTTCTTGGTTATTTAGAAACTTATTGCGATATAATTTAAATTGGAAAAAAAATAACCTAGCGGTATTTGGAGGATATGAATTACAAAAAACTAGAAATAAATTTACAGACCTTATTGTAGAAAATATACCTGACGGTTTTGAAGACTTAAATAATGGTAGCTTATTTATTTTAGCTTCTACAAATAAGGCTCAAGAAGGTCTTAATTCAATGTTTTTTAATACTGAATACGCTTATAACAACACTTATTTAATGAGTGGGTCTATAAGACGAGATGGATCTTCAACTTTTGGAAAGAACAATAAATACGCAATATTTTGGTCGGTTGGAATAGGTTGGAATATAGCTAATGAGCATTTTATGAATTCAGCTAATTTTATAGGAGATTTAAAGCTAAGAACAAGTTATGGAATAAATGGTAATGACCCAGAAACAGGAATATTTGATTTGTTTAACGTTAATGATTATAACGGAAACCCAGGGTTGATTTTTACTTCTGTAGGAAACCCTAATATAAAATGGGAGCTAAATAAAACCTTTAATATTGGTATGGACTATTCTTTTTTTAATAATAGGATTCAAGGTAGCTTGGATTGGTATTTAAGAAAAACAAAAGATCTACTTAGATTACGACCAATTTCTGCTGCAAATGGAGATGGAGGAGAGTTTAATATTGAAGATGGAAATGATATTGCAGATAATATTGGATCTATGCAAAATAAAGGACTTGAACTAAATATAACTACTCAAAATATTATTTCTGATAATGACGGATTTAATTGGAAAACAAATCTAAGTTTTTCAAAAAATGAAAACAAAATCACAAAACTAACAGATAAAGAAAATAGACCTATAATAGATCAAACCCGAATAATAGCTTTAGGAGAGAGTATAGAAACATTTTATATGCCAAGATATGCAGGAGTTGATCAGGAAAACGGTAATGCACTCTGGTATACAGATGATACAAGAACAAAAGTAACTGCCAATTATAAGGATGCAAAAGAGGTAATTATTGGTAAAGCAACGCCCGATTTTTATGCAGGTCTTAGAAACACTTTTTCTTATAAAAGGATTACATTAGATTTTCAATTATATACAGTTTGGGGAGGTTTAGTGTATGATACATGGAATAGATTTACTAATAGTGATGGATACAGAAGACTTTCTTCTACAGGTAATGTAAGTAGAGGAACATTTGAAAGAAGATGGCAAAAACCAGGAGATATAACAGATGTTCCAATATTTGTATATGGTAATGAGCAATCTGGTAGTTCTGCATTTACATCTAGTAGATTTATTTATGATGGTAGTTATGTTAGATTAAGAGAAGCTACAGTTTCTTATGATTTTCCGCCAAGATTAATCGATAAATTAAAACTTTCTAATTTTCGGGTTTACATAAAAGGAAACAATCTATATACTTTTATAAAAGATAATAGATTAGAAAGAGACCCAGAATCAGGCTATAATGGTAGATTAAATCAAGAAATTCCTATTTCTAAGACATTGTTTCTAGGTTTGAATATTACTTTTTGAAATAATTATTATGAGAAAACACATATTATATAGTTTTATATTACTTTCATTATTATCCTGTGAGGATACTTTAGAACAACGATTTTCAGACTCGGTAGAAGTAAACGAAACCATCGTAGATTTAAATTCTTTAAATTTAGCGGCTAATGGAGCATATAGCTTTTTAGCAAATCCAGGGTATTATAACAGAAACTTTATTTTAATTCCAGAAATAATGTCTGATAATGCCTTTATAAATGCATTCGACAATACAGGTAGGTTTTTAGAGTTTGATGATTATATTGTAAATTCGAATGACAGTAGAGTAGAAGAGACTTATAATAATATGTCTCGTGTAATTGCTACAACCTCAATAGTTATCAATAAAGCAAAAGCCATATCTTTTATTGAAAGTGAAAAAAAAAAGGCAAATCATTATATAGGAGAAATGTATGCTTTAAGAGCTTTAACTTATCATAATTTTCTTTTATTATTTGCTCAGCCTTACAACTTTACTTCAGGAGCATCCCACTTAGGAGTACCTATACCAGACTTTGAGTTATTAGGAAATGGAGCAAATATCCAAAAACCAGGTAGGAGTACAACGGCAAAAGTATATGCTCAGATTGTAGAAGATCTTTTGTTAGCTATAAATTTAATGCACAAAGAATCGATTCTTTTTAGGTTTGATGTTTTTTCAGCAAAAGCCTTATTAGCAAGAGTATATTTACATATGCAAAATTGGGAAGGAGCAAGGGATATGGCTGATGATGTAATTTTGAATAGTAATAAAACCCTACTTACAAGAAATGAATATATAAATAGTTGGACAGAGGATTTTAATAAAGAAAGCCTATTTGTAGTTTCAAATATAAAAACAGATAATTCAGGCATAAACTCTATAGGTCATTTCTATCTAAAACTTAAAGATGCTTTTGCAACAAATGATTTTAAAAACACATTGTCTGATACAGATATTAGAAAAGAGCTTTACCCAAAATTTGGCTCTACAAATTTAGTTACAAAGTTTCCTCGTACTGCAATAAAAGATGATAACATACAAGTATTAAGGTTATCTGAAATATATTTGATAAAGGCGGAAGCCCACGCACATTTGAATGAGGTAACAGAAGCACAACAAACACTGGATATAATTATTCAACGAGCAGATTCTAAGCCTGTAGAGGCTACTACAGAAATAGGACAGATACTATTGAATAAGATTTTATTAGAAAGAAGAAAAGAATTAGCGTATGAAGGTTTTAGGCTTTTTGATCTTACTCGATATGGAATTACTTTTAATAAGTTTAGACAAGATACTTATCCCATTGAGGTTATTTCTCCTTCTTCAAAAACAGTTTTACCAATACCTATTGATGAAATTAATGTAAATCCAAATATTGCTGATCAACAAAATCCAGGATACTAAAAAAGATAATTGGTTTTATTTATCCTTAAAAAAACATATCTTATTAATCATAAAATTGAAGATTAAGCAAATGAAATATAATGTTCTGAATGAAAAGTTAGTCTATAATGGTTTTTTGAAAATTAAAAAAGCAACAATTATTCATGATAGTTTTTATAAAGAAACTAGTATAACTTGCTCTAGAGAAATGCTGGATCGTGGAGATAGTGTTGCTGTTTTATTACATGAAAAAGATACTAATCAACTTATATTTATAAATCAGTTTAGATATCCTACAATTAAAAAAGGAACAGGCTGGCTTAAAGAAATTCCAGCAGGAGAATTAGAATTTGATGAAGACCCTGTAGAATGTGCAATTAGAGAAGTTAAAGAAGAAACGGGATATAAAGTGAATTGTTTAGATCATGTTTCTACATTTTATGCTACTCCAGGAGGCTCTTCTGAAAGAATGTATCTGTATTTTGGTGAAGTTGTTGAAAAAGATAAAGAATTTATAGGAGGAGGAGTACAAGAAGAAAACGAAGACATTTTGTTATGTAAGTTTGATGCGTCAAAAATAGATACATTATTAAAATCGGGAATTATAAATGATGCTAAATCCATTATAGCATTACAATGGTTTATAATAAATAAACTCAAATAAAATATAAAACCTCATTGATCGTCCAAATTTACCAACACGATTAGACTGGATAAAATAGCCTATACTTTATTAATAATTAATTTTTCTACAAAGTAACAAGGGTATTTAGAATAATAAAAGGTATAATACCAAATTAACCATAAAATGATATACCCCCTTATTCTTAATTTTAAGTACGTAATAGACTATTAACAATCTGTATTAATAACAATTTTATTTAATTTTTTCCAAATTTGGTGCTCTAGAGGTTTTGGAGAAACATTGAATAAAACTAAATGTTTTTTTGTTTTGTTACAAAACTTATAATCTATAATTATGTTTAGATTAAGCTCCTTTTTGGTTGTAAAAGCATCATGAGTAATTATTTTTCCTACATATACAGAATCATTTACTTTTTCAAAAAAAGCTTTAGATTGATGAGGGACTTTAAATTTATTTGATTCTGTTACAGGAGCTGTATTCATTAAACCATTAAAATATAACTCCATTTCAGATTCAAGTTTTTGGGTAGATAACTGTGGGTTTTGATCTATCTGCCATAAAAAAACATAAGAAAAATAATCCATAGCATTTTCTTTTCCCCATCCAGGAGCAAAACGAATATATTCTATACCAGAATATTGCAAGGAAGTGGCAAAATCTAAAGGAAATTTAATAACTTCGCTTCTCCAATTATCCGAGGCTTGCAATAAATTTTTTTCATTATTATTTTTACTACATTGTATAAAAAAAATGAAAATAAAGATAAAAGGTATGATTTTTGAATAAGTCATAAATAAGAGTTTTTTTTTGATAAAATTACAAAATTGTTTAATTATAGATTTTTTATAAATTTGTGTTAAAGGGAAAAGAATACAAAACCTACAAAAAATGAAGTATTATAGAATATTTTTATTACTATTTGTTTTCGCGGTTCAGGTGGCCCCAGCCCAAACTGAACAGGATCGAATAGAAGCCGAGATTATTAATGTGCAACGAACTATTGTAGCAAAACTTACAGGGCATGAACCTATAAAAGGTAAGAAAAAATTAACAAGTCGATCTAGTAATTCTGAAAGAAAAGTTACGGCAGATTTTTTATTTAATTCTTTAAAAGATTTAGATCTTAAACCTGATAAGCATGAGTACAATGTGAAAGACAAAAAAGGGAATATATTTAATGGAGCAAATGTATTTGCAGAAATTCCTGCTACTAATGGTAATGACCAATGGATTGTGATAGCAGCACATTATGATACTGTAGAAGGTAGTCCAGGTGCAGTTCACAACGCTACGGGTGTAGCAATAGCTTATTACGTAGCCATGAAAATAGCACAAATGGAAGAACGTAATAAAAATTTTATGATCGTGTTTTTTGACCATTGGAAAAGCAATATGGTTGGTACTAGAATGTTTACTAAAAAGCTAAAGGACGAAGAGTATAAGATACATTCAATGCACAGATCTGATTATATGGGATGGGATAATGATGAAGACAGAGCTATTGAAATGTTAGCATCAAATTTAAGTCTGGAATCTTTATATCGTATAGAATCTCCTGTCCCGATCTATAAAAGAACAGTTGCTACACCAGAAAGCAGATTCTTTGCTAATTTTGGTTTTGAAACTGTTACGCTTACTGCAGAATTAAAGAATGCTGATAATTCACCATATGTTCGTCAAAGTGAAGATAAATATACTACCGTAAATTTTAAATATCTTGCATCTACTACTAATATAGTATATAAGGTAATGAAATCTTTAGCAAAAGAATAAAAAATAGTATTGTCAAAAATGTAAAAAAGAGTTCTTACTTAAGTAAGAACTCTTTTAAGTTTTCATAGCTTTTAATCGATATGCTATGTTTTTCTTTATGCATTATTTTTTCAATTTGAGAAGGAATTTCTACAACAGTCTCTAATGTTTCTTGAACGATATCCAAGAATTTTACTGGGTGAGCAGTTTCAAGAAAAATACCATAATCATTATTTTTTAAATCTTGTTTTTTAAGCCCTAAATACCCTACAGCTCCATGCGGGTCTGTTATATACCCATTTTTATTATATATTTTTTTCATTGCTTCTTTGGTTTGATCATCGGTAAAACTATAAGCAGAAAAGTTGTTTTTTAAAGCAGAAAAGTTATTGTTAAAAAGATTTTGTATTCTTATAAAGTTACTTGGGTTACCTACATCCATTGCATTAGAGATAGTTGCTTTTGATGGTTTAGGATCGTAGGTAGATGTTTCTAAATATCGAACTACAGTATCATTAACATTGGTAGATGCAATAAATTGTTTTACAGGAAGGCCTAGTTTACTAGCTACAATTCCTGCGCAGATATTACCAAAATTACCACTAGGTACTGAAAAAATAATATCTTTTTTTAAATGTTTTACTTGTTTATAAGCAAATAAAAAGTAGAATAGTTGAGGAAGCCATCTGGCAACATTTATAGAATTAGCAGAAGTTAATTGTTTATGATCAGTTATACTGGTATCTAAAAAAGCAGTTTTTACCATATCTTGACAGTCATCAAAAACTCCATCCACTTCTAAAGCTGTTATATTTTGTCCTAAAGTTGTTAATTGTTTTTCTTGTATGTCACTAACTTTTCCTGTAGGGTATAAGATAACTACATCTACACCTTTTACTCCCAAAAAGCCATTAGCCACGGCACCTCCTGTATCTCCAGAGGTTGCAACTAAAACAGTGACATGGTTTTCATTATTTTTATTAAAATATCCTAAACACCTTGCCATAAAGCGTGCACCTACATCTTTAAACGCCATAGTTGGGCCATGAAATAACTCTAAAGTTGCAATGTTATTTTCTATTTCTACTACTGGAAAATCAAAGTTTAACACATCTTTTAAGATATCTCTTAACTCTTCTTCAGGAATTTCTGTACCTATAAATTGTTGTATAGCCTGATATGCGATTTCTACATTATCTAAATTTTCAATGTTCTCAAAAAATGATGTAGGTAAGGGAGTAATTTTTTCAGGAAAATATAATCCTTTATCTGGAGCCAAACCTTTTATTACAGCTTCAGAGAATGTTACTTTTGGCGCGTTATTATTTAAACTATGATATTGCATTATTTATTATTCTTTATTTAAGTTATACTACAGCAGAAAACTCGATTTCTACTAAAATTTCTGGAGAAATAAGTTTGGATACTTCTACCATAGAGGTAGCTGGTTTTATAGAGCCAAAAAATTCTCCATGGGCTTTTCCTATTTGTTCCCAATTAGTAATATTTGTACAATAAATTCGAGTTCTTATTACATTTTGTAACTCTGCATCAAACTCCTTTAGTACTTTTTTTGTTGCTTTTAATATTGCAATGGTTTGTTCATATTCATTAGCTCCTTTTGCTGTTGTACCAGAAACTTCAATTATATCTCCTATTTTTACGGCTCTGGAGTATCCTACAATATCCTCCCAAGGGGCTTCTGTAGATATTTTTTTTATTTGCTTCATTAATTCTAATTTATAATTTTAACTCCTTGATCGTTAATTTTTGATATATGAATATCAAAATCAATTCCTGTTTTACTATATATATCTTTTATAGTATCTGCAACGTCATTAGCTGTTTTCATTCCTTTACTTAAAGCAAAAATGGATGGTCCTGATCCAGATATTCCAGCTCCTAGAGCTCCTTTTTGTATTGCAGCTTTTTTTACAGTATCAAATTCTGGAATTAAAATAGATCGCAAAGGTTCTATAATTACATCTTCTAAGCTTCTTCCTATTAAGTCATAATCTTCTGTAAATAAGCCAGCTACCAAACCTCCAACATTTCCCCATTGTTGGATCGCCTTTTTTAGGGTAACATTGTGTTTAATAACAGACCGAGAGTCGGATGTTTTTACCTCAATCTGGGGGTGAATTACTGTCATTACAAGATCTTTAGGAGAATGTAATTTTATTATGTCTAATGGGCTGTAGCTTCTTACTAAAGTAAAACCACCGAGAAGGGCAGGGGCTACATTATCGGCATGTGCATTACCACTTGCTAATTTCTCACCTTGCATAGCAAATTCTACTAATTTTTGTGGTGTAAATGGATTTCCTAAAAGATGATTTATAGCCCATACAGCTCCAGCACTACTGGCTGCACTACTACCAATACCACTACCAGCTTTAATCTTTTTGTAAATCTCTATAGTAACTCCAATATCTTTTCCGTATGCAGAAAGAAAGGATTCTACAGCGACACCAGCTACATTTTTATGAGTTTCAAAAGGGAGGTCTGCTCCTTCTATTTTTGTGATTTTTACTCCAGGCTCTTCTGTAATAGAAATAATCATTTCATCTCCTATAGTATCCAAACAGCACCCTAGAACATCAAATCCACAAGAAAGATTAGCAACAGTAGCGGGTGCAAATATTTTAATGCTTTTCATCTATTAATTTTTATAGTTTTTATATTACCAGATTTATCCTGATGTAAGTAAGGGTTAAATGGATTATATAACATATTAATTTTGCATTAGTTTTTATTATTTACTTTTTCCTACTCTAATAATATCAGCAAATATTCCCGATGCGGTAACATCCGCACCAGCACCAGCGCCCTTAACAATAAGTGGTTGTTTTGGATATCTATCGGTATAAAATAGTACAATATTATCGCTACCCTCTAAATTATAAAACGGGTGATTTATAGGAATGTGTTGTAGTCCAACTTTTGCTTTTCCATTTTCATATTGAGCTACATATTTTAATCTACAATCTTTTTTATTAGCCTCTTCGAGTATTTCTTCAAAATGCTTTTCATTTTTTGTTAGAGATATAAAAAAATCTTCTACATTTTTTGTTTCTAAACTTTCTGAAGGAAGAAAAGCTTCTTTTTCAATATTACTAAGTTCCATAACTTGACCACTTTCTCGAGCAAGGATTAAAATTTTACGTGCTACATCAACTCCACTTAAATCAATTTTAGGATCTGGTTCTGTGTACCCTTCTTCTTGTGCTTTTTTTACGATATCATGAAAAGTAACTCCTTTTGTATACTTATTAAACACAAAATTAAGACTACCAGATAAGACTGCTTGTATTTTATGTATGTTGTCTCCAGATGCTACTAAATTATTAAGAGTATCTATAATTGGTAACCCAGCCCCAACGTTTGTCTCATATAAAAAAGGAGCATTAAACTTTCTGGATAAGTCTTGCAGTTCTTCATAATTAGGATATTCATCTGCGCATGCTATTTTGTTACAAGTAACAACAGCCATACTTTCTGCCAGATAATGTTTGTATATTTTTGCAATATCAGGATTGGCGGTGTTATCTACAAATATAGAGTTACGAAGGTTCATTTCTTTCGCTTTTGTAAAAAAGGATACCGCATCTGCTTTTTCACCATTAGTTAAAGCTTTTTGCCATATATTCAAGTCGATTCCATTTTCGTTAAAAGCCATTTTTCTAGAATTAGAAACCCCTGCTACACGAATTTTTAATCGTAATTTATCTTTAAGGTATTTATCTTGTTGTTGTAATTGCTCTAATAACTTGCTGCCAACATTTCCTACACCGGTTATAAATAAATTTAATTGTTTTGTTTTTACTTCAAAAAATTGTTCGTGCAATGTGTTTAAAGCTTTTTTGATATCTTTTTCTTCAATTACTACAGAAATATTTTTTTCTGATGCTCCTTGAGCAATAGCTCTTATATTTACATTGTTTTTACCTAAAGTGCTAAACATTTTGCCACTCAGCCCTTGGTGATGATACATATTATCACCAACCAAAGCTACAATGGCTACATTATTTTCTATTTTTACAGGATCTAGTTTGTGCTTCGATATTTCAAATTCAAAAGCTACATCTAATGTAGATTTAGCTTTTTCTGCTTCTACAGCTTCTACAGCAAGACATATAGAATGTTCAGAGGATGCTTGTGTAATTAAAATAACGTTTATGTTTTCTAAAAATAATGCTTCAAATAAACGTTTAGAGAATCCTGGTATTCCAACCATTCCGCTTCCTTCTAAAGAGATGATTGCAATGCTATCGATATGACTAATTCCTGTAACTGGTTTTTTTCTATCAGTAACATTTCTAGTAATTAATGTACCTTGATCTAAGGGTTTAAATGTGTTTTTAATTACAATAGGAATGTTTTTTTCTAAAACAGGGTGTATGGTAGGGGGATAAATAACTTTTGCTCCAAAATGAGAAAGCTCCATTGCTTCTTGATACGAAATATGATATACTGGTTTTGCTTGTTTTACCAACTTAGGGTTAGCAGTATACATACCACTAACATCAGTCCATATTTGTAGCTCTTTGGCATTAATGGCCGCAGCAAGAATTGCAGCAGTAAAATCAGAACCTCCTCTTCCTAAAGTAGTAGGTTCATCTTCTTGTGTTTTGGCGATAAAGCCAGGAAAAATACTTATTTTATGAGTATTATTATCTGCAAACTGTTTAATTCTTTGATTAGTTTCGTTATAATCGATTGTAACCTTGGTATTGTTAGTTTTAATAATAAGCTCTCTAGAATCCTTTAAAATGATATCCAATCCTCTTATTTTTGCAGCTTCATAAATAATATAAGAAGATAGAATTTCTCCAAAACTAGCAATTACAGCGGCTGTTTTAACCGATAGTTCACTTAAAAGAAAAACTCCTTCACATAAAGATTCTAAGGAGTTAAGTTTAGCTTTAACCTTACTGATTATTGCGCTTTGTGATAGAACAGGTATAAGGGTTTTAACAGTTTCTAGATGTCTTTTTTCAATTTCTAAGAGCGTATTTCTATAATTTTCATCATTAGCAGAAGCTTCTGCTCCTGCTTGTAATAAAAGATCTGTAACACCTCCTAAGGCTGAAACTACAACATATAATCGTTGGTCTTGAGATTGTTGATTTATGATTTCTATTACGCTTTCTATTGTTTCTGCATTTGCTACAGAAGAACCCCCAAATTTTAGAACGTTCATGATATTTTTTTAGTTAGATTGAAGTTAATAATAAAGATTACTATAGTTTTTTATGTAAACTACATGTGTATTATGCCGAAAGTATATATAAATTAACCCCTAGGGGTAATAATAATTGTAGTACCAGTAGTAATAATAGAAGAAGAAGTCTTAGAAACAATTATAGTTCTTAAGAAGGGTAATAAAGCCGATAAGAGAACGATACTAAACATTACTTTGCTTTACTTTGTGAGTTCAAATGTATAATTTTTTACTTTTAAAGAAAATTAAAATAATGGTGTTCTTAAACTTTTGCTAATTCAATAATAAATAACGTTTTTAAATATCATATTCTTATATAAATTGATAATTTAACGATAATGTAAGTTAGTATTTAAATATTAATAGACTTTGGTTTAGGAATTAAAAGAATTACTAGTAATTTTTAATGATATATTTATAAATTAAACAGTTATTAAAACAAATTATAATCTATGAAAATATTTTCTGCACAACAGATGCGAGAAGCAGATCAAGCCACAATGAATACAGAACAAATTACATCTTTAGAATTGATGGAGCGTGCTGCAACACAAACTTTTAATTTAATTCATAATCGATTACAAGGCTCTCCGATTTTAATTCATGTTTTTTGTGGTATTGGTAATAATGGAGGAGATGGTCTTGTGATTTCTAGATTATTACTAGAACATGGATATAATGTAAAGACATATATAGTAAATTTTAGCGATAATAGATCCAAAAGTTTTTTGATAAACTATGACCGATTAAAAGAAATATCTAAAAACTGGCCTATACAACTTAAATCGGAAGCAGATTTACCAGAAATTAATAGGGAAGATATGATTATAGATGCAATTTTTGGTATTGGTTTAAACAGGCCTTTAGTACCATGGGTAATATTGCTAATAAAACATATTAATAAAGGAAGATGCTTTACGTTATCTATAGATATTCCTTCTGGTTTGTATACAGATAAAGCTCCGGATGATCCAGAAGGAGTTATTTATGCAGATATAACTGTAACATTTCAATTACCAAAATTAATATTCTTTTTACCACAAACCGGTATTTATACTAGAGATCTAGAAGTTATTGATATTGGATTAGATCGTTCCTTTCTAAACCAAAGTCCAGGAATTGGTATCTTAATAAGTAAGAATGAAGTATTACCATTATATCGACCAAGACCTAAGTTTAGTCATAAGGGGGTTTATGGGCATTGTGCTATTATAGGAGGAAGTTATGGTAAAACAGGAAGTGTTGTTCTAGCAACTAAGGCAGCATTAAGAACAGGTGCAGGGTTAGTTACAGCATATATACCAGAGTGTGGATATGAAGTGTTGCAAAGTACTGTTCCAGAAGCAATGGTAATTACAGATAATGATGATGAATTAGAGGATATTAAATTAGATTTTAAAGCTTCTGCAATAGGAATAGGAATAGGTTTGGGAACAAGCATTAAAACTACAAAAGCTTTTGAAGAATTTTTAAGCGAGAATAAATCCCCACTTTTGATAGATGCTGATGGGATCAATATTCTGGCAAATAATCCAAAGTTTTTAGAAAAACTCCCTAAAAACACCATATTAACTCCACATCCAAAAGAATTAGAACGATTAATAGGGAATTGGAAAGATGATTTTGATAAAATCGAAAAAACTAAAGCATTTTCAAAAACACACAATTGTATAATTGTAATTAAAGGTGCTAATTCTATTACAGTATTTGAAAATCAATTATATGTAAATAATAACGGAAATCCAGGTATGGCTACAGCAGGAAGTGGAGATGTACTTACAGGTATGATTACTGGATTGCTATCACAAGGATATGATCCCTTGCATGCTGCTGTTTTTGGTGTATATTTACATGGGAGTGCTGGAGATATAGCAGTACAAAAAACCAGTTTTGAAGGATTAATAGCTAGTGAAATAGTTTCTCATATAGGAGCTTCATTTTTAGAGTTATTTAAAACTTCAAATGTAGAAGAACCTATTCAACAATAGTATATAAACGTCTATATTATGTATCGAGATTAAAAAGCAAAATGATGACAAAGAAAAATTTTAACTTTAATACCTGTTTTTATACTAGTATTATTCACTTCATGTTCTAATGATGATGACGGTCCTGCTGTTATGACTATCACAATAGATATTATTGGTTTAGAAACTCTAAATGGAGGTACTTCTTATCAAGGTTGGCTTATTGTAGATGGAGTAGCAAAGCCAATTTCAAAATTTACTAACCCTTCAGGACTTGTAAAGTTAGAGGTATTGGTATCAGATATAGAAAAAGCAACACAATTTGTTGTAACAATAGAGCCCAAAGGAGATAATGATAATATACCTTCTGATGCAAAAATATTGGTAGGGATTTTAAAGGTACTTCTGCACAGCTTAGTTTTTCGTCTGTTGTTGCAGATCTTACCAATGTTTCAGGTCAGTTTTTCTTAGCAACACCTACAGATAATGTGAATGGTGTAGATAATGGTAATGATGAGTTTGGAGTATGGTTTAGGAATAGTGCAGGAGAAGAAGGTTTATCTCTTCCTTCATTAGCAAAAGGGTGGAAATATGAAGGATGGGTTGAGTTTGATGGAAAGACCTTGTCGACAGGTACATTTTCTAAAACTAATGTAACTGATGACGGAAACTTTTATAAAGGTTCTGGAGGAACAGTGCCAGCATTTCCTGGAGAAGATTTTCTTGTTATACCAAGTCAGGTTCCATTAACAGGAATTACATTACCTGCAAAAGTAACTGGCAAAAAAGTTTTTATTACTATTGAACCCTTTCAGGATAATGACCCTGCTCCATTTTTTATAAGACCACTTGTTAAGACAGCTGGAATAACTACAGGATCAGAAAATACGGTAATTATGGATACTTTTACAGAAGTGCCTTCTGGCAGAGTAACAAGACCAAATTAAAGTATCTTAATTAGTAAATTAAAAAGAGTAATTATATGAACCTAATAATTACTCTTTTTTTTATCCTTTTCTGGGATGAAAACTGTTCATAACTTCTCTTAAATGACTCCTATCTAGATGCATATATATTTCTGTAGTAGTAATACTTTCGTGCCCTAACATTAACTGTATGGCTCTTAAATCTGCTCCGTTTTCTAGTAGGTGAGTGGCAAAAGAGTGTCTAAAAGTGTGTGGGCTAATTTTTTTTTGTATTTCAGATTTTTCTACCAATCGTTTTATAATTGTAAAAATCATAGCCCGAGTAAGTCCTTTGCCTCTCCGATTTAAAAATAATGTATCTTCATGCCCCTTTTTAACATCCATATGATTTCTGATTTCTGTTCTATAAATAGAAATGTACTTTTTAGTAACATCTCCAATAGGAACAAATCTTTGTTTATCACCTTTTCCTGTTACACTAATATATCCTTCGTTAAAAAACAAACTAGATATTTTTAAGGTAATTAATTCACTTACTCGTAAGCCGCATCCATATAAAGTTTCGATGATTGCCCTATTGCGTTCACCTTCAGGTGTACTTAAATCAATATGAGAGATAATAAGATCAATTTCTTCTACAGATAAAGTGTCTGGTAATTTTCTTCCTATTTTAGGAGACTCAATAAGTTCCATAGGATTAGTTTCTCTATAATTTTCAAAAACAAGATAATTGAAAAAACTTTTTAAACCAGAAATAATTCTGGATTGTGATCTAGGGTTAACTAATTTTGCAGTTTCAAAAATGAATTGTTGCACGATATCCTTTTCAATAGATAGGGGAGTAGTGGTAATATTTTGATCGTTAAGAAATTTTAATAATCGTTCTATATCCAAAATATAACTAATGATAGAGTTTTCTGAAAGCCCTCTTTCAATGCGTAAATAATGCTCAAAATCTTTTATTGCATGACTCCATTTCACATTTTAAATTTTTATAGATGAATAGCAAACCCTATATTAAATTGAAAAACATCCGAATACAAGTTGTCATTTAGACTAAAATCATATCCTAACCCTGGCTCTATGCTTACTGTATTTCCTAAGAAAATAGCATAACCACCTTGAATACCAAAATAGGATGGATTTTCTTTTTGTTCTACACTAGCGCCATTATAATTAATCTGAAAAGGGATGATTCCTTTAATATAATATTTGGCACCTATTTTATAAGAAAAAGTGTTTAATGATTTTGATTCTTTACCAGTATCTACAGACCCATAGCCAAGCCCTATTTTGAGGGCTAAATCATCCATTATAAAATATCCAGCTTCTGCCCCAAGGTTTAATATAGAGCCTTTGTCATCCGAAAAATTTGTATATTGAATACTGGTATTAGCAGAACTTGCACTACCAAAATTAGTATTAGCTTCAATTAGCCATTTCCCTTTTAAAGTTTGCTCTTTATTTTGAGCACATATAGATGTTAAACTCGTGATAGTTAATGTGATAATTATTAACAATCTTTTCATTGTATTTGAAGTGTTTAAAATTCATAGCGAAACTATTTAATTTACCTGTATCCTATGTTAATTAGTTCTTAATTTTTATCAAATAGTTTATTTCGATAGAGTGTAATTATTTCTAAAATAAAAAATACCATCTCAAATAGATGAGATGGTATTTCTACTAAAAATTTAAGCTTGTTCTAGTAAATATAAAATAATTCTTAGATATATTTTTATTTAGAACTCAGCATTTTTTTTTAGAATTTATATACTAAACCAAGATTGATGTTTTGTAAGTCAACTCCAAAATCAAAGTTATTAGTTGATTCCGCATTATCAACATCTGGCTTAACAGTTCTGTATCCTAAAATACCCCATGTAGCTTCAAGAGCAAAGTTATTGCTAATAAAATAGCTTACACCAGGAGCAAATCCAAATCCAAATCCATTTGATTTATCATCAGGCTCACCTTCTTCTTTAAATTTTGAAGCAATGTAATCAACTCCTAATTCACCAAAAAGAGAAAATTTACTTGCAGGAGATATATAATATCTTCCAAATGCTCCTAAACTTGTAGTTGAATATGTCTCTTCGTTAGTTCCAAATTCTCGTTTTTCACTTGAAAAGTTTATTCTTGCTCCCGCTGCAATATTTTCAGAAACAAAGAAACCTACTCTTGGAGATATATTAAACGTGTTTGTTTTGTCGTCTCCAGTTTTTTCAGATCCAAATCCAAATCCTCCAGAGATAAATACATCTCCTTTAGCAAATCCTGATCCATTTTCTTCTTGAGCACTTGCCAAAGTAAAACTTACTACTGCCAATGCAGTTAAGATTATTTTTTTCATAATAATTATTTTGGTTTAAAATTGCCTGCAAAAGTAGGTATATTACTTGTATAAAATGTTAAATAGTTACTAAATTTTAATATAGATTCTTTTTCTTAATTCTAAGTGATTTATATAAAACTATCTGAAATTAAAATTGATTTATTTAATGTATTTGTTTTTAGTGAGTTATTGTTTGATTTGTAAAGGTATTAACTATAAATAATTATTTATAGTTTGCCGAATAGATAAAAAAATTATTTTTGTTCTCTAATTAATAAAACCTATTATTATGAAAAAAACATTAATATTTGTAGTTCTAGTTTCTTTTAGTTTAATAACTATTGCACAAGAAGAAGATGTAAGGTTTGGTGTTAAGACAGGTGTTAATCTAGCAAATATTTCTGGTGATAATACTGAGGGTTTTGAAGGGAGAACAAGTTTTCATTTAGGGTCTGTTGTTGAGATTCCAATCACAGATAAATTTGCTTTTCAGCCAGAAGTATCATATTCTTCACAAGGAGATAAATTTAAAAACAATCTCTTAGGTCTTTCTGCAAAAACTACAATGAAGTTAGATTATATTAACATACCCTTAATAGCAAAATATTATGTGATTCAAGGTTTTACTCTCCAAGCAGGACCACAGATTGGTTTTTTAATTTCAGCAAAAAGTAAAGTTGAAGCTATGGATGTAAATAAGGAAACAGATATAGATGATAATTTTAAGAGTATTGATTTTGGAGTAATTTTAGGTTTAGGGTACCAATTAGATATGGGGGCTTTCTTTGATGCTCGGTATAATATAGGATTGTCTAATATAAATGATGCAGCAAGTTTTGATGATGTTAAACAGAAAAATTCTATGGCTCAATTCTCAGTAGGGTATAAGTTTTAATCCACATTGTGGAATTTAATTTCCTAAAGTTTGGCTCGAAAACAAAATATATTTTAGGAAACATACCTAGTGAGCTTGCTTTGAGCTTATTGATTTTATTTTTTAGACTTTAATAACTATTATTTAAAAGTATTTCGAATTTGTCGAAATGCTTTTTTTATAGCTATATATTAGATTATTGAAAAATAAAATTACTTTTGAGTAAATAATCTAAATAAAGAGCAGGTCATATGTATTTAATCTATGAATTTTAAAGTTATTTAGAAGTTATATGTATCTAAGCTGTTTAAAAATATATAAATAAATGAAAAGTATTTTTTTTCTAATTACTACGAGTTTATTGTTCATTTCGGTTACTAATTTGTATGCGCAAGATGAAAATAAAAAATTGTATACACGGGCAGGATTTAAATTTGGAGCCAATTATGCAAATATAGCAGGAGATATAAAAAACACAGATGCAAGAGTGCGTATGCATTTGGGGGCTGTTATAGAGTTTCCCGTATCCCAACGTTTTTTTTTGCAAGCAGAGGTGTTATACTCTGCTCAAGGATATAGATTTAAAGAAGAAGGGGTAGAGAATAAAATTAGTTTAAATTATTTAGCACTACCTGTTATTGCAAAATATTATTTTGCAGATAGATTTAGTTTAGAAACTGGTCCACAATTTGCAACTTTAGCAAATGCTGCAGAATCTGCAAAGGATACTCCAGATGAATTTTTTGATGCTTTTAGTGATTTTGATTTTAGTTGGAATTTTGGAGCTGGGTATAAGTTAGAAAGTGGGTTGTTTTTTCAATTGCGATATAATTTAGGCTTAACTAATATTAATAGTCTAGATACGTCAGATATTAATTTTAATCATTCTGTAGCACAATTGTCTGTTGGATATTTATTTAAAACTAAGAATAACAGAAGACAAAACGAAGGATTGTAAATATGATCTATATGATTTCTAAATAAATTTAATAGTTTTATGAAGATATTAATTTTAAATGGACCAAACCTTAATTTATTAGGAAAAAGAGAGCCTGATATCTATGGTAATCAAACTTTTGAAGAATTTTTTACTACACTACAATTTCAGTTTAAAGAAACTGAATTAGCTTATTTTCAATCTAATATGGAAGGGGAATTAATTACTAAAATACAAGAAGCAGAAGATAAATTTGATGGAGTAATCCTTAATGCAGGTGCGTATACTCATACATCTATAGGGATTGGTGATGCAATTAAGGCTATATCTGTTCCTGTAGTTGAAGTTCATATTTCTAATACTTTTGCAAGAGAGCAATTCAGGCATCAATCTTATATTTCCCCTAATGCTAGAGGTATAATTTTAGGGTTTGGTATGCAAAGTTATACACTTGCAATTCAAAGTTTTTTGTTAAATAAAAAATAACAAGTATATACGTTTGTTTTAGTAATAAAAAGGAACAAAACTTACCAAAGGAAAGAATTAGATAATTAGAATATATACTAAAAAGTGCGAGGTTAATTTTAAAATTAACCTCGCACTTTTTAATTTATAAAACAGTCATAACGATTAAGTGTTTATAAGGAAAAACACTTAGAGTTAATCTTTTAATTTTAAAGATTAAATATGAATTACTTCGCCATAAGCATCTGCAACAGCTTCCATAACAGCTTCACTCATCGTTGGATGAGGATGTATGGTTTTTAATACTTCATGACCTGTAGTCTCCAGTTTACGTCCTAAAACAGCTTCTGCTATCATATCGGTAACACCAGCACCTATCATATGGCATCCTAACCATTCGCCATACTTAGCATCAAAAATAACTTTTACAAAACCATCTTTGGTTCCTGCAGCACTAGCTTTACCAGAAGCAGAGAAAGGAAATTTACCTACTTTTAACTCATACCCAGCCTCTTTAGCTTGTTTTTCCGTCATTCCTACGCTGGCAATTTCGGGAGTAGCATAAGTACATCCTGGAATATTACCATAATCTATAGGTTCTACATGCATTCCTGCAATTTTTTCTACACAAGTAATTCCTTCTGCAGAGGCTACATGAGCTAGTGCAGGACCATGAACTACATCTCCTATTGCATAAATCCCCGGAATATTGGTTTGATACCAATCATTAACGACGATTTTATCTTTATCTGTGGCAATCCCTAATTCTTCTAAGCCTATATTTTCTATGTTTGTTTTAATACCTACTGCAGATAAAACAATGTCAGCTTCAAGAATTTCTTCTCCTTTTTTAGTTTTTACCGTTGCTTTAACGCCATTACCTGTTACATCTACACTTTCTACAGAAGAATTTGTCATAACTTTAATACCAGCTTTTTTAAAGCTACGTTCAAATTGTTTAGAAACTTCTTCATCCTCTAAAGGAACAAGATTAGGTAAAAACTCTACGATGGTTACCTCTGTACCCATTGCATTATAAAAATGTGCAAATTCTACACCAATAGCTCCAGAACCTACAACAATCATTTTCTTTGGTTGTGATTCTAAAGTCATAGCTTCTCTATATCCAATTACCTTTTTACCATCTTGAGGTAGATTAGGTAGCTCCCTAGATCTTGCTCCGGTTGCAACAATGATATGTTTAGCTTCATAATCTGTTGCTTTTCCATCAGACCCGGTAACTGTTACTTTATTGCTGGCTTTTAATTTTCCAAAGCCTTCAATAACATCGATTTTATTTTTTTTCATAAGGAACTGAACTCCCTTACTCATCCCACCTGCCACATCGCGACTTCGTTTTACAACGGCATCAAAATCTTTATCAAAGTTATCTATAGTAAGCCCGTAATCTGAGGCATGCTTTAGATATTCAAATACTTGCGCACTCTTTAATAGCGCTTTTGTAGGAATACACCCCCAGTTTAAGCATACTCCTCCTAAGCTCTCTTTTTCAACAACAGCGGTTTTGAAACCTAATTGTGAGGCTCTTATTGCAGTTACATACCCTCCAGGGCCACTACCTAAAACGATGATATCATATGTGTTCATAAGTGTCAATTTTTTGAAGTCACGAATTTAAGGATAATTCAGCTAATGAAAAAAGTATTTAGATATTCCCTACTAATAAGATTAGCACGAAATCTAATAAAAAAACACCAAGTTTATGTAACTTGGTGTTAATTTTTGATATTTTTTATCGTGTTTATCTGTTATAATAACGATAAATACAATTTTATCTTTTCTAAAATTCTAAATGCAGTGCAGATTGTACTGCATTAAAATCTAATAGATCTACCTTAGTATTTTTTGCAAAAGCAGAAGGTACTACTACGATCCTGAATACTTGATTACCGTAAAGATCTGGAGGGGTTAAGTTTCTGTTATTACTTTCTAAATAAATATCTATATCTCGTGATGTAAAATTAAATCTATATGAAATAGTAGTGTTGTCTACATCATTTAAAAAGATAGGTGCTGTAGGTAGTGGTTCCCAAACTTCACGACCATCTATAACTTCTTCTAAACGATATACTAATACAACATCAGCGTCAAAGACTTGTATGCTCTCAGGGTAAGGGATGTTAACAACAAATTCTGGTGTTACAAAATTCACTCTATCAATTTCAAAAGTTTGCCCAATAGTATCGAAATCAACATCATCATCATTTCGACAAGAAGTGAGCATCAATGTAGCTAAAAATAGTAATGTTAAGATTTTTTTCATGAATATCAATTTTTGTTTATTAAGATTTTTGTTTTTTGTCTAAGTCTATGCTAACAGAATTTACACAATATCGTTGTCCAGAGGGGGTAGGTCCATCGTCAAAAACATGCCCTATATGTCCTCCACAGTTTGCACATACTATTTCTGTTCTAATCATACCATGCGAGGAATCTTTTATGTATTCTATAGCGCCTTCTATAGATGCATCAAAACTAGGCCAGCCACATCCAGAATCAAATTTGGAAGTACTATCAAATAAAGGTTCTTTACACGCTATACAAATATAAGTACCTTTCTCAAAAAGCATATTATACTCTCCTGTAAAAGGTCTTTCGGTTCCTTTTTGTCGTAATACTCTGTATTGTTCTTCAGAAAGTTGTGTCTTCCATTCGCTTTCTGTTTTTTTAATAGGGTATTTACTCATTTTATTTTTTATTAGGTGTAAAAGTCATGGCATCGCCATTAATACAATGCCGCATTCCTGTAGTTTCTTTAGGTCCATCATTAAATACATGACCTAAATGCCCGCCACAAGTTCCGCATCGCAATTCGGATCTTGCATATCCTAATTTATGATCTACATCTTTATCAATACTTCCGTCTATTGCTCGATCAAAACTTGGCCAACCAGTACCACTATCAAATTTATATTTACTTTCGTATATAGGGGTATTGCATGCTGCGCAATGAAATACTCCTGGAGTATATATTTTGTTTAAAGGGCTTGAAAATGGCCTTTCGGTTCCTGCTTGTCTTAAAATATAATATTGTTCAGAGGATAAAATCTCCTTCCATTCTGCATTAGCTTTGGAAACAGCATATTTTTTATCTTTTTTTATTGTGTTTTTCTGAGCATTGCTTGTACAACTTATTATTAGAACTCCCAAACATGCTAAAATTAAATGTTTCATCTTTTTTAAATAAAGTTAACTAAAGTTTTAATTAATAGTCGTACAAATTTGCTTTGAATAACATTGCAAGAACTATTCCAAAATGAAATTTATAATCTTATTGATAACTTTAGGGTTTCCTAAGATTTTTCTATGTCCTAGCTGTTCGGTTATTAATAATTCACTGTTTTCTAAATTATCACTAATTTCTTGAGCAGCACTGTAATGAACATCTACATCATTTATATCATGTACTACTAATGTTGGTACGGTTATTCCTTTTGCAGAAACAGCTCCGGAATAATTATCTAAATCTTCTCCATATTTTTTGTCAAAATATGCTTTTAAAAGTTTTCCTACTTTTTGATCTAGTTGTAAGTTTTTTACAAAGTTTTTAGTAATAGCAGAAATACTATTGGCAGTACCAATTATAACTAATTTTTTAATTTTTAAACCATATTTAGTCGTTCTTAATAATGACATTCCACCTAAAGAGTGCCCTATTGCAGCTTCAAAAGGGCCATGTGTTTTTTCTAACTGATATATAGTTTCGATAAAATATGTCAGCATACTTCTTTTGCCTGGTGCTCTACCATGTGCAGGAGCATCAAAACTAACAGTGCTATACCCATGATCTAATAATTGATCTGCAATTTTGGATAGTTGTGTGCCGCTCCCAGACCACCCATGGACTAAAAGGATTTTCTTTTTAGAAATACCATAGTTGTACACAATTACTTCTTTGTTAATTTTTTGCACATAGACTTTTTCCTTTTTACTCTGCTCAAACATTCCTTTTTCTCTATCAGGTATTTTGTAACTAAAAGGAGTTAAAAATATTCTGACAGCATACTTGGAAGCTAAGAAAGGAGAAACAATATTTAAAATTTTTGCAGTATATAAAATTGGTTTTGGAATTAAAAGTGTTTGAACAGGAATTAAATCTTTATCAATTTTAGGCATCGAATATGTATATGATTTTGAACGTTAAAATTAAAATAACAAAGGCTTTGCACTTAAACAATTATGAATAATTAACATTTAATAATTATAAGTTCTGGAAATATATTTTAAGAATTCTTTCATATAACCTTTAAAAGTGCTTAGTTTTGTAGCTTATTTTAATAAAAGATTCATGGGATTACAACCCACAGATATTGATAAAAAAGAACAAAAAGTACTATACGATTATCAGCAACGAGATATCGATAAGATATTTAGCCGATTAGAGGAGTTTCCGAAAAAATATAATTTGTTATATCAACTTCCTACAGGAGGTGGAAAAACGGTTATATTTTCTGAGATCGTTAGGCGATACATAGAGTCTACCAAAAAAAAGGTGGTAGTTCTAACACACCGTATAGAACTTTGTGCTCAGACTTCTAAAATGTTAAAAGAATTTAGAGTTAAAAACAAAATCATAAATAGTTCTGTAAAAGAACTGGATGATCAAAACGAATATATGTGTTTTGTCGCTATGGTAGAGACTCTAAATAATAGGCTAAATGAGGATGATGTAGAATTGCATAATGTAGGAATGGTAATCATTGATGAGGCTCATTATAATTCGTTTAGAAAGCTTTTTAGGTTTTTTAAAAATTGCTTTATTTTGGGAGTTACAGCTACACCGCTTAGTTCTAATATGAAGCTTCCTATGAAGGATAATTATAATGAATTGATTGTAGGAGACACAATAAATTCATTAATTAAAAGTGGTTTTTTAGCCAAACCTGTAATTTATACATTTGATGTAGGTTTGGGATCTTTAAAGATTGGAATGAATGGAGATTATACTGTAAAATCTTCAGAAGAGTTATATACTAATATGCAAATGCAGGATAAACTTTTGCATGCGTATGAAGAAAGATCTAAAGGTAAAAAAACATTGATTTTTAATAATGGTATCAATACTTCTATTTATGTGTATGAGACCTTTAGGAAAGCAGGATACCCTATTAGACATTTAGATAATACAAATAGTAAACAAGAAAGAGAAGATATTTTGGCTTGGTTTAAGAATACTGAGGATGCAATACTTAGTTCGGTTAGTATTTTAACTACGGGATTTGATGAGCCTACTGTAGAAACAGTTATTCTTAATAGAGCTACAAAATCCCTTACTTTATATTTTCAAATGATAGGTAGGGGATCTCGAATTTTACCAACAAAACCAGAGTTTAATATATTAGACCTAGGAAATAATACTGCAAGATTTGGTTTATGGAATGCAGAAATGGATTGGCAATCTATTTTTAGATCACCAGATTTTTATTATGATAATTTAGTAGGAGATGAAGAAATTGAAAGAAATTTTAAATATGTACTCCCTGATGAATTACGAAGAGAATTTGAAAACTCTGAAGATATTCAATTTGATATAGAAGAAGAGTATTCAAAAACCAAAAAATTTGGACTAAGAAGTTTGACGGTATTAGAAAACTCTATTGAACAGCATGCAAAGATGTGTGTTCAGAATAGTGAAGATGTTTTTGACGCTCGAATTTTAAGTAGGCTTTTAGATCAAGATATAGAATATCGAGTACGTAGATATTCTTATTGTATTAGCAAGAGCACCAAAAACTATAGAGATTGGTTAGAAGAGGATTATAAACGAAAACTAAGAACCAAAATCAATCAATTATTTATGGAAAATTAGTTTAAAACTAATTTTCCATAAATAATGTTTTTTAAAAGAGTGATTTTTATATTTCAATTTCACCTATTAAATAGGGAACAGAATATCCACTAAGAAAAACACGATTTCCATCTATTTTACAATCTAATTCTCCTTTTCGTACTGATAACTGTTGCGCTTTAAGAGTAGTTTTATTTAGTTTTTTTGCCCAAAAAGGAACTAAGGTAGCATGAGCCGACCCAGTAACAGGATCTTCTGGCTGAATAATACCATTTGCATCAAAAACACGAGAAACAAAATCTGCGTTTTTTCCTGTAGAAGTAATTATAATACATAGATAAGGTAAATCTTTTAACAGATCCAGATTAGGGATTTCATTTACTACTTCTTCTTCAGAAGAGAGTTCGATTACTATATCTCTGGCAGCAAAAGTAGCAATAGGGTTTGATTTTAATGCTTTACGTACTTTATCAGGAATATCAATAGGAGCAGGTGGTCTAGAAGGAAAATCTAGAGTGATAGATCCGTTTTCTTCTTTTTTAGCTTTCAAAATTCCACTTTTTGAAGAAAACGTTATTTCATTAATTGTAGAATCAAGATAATTAAAAATAACATAAGCCGATGCTAAAGTAGCATGTCCACACAAGTCAATTTCTGCATGTGGCATAAACCATCTTATTTCATAAATATCTTCCTTTTTTACAAAGTATCCTGTTTCTGCAAGATTATTCTCTATGGCGATATTTTGTAGGGTTTGATCCTCTAACCAATAAGGTAAATGACAAATTGCAGCTGGATTTCCCCCAAACAAAGTTTTAGTAAAAGCATCGATTTGATATATTGGAATTTTCATTTCTTTTAATTTTTTAATTTTTAATATATTTTATACACTCCTCCTGTGCTAGAGTTATTAAGAATTTGCCTGTAAATACCTACAACATCTTCTATTTTAACAGGGAGGTATCCTGCGAATTTTTTATCCTCAGGAAAAGCTCCTGCAATAGCTCCTGGAGCTACTACATTAAGCCTTATATCACGTATTAATTCGTTTGATGCTGACTTAACAAAACTGTGTATCGCGCCATTTATTAAAGATAAACCTACAGCATTTGGTTCATAATGTTCTGCTAGAATACCAGTTGTTAATGTTATAGAACCTTTATCATTTAGATACTCTTGTGCTAGATGAACTAAGTTTACTTGTCCCATTAGTTTACTTTGTATACCAACATAATAATCCTCCTCAGTAAGTTGTGAAAAAGGTTTCCATACAGCAGTTCCTGCTGCATTAATTATACTATCCAATTTTGGTAGTTTTTTAAATAATGCTTGTATAGATTCTTTTTTAGTGAGATCAATAGAGTAGGACTGACTATTTCTGTGGGCACCATATACAGTATTATAATCTTTTTTTAAATCATTATATATAGCAGATCCAATGGTTCCTGTAGAACCTATAACTAATATTTTCATATAATTTCTATTTATTTTTTGTTAGTTCTTCTATTATAGTACCAGTACTTATCAAGTTTTTTAGTTTAATAAACATAATGGAAACTTCTTTTTCTCTAATAGCTTCAATGTTTACTTTTTTATCCCCATGAAGTGAGTTTTTATAATTATATATTTAATTTTGTAAATATGTTAGCTATATTTTTTTATAAAACCTTATTGATAGAGGTTAAAAACTGCTGAATAACTATTTCATTTCTTTTAAAATAGGTCCATTTACCATGTCGTGTGGTAATAAGTAATCCACATTTTTGCATATTATTTAGATAATGAGATATTGTTGGTTGTGATAAACCAGATTTATCTTGAATATTTTGACCACATACTCCGTCATTAAAATGCCCTAAGTCTTTGTGTGGAGGAAAATTTGCCTCAGGATTTTTTAGCCATTTTAAAATATCCATTCTAGTAGAATTGGACAAAACTTTATGGATTTCTAATATTTCTTTATCAGTCATAATACAAATGTATATATTTAATTTTATAAATATGTTAAATGGATGTAATAAAAATTTAAAATGAGTTCTTCTAATTATGGTAAGCTAGTTACTTATATAGATTAGCTATAAGGCTATTTATAGAGCACTTATCTAGAGGTGAGTATTTTTTTGATTAAAAACAGTATTTTTTTTATGTTTTTACCGTATATGTTTATAATGGATAATATATTATTTTTGAAATAAGTATTACATTGTTAAATTATGGTGTGTTTAAATCAGCTAAAATATTTACACAAATCAAATTTCACAAAGCCTAGATAATGTAGGGTCTTATTAATAGAATATTTTTGAAAATATTTTATTAAGGTTTCTTAATTATTAAAAATTACTCTAAAATCTATTTTAAAAACGAGACTTTATAAAAATAGTCTCGTTTTTTATTTATTTATTTTTACAGAATATCAAAAAATATAGTATTCTTGCTTGTGATGAATATTATACAAAACATAGAAACAAAAAGATTAGCTGTAAAACTAAAGCCTTCTGCAGAAAAGATGGTAAAACGAAAACATCCTTGGGTATTTTCGGAAAGTATTGTTAAGCAAAATACAGAAGGAGAGGCTGGGGATATAGTTATAGTGTATGACAACAAGAAAAATGGATTTTTAGCTTGTGGATTGTATGATCCTTATTCTCCTATACGCATAAAACTTATTCAATTTGGTAAATCAGCACAAATTAATGAGGATTGGTTTATAAATAAAATAATTCTGGCTTTTGAAAAACGAAAAGCTTTGTTAGAAACAGATACAAATAGTTACCGATTATTGTTTGGTGAAAATGACAACCTTCCGGGTTTTATTGCAGACATTTATGATAGCGTTTTAGTAATTAAATTATATTCTCATATTTGGTTACCTTATTTAAACTGGATTGTAAAACATCTAATTTCTATTACAAAGTGCGAAACTGTAGTTTTAAGATTAAGTAGATCACTACAAACAAAAGGAAATTTGTATGGACTAAAAGATGGAAAAGTTATTTATGGGAAACTAGAAAATGAGGTAGTTATTTTTAAAGAACATGGTGTTTTATTTTCTGCAAATGTAATTCATGGACATAAAACTGGATATTTTTTAGATCATCGTCATAATAGAAAAAGAGTAGGGGAGTTAGCAGATGATAAGACTGTTTTGGATGTGTTTTCTTATGCAGGAGGTTTTTCGGTTCATGCTTTAAAAGGAGGAGCTAAAGAAGTTACTAGTTTAGATATAAGCAAACAAGCACTGGATATGGCAAAAGAAAATGCCAAATTAAATACGCATACAGGAAAACATATAGTTATAGTAGCAGATGCTTTTGAAGGTTTGCAAACATTGATAAACGAAAAAAAACAATTCGACATAGTAGTTATTGATCCTCCTTCATTTGCAAAACGAGAAAGTGAAATACTTAAAGGAAAAAACAGTTATATCAGATTGGCAAAACTTGGAGCTAAATTAGTAGTAAATAGAGGGATATTAGTGTTGGCATCTTGTTCCTCAAGAGTTATCGCAGAAGATTTTTTCGCAATCTCTGAAGAGAGTATTCTATCTTCTGGAAGAACGTTTGAGATACTAGAAAAGACATATCACGATATAGATCATCCTATTATGTTTCCTGAAGGTGCTTACTTAAAATGTGGGTATTATACATTGGATTAAAAGCGTATCCTCTTTAAAAAACAAAACATTATTTAGGTAGAGAAATATAGGTATTGTCATCACTAACTTTTGGAAATTCGTTATTTTGCCAGCGTAATTTAGCTATTTCGATTTTTTTAATGCTAGAGGACACAAAATTCCAATATATATGACGTTCTTCTTTAAATGGTTGTCCTCCAAATAATAATACATGTGTTTCGGGTTGTAAAACTACAGAACAAGTGTCTTCGGTTTTAGAAACAAGCATATTACCTTTTTTAATAACGTCGTTGCAAGCTTCAATAGCTCCTTTTATAATACAAATTCCGATCTCCCCTTGTAATTCACCCTTAACTTGTAATTCGTAACGTTGTTTCGTCTTTATTTCGACCATAAACAATTCAGAATGTACAGGTACTGGCGATTTTTTGCCATACCCGTTTCCTGCAATCAAGCAAAATTCAGTTCCATTATCGTTCCATCTAGGTAGACTATTAGATTCAAAGTGATGAAATTCTGGTTCAATATCTTCTTGTTCTTTGGGTAAAGCCACCCAAATCTGGTACCCATGAATACTAAACTCGGATTTATTTCTAAGATCATTTGGAGTCCGTTCTGTGTGGGTAACTCCTTTTCCTGCAACCATCCAGTTTACAGATCCTGGAAAAATGCGTTGGTTTGTACCAGTACTATCTCTATGTTGTAATTCTCCTTCGAGCATATAGGTTAATGTAGACAAACCAATGTGAGGGTGCTGATCGACATCTATATAATGTCCTTTTTTTACAGTAGTTGGTCCCATATGGTCAATAAATACAAAAGGACCGACCATTCTTTTTTTTCTAAAAGGTATAAGTCTACCAACTAAAAAATCACCAATATCACGGCTTCGTTCTTTTATAATTAATCCTTTATTAGACATATATTTTCTTTTAAAAATAAATACAGACGATAAATTTAAGTATTTCGTTTTTAATTCACATTATAGGGTTTTATTCTTCAATGCTTACCTCGAAATGAAAGAGAAAGTTTTTACTGAGTATAAACCCAGATTCCTTTTTTTTACTTATTTAACGAAGATAAAATGATTAATGACTAAATTCTTTACTCAAAATAATTTACTATCTTTTCCTTCGTTTACAAATCGACTTACATTATCTGGTTATATACCTACTCTATGGAAATATTTTCTTCTTACAATGTTATTATTGGAATTTCATTAACTATTATTTTATCTTTTATTTTTAATGGAGTTGCAAAAAAGACTAATGTTCCTGCAGTATTATTATTGATTGTTTTAGGAGTTGTTTTTCAATATATTCTTAAATCGTTTGGAGGAGATGTCATTGATTTTTTTCCTATGTTAGAAGTTTTGGGGATAGTAGGTCTAATTATGATTGTATTAGAAGCAGCTTTAGAGTTAGAGTTAAAAAGTGATAAATTAATGCCTATTTTTAAATCATTAGCTATTGCCTTAATTGGTTTAATCGCTTCTGCATTTATTGCTGCAGTAATTTTAAAGGCTTTAATACCAGGAATGACAATGCTATCAGCTTGGTTATATGCTACTCCTTTATCGATACTTTCTAGCGCTATTATTATACCAAGTGTTTCTTCCTTATCTAATACAAAAAAAGAATTTCATATCTACGAGAGTACATTTTCTGATATTCTGGGTATTATGCTCTTTTATTTTCTTATAGGTAGATTAAATCCTGCAGAGGATACTGGTGTCGGAGGCTTCTTTTTGAATTTAATCATAACTATCATAATTTCCTTAATAGCGAGCTATGCTATTATCTTGATATTTCAAAAAATCAAAAGTCCAGTTAAACTTTTTTTGCTTATTGCGGTGTTATTATTACTATACGCACTAGGTAAAAAAATGCATTTATCTTCTTTAATCATTATTTTAATTTTTGGGTTGGTAATAGCTAATATGAAATTGTTTTTTAAAGGAAAACTTAGAGGATACCTTGATTTCGAAAAAGCAAAATCTATTTATCACGAATTACATGTTATTACTGCCGAAACGGCTTTTGTTGTTCGTACTTTATTTTTTGTTATTTTCGGAGTAACTATAGTATTATCTTCTCTTTTAAGTTTAAAAGTTACCGTAATAAGCATTTTAATATTAATATCTATTTATGTTATACGATACGGCTTGTTACGTCTTTTTATAGGGAAAGATATTTCTCCTCAATTATTTATAGCTCCAAGAGGATTGATTACAGTACTATTGTTTTATGCAATTCCTTCCGAAGCAATAATTGAAGGATTTGAGCCAGGGGTTTTATTATTTGTCATTATAGGAACTAGTTTGATAATGACTGGTGGAATGATAAGAGATAAAAAAATGAACTCAATTAAATTAGCTACCATCGAAACAAAAGAAAACATGGAAGAAACAGAATGTTTTATTAATAATACAACAGATTTAAGTGAAATGGATGAGATTGCAACATCAAACCAAACCAAATCCGAATAATGAAACGATTACATCGATTAACAGCTATATTAGTAAAACTGCAATCTAAAAAAATTGTTCAAGCAGCAGAATTAGCCAATAAGTTTGAGGTAAGTTTACGTACTATTTATCGAGATATGCAAGCATTAACCGATGCAGGAGTGCCTATTGGAGCAGAAGCAGGAACTGGGTATTTTTTGGTGGATGGTTATTCTTTACCTCCAGTTATGTTCACCGAAAAAGAAGCTAATGCCTTACTTACAGCTTCTAAAATTATAAAAACAAATAATGATCAATCTCTTATTAACGAATATCAAGAAGCTATAGATAAAGTAATAGCAGTATTGAAAACTACACAAAAAGAAAAACTACAAATTCTAGAGCAACGTGTATTTACATATAATAGAGAAAAAATAAAACCTAGTACCTCTTTATCTGTTATTCAACAAGCGATTACTGATTTTAGGGTTTTAGAGATCCAGTACACTGCAGCCTCTAAAGAGTTTAGTAAAAGATTAATAGAGCCATTAGGTGTTTACTTTACAAACAATACTTGGATTATGATTGCGCATTGCAGGTTAAGGAATGATTATCGAGAATTTAGAACCGATCGTATAATAAATCTTATCGAAACACAAGAACTCTTTCCTCCAAAACATTTTAGCTTAGAAGAGTATTATAAAAAATATGCCGAAACCTATAATCTTTATGCTTCTTCTTAAAAACACTACTGACATAGGGGTGTCTTAAGTACAAGTTAGTTTTGATTAAAATTTTGAATATTTAATTTTAATTATAATGATAAACCTATTGTTTGATTGTGTAAAAGAACCTAATCAAAATCTAATATTAACTAATAATAAACCCAAAGTAGTAGAGGTAGTTTTATTTGAAATAAATCCAGGATATACAGAAAAAGATGCTAAAAAGGCATTGTCCTCTCTTAATGATATTGTAAAACTATATTATGGTTTTGTAGAGAGAATAACTGCTAAAAATGAGAATGGAAAATATATGGATATTATTTATTGGAGAGATATAAACTCTGCTAAATCTGCAGCAGCAGATCTTGCCCAAAACGAAAAAGCTACTATTGCTTTTTCAGTAATAAAATCACAATCAGTGCAAATGTATTATTTTGATATGTTTAATCAATTTGAAGAATGATATTTAGAGATTAATTATGTTATGTTTTACATACTACCATTTTAACTACTTTAATCTAATTTTATAAAATGATACCAGAATATATTCTTAAAAGAAAAGGAGCCAGAAGCTTTAAAGATTTAGATAAAACAGTTCTTGAATATTTAAATAAAGGAAATATCCAAACCGCTAATTTAATTGAGTGGTTAGCAGTAGATCAATTAATTTTATTAAAAAATATCTTAACTGATTTAGGAAAATTAGATTGGTATGATAGTTTTTATGAAAGTATATCGGCACAAGAAAAACCTTCAGCAAATTCTAATACTAAAGTAATCGGACTTACTTTTTTACAATTAACGAATGATCCAGATATAATAAATTATCTTTCCAATCATATATCTGATGTTCCTAGATGTTGGGCTGCATATTGGTTAGGTTCTCGGGAAATCAAAATTGATAAAAAACTAGAAGTAATTCTACCTTTTGCTGCAGATTCTCATTTTGGAGTTAGAGAAGTAGCAATATTTTCTTCTAAAGATACTATTATAGATAATTTAGATATTGCAATAGGTATTTTATCCAAATGGACCTCTAGTAAAGAGGAGAATATAAGACGATTTGCAGTAGAGGTTATAAGACCAATCGGTGTATGGACTAAAAAAATTGATGAACTCAAAGAATCTCCAGAAAAAGCAATAACAATATTAGATCCACTTAAATCTGATGATTCTAAATATGTAAGGGATTCTGTAGGAAATTGGTTAAATGACGCGAGTAAAACAAGACCAGATTGGGTACTAAAAGTGTGCAACAAATGGAAAACACAATCACAAACAAAAGAAACAGGATATATTATAAAAAAAGCTTTACGAACAATACATAAATAACGATAAAACAACCCAAAGTTTATGGCTTTTACTTCGTTATAAATACAGAGTAATTATAATAAAAAATTTCAATTACATTTTTATTAAATAATCATTATAACTTGTTCTTTTTAAGATAATAACACCTTTTTTTTATTTCATTTTTCATAACTTTAAATGATTTAAATAACAGGCAAATTTTCTTTATGAACATTCTTCATACAAGTTTCGAATGTTATCCAATAGCCAAGGTTGGTGGATTGGCAGATGTAGTAGGTGCATTGCCAAAATATCAAAATGAACTAGGGGGTAATACCAGTGTAATAACTCCTTTTTATAGCAATACATTTATACAAAAGTCAAAGTTAGAAACTGTTTATACAAGTGCGATACGGTTAGCCGATATTACACATGTATTTTATGTAAAAAAAATAATATCTCCAGATCTAGGTTTTGATGCATATCTAATTTATATCGAAGGATTATTAGATAGACCAAATGTATATAATTATGAAGATGATATAGAGCGATGTATCTCTTTTCAGCTAGCAGTTTTAGATTGGGTATCTAATATGGATGCTATTCCAGATATTATACATTGTCATGATCATCATACGGGATTAATACCTTTTATGATGTCTCACGTATATATGTACGAAAAGTTACAAAGAATACCCACCGTTTTAACTATTCATAATGCACAATACCAAGGACAGTTATCTTTGGATAAGATAAATTATTTACCAGATTTTGATAAAGAAAAAATAGGATTATTAGATTGGGATAACTGTATTAACCCATTAGCATCAGGTATTAAGTGTGCCTGGCAGGTAACATCAGTTTCCACTAGTTATATGCAAGAGTTACAAGAAAAAGCCAATGGATTAGAAAACCTTTTGAAGGATGAACAAAAAAAATGTGTTGGGATTCTTAACGGTATTGATACCAAAATATGGGATCCTGAAACAGACCCAATGATTATTAAAAATTACAATAGTACAAATGTTACAGAAAACCGAAAAAGAAATAAAAAATGGATATGTAATTATTTTAATTTAGATATAGATAAACCACTCTTTGGTTTTATAGGAAGACTTGTTGGAGAAAAAGGCGCAGATCTTTTACCAGACATTGTAAAAGAATACTTAACTAATAATGAAACTATTAATATTTTGATTTTAGGTTCTGGAAATTTAGAAACAGAAAAACGTTTACAATCCTTGCAAAAAGAGTTTTCTAGTAATTATAATGTATTTATAGGGTATGATGAAAAACTTTCTCATATCATATACTCTGGAGTAGATTTTTTATTAATGCCATCAAGAGTAGAACCTTGTGGATTAAATCAGTTATACGCATTGCGATATGGTACTATACCAATAGTTAGAAGAACAGGAGGGCTTAAAGATACCATCATAGATATAGGAGAAAATGGTTTTGGAATATGCCATAATAATGCCTCTGTATGGGATGTTTGCCATGCTATAAAACGAGCTGTTACTTTATATGATGATCAAAAAAAATATAGGGAAATACAACAACAAATAATGCAAATCGATCACTCTTGGAGTCGGTCTGCACATCAATATGTAACCATATATGAAACACTAATACAATATAAATGATCAACAAAAAAGTTCTAGCCATTATTCTAGGAGGAGGTCAAGGAACCCGCCTATCACCCCTTACAGATCAGCGGTCTAAACCCGCAGTATCCATAGCCGGAAAATATAGATTAGTAGATATTCCTATTTCAAATTGTATTCATTGTGATATAAAAAGGATGTTTGTACTTACACAATTTAATTCAGCATCATTAAACCGACATATTAAAAACACTTATGTTTTTAGTACTTTTAGTGATGCTTTTGTGGATATATTGGCAGCAGAACAAACTCCCGATAATAAAACATGGTATCAAGGCACAGCAGATGCAGTTCGACAATCGATGTATCAATTACTAAATCATGAGTTCGAATACGCCTTAATATTATCAGGAGATCAACTATATAAAATGGATTTTAATGAAATGATAGACGCTCATGTTAATAAAGGAGCCGATATTTCTATAGCTACCATACCCGTTAAATCTAAAGAAGCTACTCAGTTTGGGATTTTAAAAACAGATGAACATAGTTTTATTTCCTCCTTTATAGAAAAACCAAGTTTAGAAAAACTTTCTGGTTGGGAGTCTGAAGTAAGCCTGGAAATGCAAAAAGAAGAGAGAAATTATTTAGCCTCTATGGGGATTTATATTTTCAATAAACAATTATTAATAGATACATTATCTAATACGGATACTATAGATTTTGGAAAAGAAATTATTCCGCAATCTATTACTAAAAATAAAGTTCTTGCATACCAATACGAAGGATACTGGACAGATATAGGTAATGTTCCTGCTTTTTTTGAAGCCAATATTAGTTTAACAGATGATGTACCTAAATTTGACCTATTTAACAAAAACAATTCTGTTTTAACCAGACCGAGGATATTACCTCCATCAAAAATTTCGGGAACCCGGTTAGATAAATCCATGATTGCAGAAGGCTGTATTATTAATGCTAAAGAAATAGAGCGATCTGTAATCGGTATTAGATCCAGAATAGGCAAAGATACTAGTATTAAGAACACATATATGATAGGAGCTAACTCATATCAAGATATGCAAGAATTAGATAAAGATTATGAAGAAGGAATTCCTTCAATAGGAGTAGGGGATAGATGTTATATAAATAATACCATACTTGATAAAGACGTACGTATAGGAAATGATGTTGTTATAAATGGAGGAGCTCATTTAGAAGACACAGAACAAGATGTCTATGTAATACGAGAAGGAGTTGTTGTAATAAAAAAAGGAACTGTAATTCCAGATGGGTTTAAATTATAACCAAAAATGTGTATATGGGTATTGTAACCTCTTATAGTTTATTTTCAGAATTTGATATCCATCTTTTTAAAGCAGGTAAACATTATCGCCTATTTAAAAAAATGGGATCTCATCTAACCACCATAAATGGAATATCAGGAACATACTTTGCAATATGGGCACCATCTGCAAAATCAGTTTCTGTAGTCGGTGATTTTAATCATTGGGCAGAAGGTGAGCATCTTTTAAATGTGCGTTGGGATCAATCTGGTATATGGGAAGGATTTATCCCCGATATAAAAAAAGGAGATATCTATAAGTATAAAATACATTCTAACCATAACGATATACAGACAGAAAAAGCAGATCCCTATGCCAGACGGTGTGAACATCCACCAAAAACTGCTTCTGTCGTATGGGAAGATGAGTATCAATGGAACGATAATAATTGGTTGCAGAACCGAAAAAAGCATAATACGAACGATGCGCCCTTTTCTGTATACGAAGTACATTTAGGTTCCTGGAAAAAAAATATAGAAGAAAACAGATCTTTATCATATATAGAACTGGCAGATGAATTGGTTTCATATGTAAAAAAAATGGAATTTACTCATGTAGAACTAATGCCAGTTATGGAGTACCCGTATGACCCTTCTTGGGGATACCAACTAACAGGATATTTTGCGCCAACATCTCGTTTTGGATATCCAGACGAATTTAAGCTTTTAGTCGATAAATTTCATGCCAGCGATATTGGTGTTATTTTAGATTGGGTACCTTCTCATTTCCCTGAAGACGCTCATGGGTTAGGTCTTTTTGATGGTACTAGTTTATATGAACATCCCGACAAAAGAAAAGGGTACCATCCAGATTGGAAAAGTTTAGTTTTTAATTATGGACGTAATGAAGTAAAAAGCTTTTTGATTAGTAATGCCATTTTTTGGTTAGACCAATACCATATTGATGGTTTACGGGTAGATGCAGTTGCCTCTATGCTTTTTCTGGATTATTCGCGTAAAGAAGGCGAATGGGAGCCTAATATATTTGGTGGTAGAGAAAACTTAGAAGCAATTACCTTCATGAAAGAGCTAAATGAAGAAATCTATGCAAGTTTTCCTGATGTGCAAACGATAGCAGAAGAATCCACATCTTTTCCTATGGTTTCTAAACCTACCTACCTTGGTGGATTAGGTTTCGGAATGAAATGGATGATGGGATGGATGCACGATACTCTTCAATATTTTGCAAAAGAACCAGTATACAGAAAACATCATCAAAACGAATTAACGTTTAGTATGACGTATGCATTCACAGAAAATTTTATGCTTCCATTATCCCATGATGAAGTAGTACATGGTAAAAGTAGTATTATTGGTAGAATGCCAGGCGATGAATGGCAACAATTTGCAAATCTTAGATTATTATATAGTTACATGTTTACGCACCCAGGAACTAATTTATTGTTTATGGGAGCAGAATTTGCACAAAGAGCAGAATGGGATTTTCAACATAGTTTAGATTGGCATTTGCTTCAATATGACTATCATTCGGGAATTCAAAAAATAATTATCGATTTAAATATCTTATATAAAAATAATCCAGCATTATACGAACAACAATTTACAATATCTGGTTTTGAATGGATTAATTATGAAGATCATCAAAATTCTGTTATTGCTTATATAAGAAAAGGAACTAAAGAAAAGGATAGTTTAATTGTAGTATGCAATTTTACTCCTGTACCAAGAACTAATTATCGAATTGGATTACCAAAAAAAGGTAAACTAGTCGAAGTTTTTAATAGCGATGCTAAAAAATATAATGGAAGTGGTATTTCTAATACTGAAGAAATAAAAATTATGCTTAAAAATTGGCAATACCGAAAATATGCAGCAGAAATTACAATACCACCCCTTGCAACAGTGGTTTTTAAGATAAAGCAATAACATTGTGCAAGTGATTCTTTTGGACACACTTCGCCGGTGATTGGATAAAGTTATAAAGTGTTTAGGTCTACTTCATCGAAAGCTAAATGAGGTCAGAAGATGTCCAGATGCACTTTGTCGATGCTTGGAATTTTAAGACCTTGAAGGTCTTAAAATCAAACGTTTTCATATATTTTTTATGGATAAATACTAATACAAATTGTTTCGAAATCAATTTAGATATTGTTCTTTTATATATCCAAACCTAATTAAAAAGAAGATAATTATATGATTATAAATACAGAATTAGAACAAAAAGGGAATTTGTTTCCGGGTAAAATAATTTCCTTTTCACAAAATGTAGATAAACTTAATTTCACTACAGATAATGGAGTGATTTTACAACTTACTATATTAAGAGGAAGTGTTATTCGCTTTAGATATGCAACGGATACTAATTTTGAAAAAGATTTTTCCTATGCTATTAGTGAAACAGGAGCTAGAGGATATAGTATGTTAAAAGTAGAAGAAAATGAAAAAGCATATATTATTACTACTTCAAAAATAAGCATCCATATTTCTAAAGTAAATATTCATGTAACTATATATGATAAGGATGATAATGTTGTTTGCAAAGATGATTGGGGTTTTCATTGGGAACAAAGTCATCAATATGGAGGGAATATTGTAAAAATGAGCAAATCTGCACCGCAAGGAGAATGTTATTATGGTCTTGGAGATAAGCCTATGCACCTTAACTTAAAAGGAAAACGTGTAGAGAACTGGGCTACAGATCAATATGCTTTTGGTAAAGACCAAGATCCTTTATACAAAAGTGTTCCTTTTTATATTGGTATGCATGAAGAAAGAGCTTACGGAATCTTTTTTGACAATACATTCAAAACCTTTTTCGATTTTTGTCATGAAAGACGTAATGTAACTAGTTTTTGGGCACAAGGAGGAGAAATGAACTATTATTTCTTTTATGGCCCTGATATGCAAGAAGTAATTACTCGATACACAGATCTTACAGGAAAGCCAGAGTTACCACCTTTATGGGCATTAGGATATCACCAATGTAAATGGAGCTATTATCCAGAAAGCAAAGTAAAAGAAATAACCAATAAATTTAGAGAACTTCAAATCCCATGTGATGCCATTTATTTAGATATTGATTATATGGAAGGTTTTAGATGTTTTACATGGAATAAGGAATATTTTCCAGATCCCAAAAGGATGGTATCAGAGCTATTAGAAAAAGGTTTTAAAACCATAGTAATTATAGATCCAGGTATTAAAATTGATAATGATTATTTTGTCTATAAAGAAGCAATAAACAATGATTATTTCTGTAAAAGAGCCGATGGTCCTTATATGCGAGGAAAAGTATGGCCAGGAGAATGTTTTTTTCCAGATTTTACAAATCCCGAAGTTAGAGAATGGTGGGCTGGATTATTTAAAGAAATTATAGGAGAGGTTGGAGTAAAAGGAGTATGGAATGATATGAATGAGCCTGCGGTAATGGAAGTGCCTGGTAAAACATTTCCAAACGATGTACGACATGATTATGATGGTAACCACTGTAGCCACAGAAAAGCACATAATATTTATGGCACCCAAATGGCAAGAGCAACGTATGAAGGAGTAAAACGGTTTGCTTATCCAAAACGACCTTTTATTATTACCAGATCAGCTTACTCTGGTGCACAACGATATACTTCCTCTTGGACAGGTGATAATGTAGCAACATGGGAGCATCTTTGGATAGCTAATATTCAAGCACAACGTATGAGTATGAGCGGTATGTCTTTTACTGGTAGTGATATTGGCGGCTTTGCAGAACACCCGACAGGCGAGTTGTATGCCAGATGGATTCAACTGGGAGTATTTCACCCTTTTTGTCGTACCCATTCCTCTGGAGATCATGGTAATCAAGAACCTTGGACATTTGGAGAAGAAATTGTAGAAGTAACCAGAAAATATGTTCAATTAAGATATCAATTGCTACCATACTTGTATACCATGTTTTGGGAGTATGCAGAATTTGGGATTCCTATGCTGAAATCTTTAGTACTATTTGATCAAAAAGACCCACAAACTCATTACAGAACAGATGAATTTGTTTTTGGAAATCAAATTTTAGTTTGCCCTATACAAGAACCAAATGCTAAAGGTCGGAGAATGTATATCCCCAGAGGAAATTGGTATAATTACTGGACAGGAAACTATGTAAAAGGAGGAATGGAACAATGGGTAGATGCAGACCTAGATACTATTCCGTTATTTATAAAAGAAGGAGCTATCATCCCCAAATATCCAATACAGCAATATGTGGGAGAAAAGAAAATAGAAGAATTAAAACTAGAAGCCTACTATTGCTTAGGAAACAAAGAAGTTTCTAAAGTATATGAAGATGCGCATGATGGTTATGATTATGCCAAAGGAAGATTTAGTCTTAGAAGTTTTTCATTTACAGGAAAAGAAAATGAGATAATTATACAACAACATAAAGATGGTAGTTATATTACCGAATATGAAACAATGCAGATAAAACTAATAGGACTTCCTTTTAAAATTCATGAAATAGAAATTGATAACGTTGTTGTTTCCTTAGAAAGTATAAAATTTGATAGTGAAAATAATATCATAATAGTTCCAAAAGATTTTACAGAATTACATATTGTATCTGCATAGATGCATTTTATCGATCATTAAAGTAATATATAGATAATTTAAAAGAAATATTATAAATTGTTATAAAATGTAGGCAGTAATTTTTGTAATTTTAACCGAATGAATTTTTACAAGAAAGTATACTATATGAACACACGAAAATTTATAGTTATAACAGGAACCATAATGCTATTTATGTCTTGCGCTACTAACCCTTTTACTGGTAAGCAGACATTAGCATTAGTGCCTAACTCTCAGATATTACCGATGGCTTTTCAGCAGTATAATCAGTTTTTAGGAGAAAACAAGGTATTAAAAGGTACAACTGATGCTGAAATGGTTACCAGAGTTGGACAAAAGATAGCAAAAGCCTCAGAACGTTGGTTAAATGCTAATGGATATCAAGGATATCTTAAAGATTATAAATGGGAGTATAATCTTGTAGAGGATAAAACGGTCAATGCTTGGTGTATGCCTGGAGGCAAAATTGTAGTATATACAGGGATTTTACCAATTGCAAAAAATGAAACAGGAGTAGCAGCAATAATGGGACATGAAGTTGCTCACGCATTAGCAAATCATGGTCAACAAAGAATGAGTGCTGGTCAAATTCAGCAGGTAGCAGGAGCAGCAACCGCAATTGCAGTAAGCGGTAAAGATTCAAAAACACAACAAATCGTAGGTACTGCATTTGGTTTAGGTAGTCAGTTTGGTGTAATGTTGCCTTTTAGTAGAAGTCATGAAACCGAAGCAGATCGTATAGGTTTACAGTTAATGGCTATTGCAGGGTATAATCCAGATGAAGCTGCAGAATTATGGAAACGAATGAAAGCTAATAGTGGAGGACAAGCACCAGCAGAATTTATGAGTACACACCCATCAAATGATACCCGTATTGCTAATCTTACAGCGTGGTCTCCTTCTGCAAAGGCTGAAGCTAGAAAATTTGGAGTAACTACTTTTAAATAATTGTAAAGAGTATAAATTTTAAAAAGATTATACTTACTTTGGAAGCTGTTCTGAACATATTCAGAACAGCTTTTTATATATATTGTAAATTGCAATGAATACAGTGTTTATTATCAAATAGTCTAATAAGATAATTATAAAAATTCTATAGTAAATGAGTGAAATATTACCAAAAGGAAGTAAAAAATTATTGAATGCATGGGCATTTTATGATTGGGCGAATTCAGTATATAATTTAACTATTTCTTCTGCAATATTTCCTATTTTTTGGGGAGCATTAACTATTGTTAGAAACGATAAAGGGGATATAGTTAATGATACAATACGTTTTTTAGGTTTTGACTTTAATAATGATTCTTTAATAAGCTATGTAACTGCTTTAGCATTCTTAACCGTATCTATAATTAGTCCTTTACTTTCTGGAATAGCAGATTACATAGGAAATAAAAAAAAATTCCTTAAATTTTTCTGTTATTTAGGAGCATTATCTTGTATAGGATTGTATTGGTTTAGTTTAGAGCACCTTTGGTTTGGTTTGTTATGTTATTTTTTAGCATTAATTGGTTTTTGGGCTAGTTTAGTTTTTTACAACTCTTATCTTCCAGATATTGCATTTCCAGAGCAACAAGATGCAATTAGTGCAAAAGGATATTCCTTAGGATACGTGGGTAGTGTAATCCTTTTGATTATTAATTTAATTATGATTTTGAAATATGATTGGTTTGGTTTTGAAGATGAAGGAGAGCCAACTAGATTATCTTTTATAATGGTAGGAGTGTGGTGGATTGGTTTTAGTCAGTACACCTATTATTATCTTCCAAAAGGGAACAAAAAAGACGTGCTGACTAAAGCCGTTGTCTTTAATGGTTTTAAAGAACTAAAGATGATATGGAAAGCCCTTAAAAATAATATAAAACTACGTAGGTATTTAAGTGCTTTTTTTGTGTATAGTATGGCAGTACAGACTATCATGCTTATTGCAACCTATTTCGGAATCGAAGAACTTGACTGGGGTGAACAAAATGCAACTACAGGTTTAATTATAAGTATTCTATTGATTCAATTAGTGGCTGTGCTTGGAGCGATATTAACATCCAAGGCTTCTTCAAAATTTGGGAATATAAAAGTACTTATTTCTCTTAATTTTATATGGATAGGGATTTGTGTATATGCATATACAATAACAACGCCATTTCAATTTTATATTACAGCAGCAGTTGTTGGACTAGTTATGGGAGGAATACAAGCTTTATCTAGGTCTACATATTCTAAGTTTTTGCCTAAAAATGCTGTAGATACAGCATCCTATTTTAGTTTTTATGATGTATCCGAAAAACTTGGTATTGTAATAGGTATGTTTTCTTATGGTATTATAGCTCAAATAACAGGAAGCGTTAGGTATTCAATTCTCTTTTTAGTTCTCTTTTTTATTATAGGTCTTATTCTATTATTTAGAGTGCCGAGAAACAAGGAAGAATAATACAATTTAAATAATTATTCTTCCATTTATGAAAACTCTTTCAGATAAAAAAAATAAATATATTTGAAAAATATTCCTAAAAATAGTAATGAAATTTATAGTAAATTTTGACAAAATGAGATAGATATTTTTTGTTTCATCTTATACCAATGTAATCTACAAATTGTTTTTTCATACTACTAACTCGAGTTCGATTTTTCGCATTAGTCAGCCTGTATTGAGCCTTCTGAAAGGCTCAATATGACATGGATAAAAAATTATACTTTGGCAAAATCAACAGAGCTGTTGAGAATAGATTTTTAGTACTGAGAAGCTACTTTTCGACACAAAATTCTTAGCAGAACTTTACTCAAAATGATACATTTTAGATGAATCTAACTCAGGTTATTAAAAACGGATAGTATTAAAAAAAACAGAAAAAATCGTTTTAATAGTTCAATACAACCAACAGCCTATCAATATCATACCATTTGGGTTTCTTTTCTTTTATTTGAGTTTCTTTTTACCTTTATATGCTCAGCGTATGATGTTGCTGATTGTTTAAGTGATAAAATAATATTTTCAGAAAAAGGATCTGTGTTGACAGATTTTTGTAAGTCATTGAGTTTATAGAGTAAATGATTTGTTGTAGATACCGTATGCCCAAGTGCTTCTGCAAAAAAACTAAAATAGGATAATGCATAAAATGTTTCTGATAAGCGTCTATCTTGTTTTGAAATAGTAATGTACTTTTCTTTATAGATTTCTTCTAGCATCTCAGTTATATTATCAGCTTGAATATTTTTTTTACGATTTCGTAACCATTCTTTTATGGTTTGAGGTTTCGGAATTTGTAATAGGTTGGCTACCGTTAATTGCTCATCAAAAATTTTTTGGAAGAGCAGGGAGTATTCTTCACTTAGCATATATATATCTTCCTTTATTGTTTCTTTTTTTGAATGGATAAGCTTTTCAGCATTATCACAAATTGCTGACGCATTTATTGCTGAAACAGGGGAACTTAAAGCTGTTTGAATAGAACTACCTCCATCTATAAAAGTTGAAGCATTATTTTTAAATTTAAAGTGTTCATTTAGAAAGTCTAATAAAAATAACCGAGTTTCTAAATCATCATAACCTATAGGTATTTTTGATTTAAAATCTAATAAGCTTGTGGTTATACCTTCAAGAGAATGGGTATCTTTTTTTGTTGCGAATATAGGAGAACATCCCATTAACCCTACATTTAGACTCTCCAGACCAATTAACCAATTAGTCCCTAAGGTTCCTGGAATAGCTAAAATTGGGATTTTTCGTTTTTTAAGGGATGCTTTTTCTAATTTACTAAACTCATATATTGTTGAGTTTTGAGGAAAGAGGCAACAATTAAATATTAAATCAGATTTAGCCACAATTTCTTGTAAAGAAGAGGTAACTTTTATTTGTAAAGTATCCTTTCTAGGAAATATGTCATACCCTGTATCATTGACTATTTCTATTTTACCATTTTCCATGAGTTCTTTAAACATTTGTCCTCCTCTATTTTTATGTTTAAACCCAATTACATTTAGACCTGCTTGTTGTAAAATATAAGAAATCGAATTACCGATGGTTCCCATTCCTATTATCCCTATTGTTTTTATTTCTTTCATGTTTTGTTGATGAAAATTTCTAAGCCCCCTTAGAGTAAGTATGATTATTGTTTATTTATTAAATATTTTATAGCGTAAGAGATTAAAAATTTATATAAAAAAAAACCTCGAGTTTCATAAAGAATATAGATTTTATTCATTGTTATTTTAAACATATTTATGATTTGTCTTGCTGGATTTGCATCTGTAGTTTTATGACTTAATACTTGTTATACTCGCGTACAAATTAAATATAATTTGTTTAGATTTGTTTACGTGAAAACAGCAATATTTTCGTGTTGTATATCACACTAATGTAGTATTATCTATAAATATTAGGTATCCCATTCTTTTTTTAACTCCTTCTTTACTTATTAATCTTACCGTATCCTACAGAGTCTTAATAAATAAGAAGTAGTAGCAAGTTTTTATTTTTTATTTTGAGGTAATTATTTTTTTAATAGAGACAATTATTAAAGTATTTTCTTGTTAATATTATGTGTAATAAAGAAATATTTCTTTTATTTTAAATTTGGCTGAAATAGGTGTATTTCATCGAAGTTTTTCATTTATATTTTCCATTAATATTTATTTAATTAGAAATATAATAATCTTTGAAACGTTAACATTATTAGCTATTTTTATGAAACAAAAATTTATAACCATATTTATAACCATGAAAAAACTTATCTTATTGATTGCCGTAGTATTACTAGCTTCTTGTAATACTACACAACAAACTGTTATTGCTGCCAAAAAAACATTAAAAGGGGAGTGGTCACTTGATAAAATCTCTTATGATCGTCAAGGTATTTTTGATGTCAAACTTTATAATGATGCTACTGCAGAATGTTTTACAGGTAGTGTTTGGAAATTTATTCCTAATAATAATACAGGAATGTATAATGTAAATCAAAGTAGTTGTATTTCTACAGGAGCAAGAAATTTTAGATTTACAATCCCAAAACCAGAAGGTGATGGAGAATACTACTTCATGTTTAAACCAGTTGACGAAAAGAAAAAGAGTACAAATAATAATGCTGGATATAGAATGGCTTTACAACACTTAGATGATGCTACAATGACTTGGGCAATGACTGTAAGTTTGGAAGGTAAACCTTTTGTGATCACCATGAATTTTAATAAAATACAATAACTCAAATCATTAAATAATGAATACAAATCTTAAAAATATAATAGCGGCTGTAATTGCAATTACAATTTTAACAAGTTGTGAGGCTGTTAAAAATTCAAATAAAACACAAAGAGGAGCAGTATTAGGTACTGCTGCTGGAGCTATTCTGGGAGGAATCATAGGGAATAATGTAAAAGGTAAAAATTCTGCCCTTGGAGCTGTAATAGGTGGTGTCGTAGGTGGTGTTGCTGGTGGTGTTATCGGTAAACAAATGGATAAACAAGCTCAAAAAATCGAATCTGAAATACCTGGAGCAGAAGTAACCAGAGTAGGAGAAGGAGTTAATATTGTATTCGATGAAAATAGTGGTGTTTATTTTGCTACTAATAAATCAGATATTAACACAAAGTCAAAAACTAATCTTAATAAACTTGCAGGTATATTTAAAGAATATCCAGATACAAACATAATTGTTGAAGGACATACAGATAGTACTGGAGATGACACTTATAATATGACATTATCTCAAAAAAGAGCGAACGCAGTCACCAATTATTTGGTGTCCCAAGGAATAAGTAAAAGTCGTCTTACAACTTATGCTCATGGAGAAACACTTCCAAAATATGATAATACAACCCCACAAGGTAGAGCTAAAAACAGAAGAGTGGAACTTGGTGTTGTTGCTAATGAAAAAATGAAGCAAGATGCTAAAAAACAAGTGAAACAATAATAAGTTATTGTACTACACAATATTTAAAATCCCAACTAAAATAGTTGGGATTTTTTTATGCTCAAATTTTATGTACCTTCAATACTTGAATAAACATTTACATATAACTATAATTGGTGCAGGACTCGCAGGGTTAATAAGTGCTATACATTTGGCTAAAGCAGGAATTTTTGTTTCTATTATTGAAAAAGATACATATCCTAAACACAAAGTATGCGGAGAGTATATATCAAATGAAGTATTACCTTATTTTGATTTTTTAGATATAGATCTAGATTCTCTAAAACCTGTATCTATTTCAAAGTTTTGCATTAGTACTCAAAAAGGAAATAGTATAAATAGTACTATGCCATTAGGAGGTTTTGGTATTAGTAGATATACTTTAGATAATTACCTATGGGAAAAAGCAAAAAAACTAGGAGTTTTATTAATAAATGATCAAGTAATTGGTGTTTCCTATCAAAAAGATATATTTACAATAACTACATCTAATAATCACGAAATAACTAGCGATTATGTAATCGGGGCATATGGCAAACGAACGCAGTTAGATAAAACTCTAAAAAGAGATTTTGCTTTTCAAAAATCCCCTTGGTTAGCAATAAAAGCACACTATAAGGCAGATATAATACCAGATACTGTTGCTCTGCACAATTTTAAAGGCGGATATTGTGGGCTTTCTATGGTGGAAAATAATACAGTAAATTCTTGCTATCTAGTTTCTTATGATAGTTTTAAAAAATATAAAAACATAGCTATCTTTCAAAAAGAAGTACTGTGTAAAAATCCTTTTTTAAATCACTTTTTTAAGAATGCAGAACCTCTTTTTGAATCCCCAATAACTATAAGTCAAATTAATTTTGAAAAGAAAAAACCTGTGGAGAACCACGTTTTTATGATAGGAGATGCAGCTGGTTTAATTCATCCACTTTGTGGAAATGGTATGGCAATGGCAATACAAAGTGCAAAAATACTAAGCGAGTTATTGATTAATAATTATGATAGTACATCATTGCATAGAACATATATAGAAAAAGAATATAGTCTAAAATGGAAGAATACATTTTACAAGAGACTATATGCTGGTAGAGTTTTACAAAAAATAGTATTAAACGAAAATCTACAGTATATTTCTTATTTGGTAGCAAATGCAATACCGGGTATTGTACCCCAAATTATAAAACAAACCCACGGAGAACCATTAGTATGTCTGTAAACTTTAAGCATAGAAGCAAGGAACTAGAGATGATGGATGATCCAAACACAGAAAAAGAAGCATTAAAAAAAGCTTTGTCGGATATTTCTAAAGTAAATCGATGGTTAGGAGGTAATAATATCACCATTAAAGCAATACACAGATTGATTAAGAAAGTGCCTACATCAAAAGAAATTATTATTTGTGATTTGGGATGTGGAGATGGAGAAATGCTAAGAATTATAGCAGAGATATTCAGAAGGAAAAAAAGAAACGTAAAATTAATCGGAATAGATCTAAACGAAAAAAGTTTACAAAGTGCCAAAAAAATGAGTGAGTCTTATCCAGAAATATCATTTTTTAAACAAAATATTTTAGAGATAGATGCCTCAAAGTTTTCTTGTGATATTATAATTAGTACATTAACATTGCATCATTTTGATAATGAACAGATTAAAGAAATAGTGCAAAAGTCTTTTATACTTGCTAATAAAGCAGTTATTATAAATGATTTGCATCGTAGTGTAATTGCATATTATCTTTTTAAAATATTTAGTTTCTTTTTTATTAAAAGTTATATAGCAAAAAATGATGGATTGGTTTCTATAAAAAGAGGGTTTAATAAACAAGAACTCTTACAGTTTTCTAAAGAAATAAATGTATCTAAATACATGGTAGATTGGAAATGGGCTTTCAGATTTAGATGGATTCTTATAAAAGAGTAATAAAATTTAAAAACAAAGATATTGAGTGTAAAAATAGTTACTGTTGCCAAACAATTGCCACAATTTGTGAGAGATACGAAAGATATCTTGCCTTATGTTTCTACATGGTTGGCCGCTCAGAATGATCGTTTCAAAAGAAAAGTAATTAAGATTTTTGAAAATGCAGCTGTAGATCGGCGCTATGGTATTATGAGTATCGAAGAGGTTTTTTCTGCTACTTCTTTTGAGAATAAGAATGATATTTATGTACGAGAAGTAAAAAAACTAGGCATATCAGTGGTTAAAAAAGCGTTAGAAAAAGCAAATTGGGATCCAAAATCTCTGGACTATATAATTACGGTTAGTTGTACTGGTATTATGATCCCTTCTGTAGATGCATATATTATTAATGATCTTGATCTTAAACAAGATATTGTACGGCTACCAGTTACAGAAATGGGATGTGTAGCAGGGGTTTCTGGTATTATTTATGCAAGGAATTTTCTACAAGCAAACTCTGGTAAGAGAGCAGCAGTAGTTGCTATAGAATCTCCTACGGCCACGTTTCAGTTAAACGATTATAGCATGACCAATATGGTAAGTGCGGCTATTTTTGGGGATGGAGCAGCATGTGCGCTTTTATCTTCAGAAAAAGATGCTATAGGGCCTAAAATCTTAGGAGATGAAATGTATCATTTTTATAATGCAACATCTATGATGGGGTTTCAAGTAACCAATGGCGGTTTACAAATGATATTAGATCCTAAAGTACCAGAAACAATCGCAGAACATTTTCCCGAGATAATCCATCCGTTTTTGAAAAAACATGGTAAAAACATCGAAGATATCGATCATCTTATCTTTCATCCCGGAGGAAAAAAAATAGTGCAAACTGTAGAAGATCTTTTTGGATATTTGGGTAAAAATATAGACGATACTAAAGCTGTTTTAAAAGAATATGGTAATATGAGTAGCGCTACAGTGCTTTATGTGTTAGAACGCTTTATGGAGCAAACACCAAAGACAGGAGAAACAGGGTTGATGTTAAGTTTTGGACCAGGATTCACAGCACAACGAATCTTACTGGAATGGTAAATAATCAGTAGTTTTTTATAAACAAGAAATCTTACAAATGAGATGAACAAAGATTTTAAAAATAAAAATGAATGGGCGCTTATTTTAGGTGGTAGTAGTGGTTTGGGATTAGCTACCGCTAAAAAATTAGCACAACATGGCATGAATATTATTATTGTCTACCGCAATCGTAAAAGTGAACTACCACAAATTGAAATTGATTTTAAAGAAATTAAAAATTTAGAAGTAAAGTTTTGTTCTTTTCATATAGATATGTTAAAACCAGAAAAACGAGCAGAAACAATAGAGAAAATTATTCAGATTACAGATGAAGGGGGCATAAAAACAATAATACATAGTATTGCAAAAGGAAATCTAAAACCTATGATTAATGCAGAACAAGTATTAAAAAATGATGATTTTCATTTAACCATAAATGCTATGGCAATAAGCCTGTACGACTGGGTAATATCTGTTTTTAACGCTAAATTATTTACCAAAGATGCCAGAGTTATTTCTTTTACAAGTGAAGGAAATACAAAGGCATGGAAGAATTATGCAGCAGTTTCTGCAGCAAAAGTAACTTTAGAAGCAATTACAAGAAGTATAGCTCTAGAGTTTGCGCCATACGGTATCAAAGCTAATTGTTTACAACCAGGAGCAGTAAACACACAATCTTTGCGTCTTATCCCAGGTTATGAAAAAATAATAGAGCATAGTATACATCGAAATCCATTTAATAGAATTACAACACCTCAGGATGTTGCAAATGTAGCATATCTTTTATGTAAAGATGAAGCAGCATGGATTAATGGTTGTGTCATTCCTGTAAATGGAGGAGAGCATTTGAATTAAAGTTTTAAAACATAACAGAAATTTATAGAATACAAAAAATGAACCCATTAATTAACGTTATAAGATATGAAAAATAGACTACTTATATTTCTACCATTTCTTTTGTATACAATGTCTTGTAAAAAAGATAATAGTATTGCGCAGAATTTAGATAATAATTCTAATAGCGAAGCAAAAGTAACCAGTGTTTCGGTTACAAGTATCGAAAATGGGTACTCTTTTAGTGTGGGTATCCAAAGCCCTGATAAAGGGTGTGATCAATATGCAAATTGGTGGGAAGTTATCTCTGAGGATAAAAAACTAATCTACCGTAGAGTTTTGGCACATAGCCATGTACACGAACAACCTTTTGTAAGGTCAGGTGGCCCTGTAAAAATAACAAAAGAGCAAAAGGTGTATATACGCGTACACATGAATACTACAGGATATAGTACCAAAATATATACAGGTAGTATAGCCAAAGGATTTAAAAAAAGTACTTTGGGTAATACTTTTGCCAGTAATTTAGAAACCGTAGAGCCATTACCAAATGGATGTGCTTTTTAATCCAATTATTTTGATGAATAAAGATATCATACAAAAATTGCCCTATACCAAACCGTTTTTATTTGTAGATGAAATAATAGAGGTAGATGATGATCATATTATAGGGAATTATATATTTCAAAAAGATGAATATTTTTATGAAGGACATTTTATAGATACCCCTATTACTCCTGGTGTTATACTTACAGAATGTATGGCGCAGATAGGATTAGCTTGTTTTGGTATTTATTTGCTAAAAGGAGTTTGGGATACACAGGACTTTGGAGTTGCTATGACTAGCAACGAAATGAATTTTTATAAGCCTGTATTTCCTGAAGAAAAAGTAATTGTTAAAGCCAATAAAGTTTATTTCAGATTTAATAAATTAAAATGTAATGTAGTAATGCATAACTCTAAAGGTGTTTTAGTTGCTAAAGGGATAGTGTCAGGATTGGCATTTAACAAAAATAAAGTATGAGTTTAAGGTATTCATTATTAAAATTAGCACTTAAAATAAAAAGAGAAAAAAAATCTTGGACCAAAGATCCAATTGATTTTTTAAAAAAAAGAAAACAAGACATACATACTCCAAATTTACGACTGCTATTAGGATTGAAATTTGAGTCTAAAAAAATTTATAATAGCAAAGTAACCCACATTTGGCCTAATGAAGCAGATACAGGATTCTTATTATTATATTGTCATGGTGGAGCTTTTATTTATGGTCCAACTCAAGAAAACTGGAAAACTATCTCTAAAATTGTAAAACAGACACGTTCTAGTGCTTGGGTGGTAGATTATCCAAAAGCACCAGAATATACTATCAAAACAATAACAGAAAATATATATCAAGTTTATTTAGAAGCTATCAAAATATTTGATCCATCTAAAATTATTTTGATTGGGGATTCTGTAGGAGGAAACCTAATAATGACTCTTACACAGCGACTATTAAAAGAAGAAAAAGAAACTCCGAGTAGATTGATTGCTATTACGCCTATGGTTGATGCTAGTTTAACTAATCCAAAAATAGAATCTATAGATTTAATCGATCCTATTCTTAGTAAAAAAGGAGTGAAATCAGCAAAAAAAATGTGTGCTGGAGAACGATCATTAAAAGATCCTTTAATTTCACCCTTATATGGAGACTTTAAAAACTTTCCTCCAATACATCTTTTTATGGCTAGTAACGATATTTTAACACCAGATCAAGAAATATTGGTTGAAAAAATAGAAAAACTAAATAAAACAACTGTCGATGTAATTTTTGGTGAAAAGATGCCACATATTTGGCCTTTTTTACCAATCTTACCTGAAGCAAAAAAGGGGTTGCAAAAAATAATATCTATTATTAATCTTGCTATAAATAATGAATAAAAGACGTGTAGTTATAACGGGGTTAGGGGTAATTTCTTCAAGCGGAACGAACGTTTCAGAATTTAATTCAAATATTCAAAAGGGGGTGAGTGGTATATGTTATATTGAAGAATTAAAAAGATTAAATTTTTCGTGTCAAATAGCTGGTTTACCAATATATAAAAAAGAATATTTAAATGATTACTTTAACTCTATTCAATTAAAAGGTTTAAGTGCTTCTGGTATGGAATATGGAGTGATGGCAGGTATGGATGCATGGCAAAATGCAGGGTTTTCTGTAAACAAATCAAATATTCCTCTTTGGGATACAGGAGTGATTTTTGGTACAGGAATATTGGGAGTAGATAAATTTAGAGAAGCCATTTATAAAGTAGATAATGGAAATGTTAGAAGATTAGGAAGCACAACAGTTACACAAACTATGGCGAGCGGGATTAGTGCTTTTTTGGGGGGGATGATTGGTTGCGGAAATATGGTTACCACTAATTCTTCTGCTTGTAGTACAGGTACAGAAGCTATTTTAATGGCGTATAACCGTATTACTAATAACGAAGCAGAAGTTATCCTTGCAGGAAGTACTAGTGATAGTGGTCCTTACGTTTGGGGAGGTTTTGATGCTATGCGCATTTTACCATATAAATACAATGATAACCCAACAGAAGCTTCCAGACCTATGAGTGCTACTGCTAGTGGTTTTGTACCAGGTAGTGGAGCAGGAGCTTTGGTTCTAGAAAGCTTGGAGAGTGCCAAAAAAAGAGGAGCAACTATATATGCCGAAATATTAGGAGGTCATGTAAATAGTGGTGGACAACGTGGTGGCGGTAGTATGACCGCTCCCAATAATGAAGCAGTACAACGTTGTATTCGTAAAGCAATAGATAATGCAAGTATACAATCTGAGGATATAGATGTTATAAATGGACATTTAACTGCTACGATTAAAGATGTAGATGAAATACAAAATTGGTGTGAAGCATTAAAACGAAAAGGAGAAGATTTTCCTTATATTAATTCCTTAAAAAGTATGGTAGGGCATTGTCTTGCAGCATCAGGAAGTATAGAAAGTGTTGCAACGGTATTGCAGCTTAAAGAAAATTATGTGTTTGGTAACATAAATTGTGAAGATCTGCATCCAGAAATTGCATCTTTAATTAATAGAGAAAAAATTCCTACTCGTACACTAGATTTTTCTCCAAACATTATAGCCAAAGCTAGTTTTGGATTTGGAGATGTAAATGCATGTGTTATTTTTAAAAAGTATTCCTAAAATAGACGATTTAAACACAAAAAAATGAATAAAGAACAATTACTATCTAAACTAAGGGTAATTATAACGCCGTATGTGCAAAATGAAGAAGGGCTTCAAAATCTTAATGAAAACACCGATTTTATAAAAGATCTGGAGATTAATTCAGCTAATTTGGTAGATGTAATACTCGATGTAGAAGATGAGTTTGATATCGAAATAGATAATGAAGCAATGGAAAAAATGTTAACCGTTAAAGCTTCTATACAAGTAATAGAACAAAAATTGAAAGCAAAATGATCGGCAATGATATTGTAGATCTTCAAGTAGCCAAAGAGCAAAGTAATTGGCAGAGAAGGGGCTGGTTACAAAAAATATGTACCAGTGCCGAACAAAAGGATATTTTGAGCTCTAAAAATCCTGAAATGTTAGTGTGGAAATATTGGAGCATGAAAGAAGCTGTATATAAAGCTCATCAAAGGCGTTTTAAGCTATCTCCTGCGCTCAATCCAAAAAGTTTTGAGTGTACCCTAGTAGGGAAAGTGTATATCGATAATTCGGTCTATAAAACAAATACAGAAATTAAGGATACATATATGTATACAATTGCTAGGATTTCGGATAAAGATTATTTTTCTTCGGTTTATGAAAATATTGCAGACATACGCTATGAAGCAAAGAAAATTATCTGTCAAAAACTAAATACACATATATCTTTAATTTGTTTTGAAAAGGATAATAATGGCGTACCGACTATACGTATAGATCAAAAAACAACACCAATACCAATATCGATAACGCATCATGGGCAATACTCGGCATTTGTAGCTTTGATCTAAAAAATTATGGGAGAATAGGAAAATAAAAACGTACATCCAGTTTATTCTGTTCTCGATTTTCGTGAATATGGATTCCAAAATCACTAGTATAAATAGTGGTAATACCCAGTAATTTTTTATCATCTTGGGAGAATGTAATAATAACCTCTTTTTCTATCCCTTTTATAGTCAAATTACCAATAACTTTGTATGTGTTTTCGCCAAAGGCAACTACGTGGGTGCTTTTAAATAATATTTTTGGGTACTTTTTTTTATAAAAGAATTTTTCCCACATAAGATGACCATCTCTTAAAAAATTATCGGTATCTAATGTTTTTACAAGGGCAGTTCCAATAAAACTAGAATTTTCAGGGTCTTTTGGGTTAAATTTAATTTTAAAATCTAACCCAGAAATGGTACCAGAAGTATTTCCTTCTTTACAATCAAAAGATATTCTAGATTTTTCTTTATCAAATTCAAGTCTTTTAAAATCATTAATTAGAGTATAATCAAGTTTTGGATTAGGAGCTAATTCATTTGTAAGAATATTCTGAGCGACTCCTTCTATTAAAAACATACTTATTACTATGTAAATAAAAATTTTCATATACTAAAAGTAAATTTTTAAAGATACAGATAATCAAACATCATTCTAAGAAGAAATGTAATGAAATTAATAATTTATCTTTCTGTTTTTCCTATTATTTTTAAGTATAAAAGTATAACGATAGATAGTGTTGCGCATAGTAAAAAACCTATAAATAAAGGCAAAGTAGAGTCTTTTACAAATTTACCTATGTACATACTAATAGGAACAGCCATGATAGTAGAAATAAAGCCAGTGATTGCTGCACCGATTCCTGCAATATGCCCAATTGGTTGCATTGCGAGAGCTCTTAAATTTCCGAATAAAAAGCCAATAGAAAAAAATTGCATTGCAAAAAACGATAACAAAACAACGACACTTGGGTTGGGAGAATTATAAAATAGTAGAATATACAATAAGGAAACACCAAAAAAAGCAAATAAAGAAGCTGTTACCAGTTTTTCCATACCATATTTAATCACAAATATTCCGTTTAGAAAAATAGCAGAACCAATAGATATTGCCAAAAGCCCAAAAATATAAGGAAACTCTTCTTTTAAATGATATTGTTGCTCAAATATTTGTTGAGAGGTACTTAGGTATACCATAAAAGAACCTGTAATAAAGCCAGAAATAATGGTAAAGCCAATTGTAGTTTTATGTTTAACTAATTCTTTTATACCATCTATAAAAATAGTGGGAGTAAATTTTATTCGCTTAGATAACTCTAAGGTTTCTGCTTGTCTTTTCCAGAACCAGATAGAAACCAGAATACTAAATATAAGCTGTACATAAAATATTGCTTGCCAATTATAATGATCCAGAAAAAATTTGCCCATTGCTGGTGCTATAATAGGCACTAAAATAAATACTACGGTAATAAAGGACATAATACGTGCCATATAATCTCCTGTAAATAAATCTCTTATCATTGCAATACTTATAGTCCTTGGGGCAGAAAGTCCAATTCCTTGTAAGATTCTGCCAAAAACCATCATTTCTATACTCGTAGAATAAATACAAATAAAACTAGCTACAATAAATATTAAAAAACCAATATAAACAATCGGTTTTCTGCCTAAACTATCAGAAATAGGGCCAAAAATTAATGGACCAATACCCAGACCTAAAAAAATCATGGTTATTAACAGTTGATTATCCGAAAGTTGTGTGGTTCCGATTGTTTTTCCAATATTATCCAGAGCGGGTAAAATAGCATCAATAGCAAGTGCTACGATTGACATTAGGGAGGCCATTAGAGTTATAAACTCTAATTGTGCAAGCTTCTTTTTTGACATGACGCAAAAGTATGATATTTATGTATGAAAACAGGAGATTTTTTGCGTAGAAGTCCTCCTAAAATTTTATACATAAAATGTCTTTATACATGACAAAATACACACAATATGGAGATGAGCTGATTTATCATTCCGTTGAAGAACGGAATCTATTCATAAATAACACTATATCAAAACAAATTCATGTGTAATTAATTGAATATCAATAATTAATGCTAAAGTATGGTTTTTCGTCACTTACTTAGGTAAAATGTTTAAATAAGATGGTATAGATACCGATTTTAAAACTAAATTTGCCAGCTTATTTTTTTTTATGGAACAGAATGAAATAGATAGTAAACAAGGAGTTACTATCGAAGAAATAGATCAGTGCATTATAACATTAGAAAAATTAATATCTAATACTAATACTATTTTTGATATTTCTGAAGAGCGAAGAGTCGCGTTAATGAAAGCTGCAGGGATGTTATCCAGACCTAATAAGGAGGAGTTTAAACAAAGAAAAAAGGACTCTGAAAAAGCGGCAAAGCGTAAGATTGCTGCAAGAAACAAAGATGCCCGTAAAAAAACAGGAATACGAAGTGCTCGAGAAGCTACCGTATTTGTAGCTCCAAAATTGCTTCCAGTATCTGAAATCAGGAATACAGAGCAACCAGAATTATCTTCACCAAGAAATTGTTATGTATGCAAAACCGAATTTACCAAACTACATCATTTTTATGATACTATGTGTGGCGAATGTGGTGATTTTAATTATGCGAAACGTTTTCAAACAGCCGATGTTAAAGGGCAAGTAGCTATAATTACCGGATCCCGTTTAAAAATAGGGTACCATATTGCTTTAATGCTATTACGAGGAGGTGCAACGGTAGTAGCAACTACACGTTTTCCTGTAGATGCAGCATTACGTTTTTCTAGAGAAGATGATTTTACTTCGTGGGGACATCGGTTAAAAATTCATGGGTTAGATTTACGACATATACCTAGTGTAGAGATTTTTTGTAATTTTATAGAGCAACGGTATAAGCGTTTAGATATATTAATAAATAACGCTGCACAAACGGTTAGGCGTCCTGCTGGGTTTTATTCCCATTTAATGGAAAATGAGCAATTGCCAATAGAAGAATTACCAAAATATGCTAAAGACGTATTAGTAGATCATCTGGAGTGTTTACAAGAATTGCAAGCATTGACTACAGGAGCATCATCTAATCAAAATATGCCAGTAACTTGGCATGGACCAGAACCAGGAATAGGTTTACGAGCATCTGCAAAGCTATCACAAATACCATATAGTTTTGATAATTCACTGGTTGCTAAGGAGGTATTTCCAGAAGGGGAGTTGGATGCAGATTTACAGCAAGTAGATTTAAGAACCACAAATAGTTGGCGTTTAAAACTTGGAGAAATTGAAACTACAGAAATGATAGAAGTACAATTGGTAAACTCGGTAGCGCCATTTGTATTATGCAATCGTTTATCTGAAATTATGAAAAAAGACTATACAGGGCAAAAACATATAATTAATGTTTCTGCTATGGAAGGAAAGTTTCATAGTTTTTTTAAGGAAGATCGTCATCCGCATACCAATATGGCAAAAGCAGCTTTAAATATGTTAACGCATACAGCGGCGGGTAGTTTAGCAAAAGAAGGAATCTTTATGAATGCTGTAGATACAGGTTGGGTTACAGACGAAGATCCTGCAATTTTGGCAAAAAGAAAAGAAGAACTACATGATTTTCAACCGCCATTAGATATTGTAGATGGTGCAGCACGAGTTATGGATCCATTATTTGACGGTATCAATACAGGAAAACATTGGGCAGGAAAATTTTTAAAAGACTATGTGCCGATATCTTGGTAAGATAAATATGTTACGTTTTAGAAAAGCTTAAAACACCAAAATCATAAATAAATTTTAAAACAGCAATTCTAATATAGAGTAGCTGTTTTAAAACATTCTATTTTACATAATATAAATTATAGTACAAATATAATATATGAGTAAAACGGCGAATAGAACTTTTTCGGTTCTATTTTACATAGATGCAGATATAGCGCCTTTAGGTCTATATCGTTAGCATTTATGTAACAGCCGTTTTACTCACGCCAGTTTATTATTAGTAGCTATAATGTAATACTATGTAAAATATCCCAGGATAATTCTATTTCATAATAATCGTAGCTACTGGGGTCATTAAAATTATTTTGTAGCGTTTATGATTAAACCTCACGTTTACCATTTGTAGCTATAATTTGCCGTTATGTAAAATTGCCGCGCCCGACCGCTTTATTGTTTTGTAAATAAAAATGCTCAATGCATTTTTCTCTACACACAATTTGCCATCGCTTGGCCACACCAAAAAAAGCAAACACTTTTAGGTAATTTATAAATCGCGTATTTGATAAAATATACGTGATAAAAGTTTTTACGCTATTCTCGTGAAGGTTGCCGCATAAGTATAAAATTACTCTGACGAGATAATTTCTATACACATGCTATCTGCAGAACACAGATTAAACATTCTAAGGGTTTGCATATCTTTTTGTCTTGATAAAAAAAGAAATCGACTTTAGGAGATTCACGAACTCCAATAAAATATTAACGCGTGAGCTAAACAAAAAAATCAAGGCTGCACAAAACTTTGGAAACAATGTACGGCGCAGTCGCTATATTTTAGAAAACATTCTAACTTATAAGATTGTTTATAACTAGAATGAATATGGAAAACTTTGATTAAACCTTAGTACTAGACCTCTAAAATATGGACGCTCCTTTGCCTATTGTTTAGCCCAAAGTTTTCTGAGGCCATTTTTGAGATTTTAGATTCTATTTTACATAATGTTTAATGTCTACCACAAAGAGGTTTTAGTTTTTGTGCAACTATTTTCTCAATTATATTTAGATAAATACTATTGGGATTTTCAATTTTAATAACGTTAATTGTTATATCAAAATCACAATCTTTTGCAAAGTGTATTAATTGCAAACCTTGTGTGTTTCCATTGTGATAATAACCAAGATGTTGATTAATTCTTCCAGTGATATTTGTTAAATTCCATTTTTTAGTATAGCCACCACGACGAACACCTACATATAAAACATTACTATTATCATTTTTGTTTGTTGCAGGCACACTTCTATAACTTTCAGTCCCTTTTATGTTAGTCTCTCTATATTTATTTAAAAGGTTATTTAATTCCTTCGCTTGTTCAACTGTTTTTAAATCAAACCAATATAAACAATCACATTTTATTTTATCTAACTCGGTAAATATATTTCTCGAATTTGCGTGTGCATTTACATCTATAGTAAAGTCTTTGTGGTTGGGTAAGTCGCTTATTTTAAATGTTTTACTTACCCTATCATCAGTTTCAGACACAACTTTATTACTTATGGACTCAAAAACCTTGTGTATGACTAAGATTTCATCTTTTATATTCATAATTGGTAATCTCCTATTAAAAAATCAACTCCTTCCCTCCCATTTGGTTTTGAAAATAATTCTAAATTGAATTCTTTTAGCTCGTATTTTAAATATTCACTATTCATTCTCTAATGGATTTGTTCCCAATATTTGATTAGTACGTTTCATATCTACATATACAGAATTACCGTGCATTATAAATTTATCAAGTAATAAATTAGAAGCGTCTATGTTTTTTAAAAGTAGATACCCAATAACATAATCAATTAAAAAACTAATATACAATAGCTCGAAATCTGTAAAAATATTTTTATTTTTTAAATCACTATGAATGTGATAATTCCTAGACCTTATCAGTTTACTAGGAAACGTTTCCCAATCTTCATCAGTTAGTTTTCCTATTAACTTAAAAGCAGATTTATAATGTTTTATGTATTTCTTTAAGTTAGGAGGATTAATACCAGAATATATTTTACAATATGCTTCAAATGCTGATATACTATTTGTAAATCTCTTGCTATGACTTGAGTGGTTGGTAATAAAATTTTCCATCAATCTATCAAGACAAAATTTAAAGTCATTATCATTATAAACTACTTCCAAGACTTTATTCAAATCATCTGTTATCTCATCATAATTTGTATGGACAAAAGTGGGTGTTTTTTTAGATAAATTTTTGTCATTATAATAAAGTTCTTTCCATTCATTGCAACTAAGACATTTAAAGCTAAACTCACTAAATTTTTCTGAGCCACCTCTTAATAGCTGTAATACTTTTTGGAACTGATTATAAATCTCAATAGCTTTGAGAATTGCGACTGGTTTATCTAAAGTAAACTTTATGGCTCCTTTATTTGTTATATGGAGTTCTGAACGATTTTTTGAATGATAATTTATGTAATGTTGAATTTCGATTATTAGTCCTTCTTTTTCAATCTTGAATTCATCTTTAAACTCTTTCGTTGATAAGTTATTTGTTTGAGTATCGAACCAATTCATAAAATTAACCCATTTAACAATAGCATTATTTACAACAGAGAATTCCTTGATTTGTAAATCAATTGCATTAATAAAATGACTTGTACTAACAAATGTATATTTAGGTCTATATATTCTTAGTTCTGAGATACCAGAAGCAGAGTTTTGGATTCTACAATCAATAAACGTAACATAACCAACACCTGTGAATGTGCCTACAATTTGTAATTCTTTATAAACTCTTTTTTCAGAGCACAGGTTTGTTTCAAGAAATATATCATCATCTTTAAAAAAGAGAACACAAAACTGTTTTTTATCTTCTTTACCTACAAACCAGATGTCTCCGTAATATTTTTTATCTTTTTTCACTATGTATTGTAAGTATATATATCATTTTTTGTTTGGACATTGATTCAACTCCAAAATTATAGAGATTAGCTTTAAAGAACCCCCTTCATTACTCTAACATTTTCCTAAAACTTCTTGATATCACTCAAACTATTAACAGTTCTTCCATTATCAAAATATCCTTTGATTTGAATTCTAACTAATTTGAGTTTTTTACTAAATCTCAGAGTTGTCCTAAAGTTAATTCCTTGATAAACATATTTTTCTAAATCTGTATCTTTATCCTTTCCCTCTTTAATTATTGCTTCTCGTAATTCATTATTAGTATTTAAATCTGATACTGTACTATATAATTTATACTTATCATTTAATAGCTTTAATTCGTAGAGGTTAATATGCTCATCTGGAATTTCATTGAAACCTATCCAAGGCAAATGCTTTTTCTTAAGCACAAATAATGAAGTTCCAACATTTCTAACGCTAACGGGAAAATGTATGATTTTAATTCCTTTATAATCTTTTTCAGATAGACCTTGGATATTTAAGTTATTGATGTAATAAGAGAAATTCATTATCCCAAATAGAATAATAATATGTTTATCTGATTTAATTTTAAGATTGTCTAATGATTTAAAGGCATCTTCTTGTGTTACGTAATAATGTTCATTCGATTTTACATAAAAAATTGAAGATAAGTTTTCTTTGATTCTTCTATTTGTTGTTTCAGGCAAAAAGCTATGAAAATTTAAATGGGCAATTCCATTGTCCGTAAAAGAACCCTTTTCAGTTAAATTAGTTTGTCCGACTATATTTAAAACTTCTGTTTCAGTTTTTTCAGGCTCTTTGCTATTGTTATTAATAAGTTCTAATGATTCAAATGTTGGTGGTAAAAGTTGCTTTACAGTATTAAAATACAATTCGACTTTTTCATCCAAAGGAACAGCTGTTCTTTCTGCATAATCAAAGTCATTCTTAATTTCTTGTTCTATATTATTTATTTTATCTAAATATTGAGAATCAATTTTGAAATTTAAAATTTTCATTAATTCTTTATCATTAACTTTAGTTTTAATTATTTCCTTAAAGTAACTTATATTATCAAGCCAATGCCTTTTTTCTGATGTAGTAGTTGGCAAAATTGGATTTTCAGTTGGAACTTGATATGTGTAATATGCGTGAATGTTAAATTGCCTTATGAACAGTATTCCAATATACTGACATATCCAATTTTTTATAACTCCTTGAGCCCCTACTCCATCCAAATCTGGAAAATAATATTTGGTAGTTATCCACGGAAAATGTCTTTCATTTGGGTCAAAAAACTTAAAAAACATATGAAAAACTTGATTCATATGTATCGGTAACAAATAATAATCAGCTGGTTGACTTGTCGTATAGCTGAACAATTTTTTAATGAATTTAATTTTGTTTTTATAAAGAAGTAATCCTCCTAATGCGTAATGAAATTCTAAGAAAAGTTCTCTTTCATTAGCTCTTTCATCTATTAATTTTTGATTTGTTACTATTAATTCTCTAGAAGAATTGTCATACTCAGGAGTTAAATACTCTAAATTCATTTGAAAGTATTGATGCGCACTACTCCAATGCATAAAAACTAAATCCAATCGATTATTTTCAATTGCTAATACAATATTTCTCCACATCCAGACATAAGTTCTTTCACTAATCTTTGGACATCTAAACTCCCCAAGTAACCAAGTTAAACCGCTTGTTCTAGCTTCTAAAAATTTGAAACTGTTTTTGTCCGCTTTTACACTTTGCTCTATCGTATTATAAACCACTCCATAAAATAAATCAGGGTAAATTAAACCTTCATTTTTTTTATCCTGTTCTTTATCCCAATTCTCTCTATATTCTTGAAATAGTTCATAAAAATAACCGCTAACTTTTCTAGCAACTTTTAAATTTTGATTTTGGATAGACCAAAACAAAATATCAGACATTCCCTCAAAAGAAGTAAAATCATTTTTCTCAATTACCTTTTTCCTTTGTTTGCCTAAAAAGTCTATGAGTCTAGTGGTTCTATAAAATGTCTGTATTAAATTAATAAGTCTAAAGAAATTTATTATGAGAAGAACAGAAAAAATTAAAAGCAAAATCTTGGCTGAATTATTAAATAAATAATCCATCCACTCAACGTTGAATGAAAAAAGAGGTGGGAATTTTAGATATACTAAGAGGACTAAAACCAGAGATATTATTAAATTTATAGTAAAAAATCTCTTTCTATTACTGGTTTCGAAAAGGTCAAGTATAGCTTCGGAAGAATACTTGTCTTCTGATGTAATTTGTATCAGGATAGGATAGGCTATACCTAATAAAAGAGAAATAAAAGTGACGCAAAGTGTAAAATAATCCATAGTTCAAATTTAGTTAATTTTAACAAGTATCTTTTTATGGAATTCCGTAATTAATTGAAGATTAGAAAGAATAATCCCATTCCATACACATTCCCACTTCGCTCCTATCTTCGCTTTGGGAAAAGCATATTCCATTACATTTTTTAAAGAAACTTCTAGAAAGAAAAAAATAAAAGAAGATTAGTTCTGGTAAAAGCTTTTTACCAAAGCAAAGTTACATAACGCAGAACATTATAGTACAAATGTTATTGTAGCAAATTGGCGGATGCTTGCATTTTACATAGTTGCAGATATCATAACACCGTCAGGTGTTTTATATCGTCAGCAATTATGTAAAAGCCAATTTGAGAAACGTTAAGATCATTCGTAGCTATAATGTAATATTATGTAAAATATCCCACAGTGATTCAATTTTATTTTACACACAATTATCCAACGCTTGTCAACGCCAAAATAAAAGCTAACCTTTTTGCTCTTATTAAAAATCGCGTATGGAATTATTTAACCGTTATTATAGATTTAGCAGACCGACAAAGTAGTTTCTTGGGTATTAAGTGAGGATATGACTACAGATTTTAAACTTTTAAATTCTATTTTACATAATATTAAAGAATTTATAGACTTTTTCTATTATAAAACACCTTACCAATTCTATTTATATGATCTATTAATTCTTTGTTATCGATATTTTCAAATATTGATAGATCAAATTTATATGGTAAGAACTTATCCTCTATTTGGCTTTCAATTCTTAATAATTTATCAAAAGTTAATTTATCCCCTTTTAACGTAATATCTACATCTGATCCTTCACGATAATTACCTTTAGCTCGGGATCCAAAGATAATTGCTTCTTCTATTTCCGAGTTAGCTTTAAATACTTCAAGTATTTTTTCAATTGATATCTTGCTTAAACCATATTTCATTTATTCTTCTTCAAATAAATCTTGTTGTTCTCCTTCTCTTAACTCAATCATTTTAACACTAAAATCATTAAATAACTGAACATAATCATTTAAGATATTACTAACAATTTCATTAGCTGTATCCTCATCATAAGTATGAGTGGTTTTATTACGACTAATAATCATATCCATCCATATTTCTCCAGTACTTATTAAGTTAAATTTAAAAGCTTCTCTTGTAGCATCTCTACTACCTCGTATTTCTGGATTACCTTGGTAAAAAAAATAATCTTTCATTACATTCCAAGCTAATTCGTGCGTAAATTCGAACGATTGAATTAAACCTTGTTGTTCTAATTCAGTTAATTCTCTTTCGTTAGCTATATTGATAGCCTTATTAAATTGTGCTAATGCTTTATTATAGTTACTTAAACGTTGATGCCAACGTATATCTTTATTATTCATTATATAAAATGTTATTTTTCAGAATATTTATTTCCTCTAATAAACCTATCAGATTTGGTTAATATCGTCCTAGAATAATATGGTTTTGAAAAGATTCTACTTTTTATTTAAAACTATTAACTTGATCAAATGATTTTTTTAATTGTTCTCCTAAGCCTATTGTTAAAGGTTTACTATTAATTTCAATGTCCAAACATATTTGAGTATCTGGATCTAAAATCGTTTTTGGAATTTTAAGAACCCTACTTCCATCTTCTCTTCTCAAAAGGCAAAAATTAAGAAACTCCATAGACATAGATTTCCCAACATCATTGGTTTTATTGGATGATAAATCACGTTTACCTAAAATGAAATTTATCCCATCTTTAAAAATATAGGTTTAGTGATTTTAGGAAATGTATAGAGTTTTCTTAATCTAATCATTTAGCATAAATGTAAGGTTCACTAAAATCTATTATATCAGCTGAATATAAAAACATCAAAGAATAAATCAACTGGTTGTTATTTAATATACTATGTTCTTCAAAATATTTGCAACATCATAAATAGACATTTTTTTTCACTTAATTCCTTCAGTATTATATATCCTAGATTCCATTGATTTCTTTAATTCTTTTTTTATTCAAAAATACATTTTATTATATATTGTAATACAATGTGATGAAAATGATTTAAACAATTTAAAATAATAACATATATTCCCATTCCACACACATTTCCCTACTCTCCTATCATCGAATGGGTGCCGTATTGCCGCTGCCTATGCGCTCGATTGCTTTTTATAAATTAAACTTCACGCAAGTACATTATAATACAAAACTGTAATTCATAATTTGCATTATATAAAATTGTATCAAAAATGTGAATTAAAATCTATAAATTTTTTTCATAATCCATACTTTGATTCAATACAAGAACAATCAAAACATCAATATCTGTAGCCAAATAAAAAATAGAATGAGATTTATAAGAAAATCGTTTTAATGATAAAATAAACTCTGATGCATCACGCCCAAGATTGACATTGTCTGATAGAATCTGAAACATATCGTGCATTCCCATTAAATATGCTTGTGCCTGTTTTAACCCAAATGTTTCAATTCCGTATTCATATAATTTGAAAAGACCCATCTCTGCTTTTCTTGATATTTTATAAACGCCCATCCGCTCGCATACGTTCTTCCACTTCTTTCATAATATCTGACACAGATTTATCACTAATACCACTATCCATACCTTCAGTTATAGCAGCTTTAAGTACTGAAAATTTTGCTTTTTTAGCTTGGTCACGTCTTACTAAATCACGAAGATATTCACTATCATTTGTGAACTCTCCTGCCTTAATTTGAGATTTGATCCACTTATCTTGTTTTTCTGTAAATGTGATCGTTTTTCTAATTGTTGACATAATTGAATGTTTATATAATCATACTATTGGTGTAATATATAGTATTCATTAAGCATACCAAAATTAAAACTATTAATTAATCATTCCATTCCAGACATATTGTGTGTGAATTTATAGTGTTACCTTTTTTAAGAATATGGTAGTTTACAAATCATTTACAGTTGCTTTTAAGGTTTCTAACTCTTGGCGTAAAGCTTGAAGTTCTGCTAATACCCCCAAAGTTGTGCTATCTGTAGTTTTTAAGAAAATTTCGCCATCAATGGTTACTGTTTTATTTTCTGCATCCATAAAAACTACACTAATATTATCTGCATTTTTAAGATCTATTTTCCCGCTATTTGTAGTTGACCCTATTGTAATTTTATTTTGATCACCACTTAAAAAAACAGTCTTTTTTCCTTCATTGTTTTTTACAAATATATCTCCTCCTGATCCAGTATTACCTACAGAAAGGTTATTGTCTATTCTTGCACTTTTAGCAGTTCCATCTAAATGTATAGTTGTATTTCCATTTTTATCTTTTACCAGCACATCTCCATCTTGTCCATTTCCGCCTAATATAATATTGCCATGTAATCCATTAATGTTAACTGTATTTTTTCCTTCTTTATTAAGTGCTACAAAATCACCGTCTTGACCATTACCTCCTAAAGCAATGTTACCATATTTACCATTAATATGAACCGTATTTTTACCTTGGTTGTTTTTGACATAAAAATCTCCATTTTGTCCACCTCCTCCGAGTACCATATTCGCACCATCACCATTAATAGATAATGTATTTTCGCCATTCTTGCTTTTTACTGTAAAATCACCATCTTGATTATTACCTCCTAATGTAATGTTACCATATCTGGAATCAATTTGTACGGAAGTATTACTGGTTTTTGTTTTTTTGAAATTGGTGAAATTACCAATTACTTCTACTACAGTATTATCTAATCGAATATCAGTTGCCATAATTTTGTGTGTTTAAAAGTTGTTTTTGTAAAAGGGTTGATTTTTTTGTGTCTCCAATTATATTGTAGAGTTGTATGGACTCTTTTTTATAAAATATACTATTATATTTAGAAAGTTTTAATGCTATTTTTTTTACTGAAGTAGTATCTTTAATTTGTGCAAACATTTTTGCCTTCGCTAGTTGTATTGCAGGTTGTTCTATTATTTTTTGTTCTAAATCAGATTCCAGATTTTCAAAACTTTCTTGTAGTAGTTCTGGATCAGGATAGCGTAAACCAAAATCAATGAGTGATGAATTACTAAGTAAACGCCATAACTTAGAGGTATCATCTGTACCTTTGATTTTAGAAAGTGTAGAGAAATAATTTTTAACTTCTTTTTTTTGTGGATCATTTTTTAAATACCATGCCATTTTAAAGCGTTCTTCTACAAACCGAACAAAGGGTTGGTCTGGATATTTTTTCAACAAGTTTTTTAAATATATTCTGGTTTCAAAATGAACTTGATTATGCGATTGGGTTAACTTAAACTTATCGGTCATAACCCTTCTCCAAAGATAGCTTATTGCCATTGCAGTTTCATAAGTACCATCATCCCAATCCATATTTCCTTTATTACGTAATCCTAAATATGTTGATGTATCTACGAATAATAATCCCAGAGCTCTAGTTGTTTTTTCTGGATATGTTAATCGAGCAAGTGGGCCGACATGAATTTTGTCACGTATTGCGGGATGATTGAGTGCCATTTCGCCTAATTTTTTGTTATGAGTAAGCATTGCATTGGCTGTATGGTATAATATACCTTTGAAAACTACCTTAATATCACTTATATTATCGGAAGTATTTTGATAATAGGGCACTATTTCTTTAGGTCCTCCTGATACGGAAAGTAAAGCTGGAATTGCTAATTCTATTGGATTTATATAATTGTGGGTTCCTTTTGTATTTTTGAGCCTTTTTAGTAATCTTCCTTGGGTGATCGCTAATTCTATTTGTGGTATTATATTCATAATACAGTTTATTTTTTTTCGATTTTTATCTTCCATTGATGTGAAGTATCTCCACCTTTTCCCTTTACTCTAAACTCGATAATATTTGAAGTATCTGAGAGTATTGTTAAGTGATCGTCTGTGGCTGCTTTACTTCGAAGACTATTAAAGTGATCCGCCCCTTTAAGAATTAGATCTATAGTATCTAGTTTTTCATTAGCATAATCTGTTCCATCCCATTCTATACCTGTATCTCTAATTACAATAGGCATATCATCTACGGTCCAAAAACTAAATTTTTTATTGTGTGTATAGGTATCCCCCTCTTCTACAAAATCATCAGTCCACCAGGCACTCCAAAGGCCATTAACCCCATAATACAAATGCCAATCATCATACCATTCATCTGTTGATAGTGCTTTAATGGTTTTAAAAGTTACTTCATATTTTTGTAATGTAGTATTTGCTGTGGTATTCCACCCACATTGAATGATTGCATGATAGCCCACAGGGATCTTAGACATTTCGCTTAAGTCTATCACAACATCATAATAGGATTGCATACCATCTGGGCCTTCTTTAAGAGTGAAAGAAGGCTTAAACTCATTACTGGTATTTTCTCTACTAAAACCAGAAGTTGTATTCCAATCTCTGAATGCTAAATCCTCTCCGCCATAGGCTGGGTTATCATTTTGGGTAAGTTCGAGAAAATCGTCTAACTCATTATTGTTATTTACTAAAATATGTTGACAAAGTTTTATGTTAAATTTTAGAGTAGCATTATTATTGGGTCTTTTAACAGGTGGGTAAAACTTAAATTTAACTGGATGTTTTTTTAGATTTGTAGACCAGCAATCTGTAGTATCCCCCCATACATCATCCGGAACTCCTCCAAATTCTGCATCCCATCTATCTCCGCTATGTCCTGGATACCCCCCAGATAACCCCATACCAATATATGCTTCATTAATAGGTACCACTACTCTATTTGTTCCTATGGGAGCAGCACTGGTATGTTCTCTTATAATAGTGTGTGCTGGATGAATTTCGGTAACTGTTGGGGCATGTCCTACATCCCATATATGACGCCCCCAAAAGGTAAGATATTCTCCCCAAAATGGACGCCATTGCAAGGGAAATGATCCTGTTTCCCATTCATTATGAATAACAGGTATTCTGTTTGTTCCACTCCCCTTACCTTTATACCCTTCTCCTAATAAATACATGAATTGAGGGTCTGGAATTACATCCCAGTTCCAATCTCTGGTTTCATGAGTAAATGGATTATCTGTATAAGTAACTCTGCTATAGTCTTGAAATCCTGAAATCTGAACACTTTTTTCATTTTTAACTGTTTTCCAATTTTTTCCTGTAAAAAAAATGCTAACTGCTGAGGACACTTCTGGTTTATCTCCTATATACGTATCCGGACTTCTATAGTTGCAATGAGTCTGGATCCAATTGCGAACCCATTTTGTGTTACTTTTATTACCATCTTGAGAACTATGACGTTGAAAAGTATCTCTTAGACTAATAACTTCATTGCCTATTCTGTATAGCCTATTATCCTCAATATAATTATCATATTCTGCTTGGGGAATAATGCCTTTTCCTATTCTACTAAAAAATTGGCGAATTGTTATAGAACCTGTGAGTGGATCAGTTGTTTCTGCAGGGGTCGTTGTGTTTTGAACGATAAGATCAAATAGCAATTCATAATCAGCATCGTCCTTTGTAAAAGATACTGCTGCATTAATAAGAGAGGTGTTCGAATTAATGATATGTGTTCCTAAATGATCATCAGGATCTGGCCAATCCCCTTCCATCATCTTAAACTGTATATGATTAGTGAAATTATAAGATTTATTTAATGTCCATGTCTCTCCATCATTAAAATCTTCATTATGTAAGGTGTCTGTAGTATTACCATCGGCTCTAATTTCGAGACGTATTTCATCATCCCCTGCTAAATCTTCATTTTCGAAACACTTGATTTGCTTTATAGTAATTGTTTTCATGTTATTTCTTTTTCATCATTAAGAAGTCAATGAGTTTATTGGTAAAAAACCATAGAATAAGAAATGATAAACATTCTAAAGTAAAACTTCCAAATTTAAAAAACAGTTCTGCAAAACAGATAGAAAAAGTAAGACTAGCACCTATTCTTGTTAAATCTTGAATACTAACTATGCTAGGAAAAAGTTTTTTTAAATAATTCATCTAAAAAGTATTATGATTAATATTTAGAATTGTATCAAGAGATCTTTTATATCTTGATTGAGTAGCTAAATTAATTTATAGGTAAGCATGATACAATAGGTTTTTACCCCCTTTATAATGAGTGTTTTCCCTTATGTATCTAGAGGGTATTACCTATTTAAAAGAAACAATTAAAGAATATAGATTGTACGAAACAAGTTGAGTTTATTATAGTCAGTAATTATATCTATACTGGATAAGTGTAGTGAAAAAAAATATTTATAGTGATACAACAAATTTATCATATGACTAATTATTTGGATTTGTCCATTGATGGACTGAGTTCGATTCATTTTTGAAATACGTCTGTTTGAGTAAAATTCTGCTAAGAATTTTGTATCGAATTCAAGACAGGATTTGTCGAGATACTGATACGGAAAATTACTCAAATTGACGATTTTTATGGGACATCTGAATATTAATTAATCGAACTCGAGTTACAACAAAAAAGCAGTATCTAAAATCATTTTAGGTACTGCTTTTTGATCTAAAATAAAACAGAAAACATAATAAGTTTCCAGATGTTAATTTAGGATGGAATTAAAGATATAGCAATACGCGTTATCCCCATAATAATATTTTCTCCATAAAATGATTTCAAAGCTACGTGTTTTAGTTAAACTATTTATTTTGAGGTTTTAGGATAATCTGTATAGCCTTTTGCTCCTGTTGTATAAAATGTGTCTTGATCCCATTCTGCCAAATCTAAATTATTTTTAAAACGCTCCACTAAATCTGGATTTGAGATAAATGGTTTGCCATAAGCAACTAAATCTGCATATCCTTCTTCAATTATTTTATTTCCTTTTTCTTGATCGAACGCTGTATTAATCATTAATGTTCCATTATATAGCGGACGGAAATGCTTAGCAATTTCTGTTACGGCATATGGTGTTTCTGAAACATCTGTAAATGGCTCAGAAAGGTGTACATATGCTAAATTATAATTATTTAATTTTTTAATGATGTATTCAAACGTTGGGATTGTGTCTTTATCTATAGTCATACCAAATAGACCATTTAGTGATGGATTAAAACGTGCTCCAATTTTTTCCTGTGGGATCACTTCTTTCATGGCATCTAATACTTCAAAAAAGAAACGAGTTTTATTTTCTATACTACCACCATATTCATCCCTTCTTTTATTAGAGGATTCACTAAAGAATTGATGAAATAAATAGCCATTAGAGGAATGTATTTCTACTCCATCAAAACCTGCTTTTACGGCATTTTTTGCTGCATTTTGAAAATCGCTAACCGTAGTTTTAATATCAGTAATAGTCATTTCCTTAGGTGTAACAGTATCTTTAAATCCTTCTGGAGTATATGACTTAGTATTTGGATTTATAGCTGATGCGGATAATGGCAATTCTCCATCATGAAAATCAGGATGTGATATACGCCCTACATGCCATAATTGAATAAATATTTTTCCACCTTTATCGTGTACTCGTTTTGTTACTTTTTTCCAACCTTGTAATTGTGCTTCTGTGAAGATACCAGGGGTATTTATATAACCTACGGCTTTACTTGATACTTGGGAGCCTTCTGTAATTATTAGACCTGCTGATGCACGTTGTTCGTAGTACAAACCATGTAAATCATCAGTTGGTACATTACCTTCATTATTTGCCCTACTACGTGTCATAGGTGCCATGACAATTCTGTTATTTAGGGTAATGTTTTTACTATATGGAGTTAATAAATGTTGTTTGCTCATATACTGTATTTATAGTTTATTAATATTACAAATTTACATTACTATAAAAATCAATACTGTTGACTTATATCAATTAAGATAGATTTAACTTCATTTTTACCAAAGGAAAGTGCCCTTTTGGTAAATGTATTATTTGTTTTATATAAGGGTTTTATTAATTTAATAGCATATCAGCAACTGGAGTTCTAAAATAGAAAAAGTGATTACGTCCTTTTATTTCGTTTCTAGGTAGTATATTTGCTTTTATTATTTATGAATTTTACGCTAAACTGTTACCTCTTTAATTTCTATGCCTTTTAAAAAATTACACTCCGATATACAAGAGAAGCTAGAGTATCTAGAAATAACAACACCTACTCCTTTTCAGAAAAGTAGTATTCCTGTAATAAAAAGTGGAGCTAATGTTTTTTGCACCGCTCCAAAGGATAGTGGAAAAACAACTACGCTTATACTTACAACTTTGCAAAAATTAAAATGTGAAGCAGTGGGAAATGCACCAAGAGCCGTAGTTCTTGTAGAAAATAAGGAAAAAGCTATGGAATTATATGATGCTTTTTTAACATATACTAAACATAATTCATTACGAGTTTATGTAGGGTATGAACAGCTTCATATTGATGTGCAAAAATCAGAAATATTTATGGGGGTAGATATTCTTATTTCTACACCCAAGACCATGAACAAGTTGTTCTTATTGAATGGAGTAAGTACTTCTCAACTAAAGATATTTAGTATAGACGATGCTGAATTTCTAACTCAAAATTCAGTATATACTGCTCTTGTTTCGATTACTCAAAGTATTAAAAAATGCCAATTTGTATTATATTCAGAAAACATACATCCAAAACTAAAACGTTTTGAGTCTTACTTTATGGAACATTCCAAAATAGTTAGTATTTAAGGTACCGTTATTAGGATATATTATAACATGTCCTTAATTAAACACTACTATGTTTGTGTAATAGTTAAGAAAGATATTTTTATGAATACCTTTAAAAATGCAAAATATTAGAACACAACTTTTTTTTAATTTAAGCATAAGTTTATTTGGTAAAATGTATCCAATAATAATTAACTAAGACATGATTATATCTAAACTACACTACATATCTCAAGGAAATTCTCCCAAAGAACATCTGGAAAACATCCAGAAAGCATGTACCTCTGGCGCAGAATTAGTGCAATTACGTTTTAAAAATATTTCCCCAAAAAAACTTTTAAAATTAGCAAAAGAAGCCAGAGAGATTACTTCTCATTTTCAAACTAGATTAATTATTAGCGATCATTACAAAATAGCAAAAGAAGTTAAAGCAGATGGTGTACACTTAAAAAAAACAGGCTACTGTCCTACTATAGTCAGAAAATATTTAGACTCTTGGCAAATTATTGGTGGTACAGCAAATACCTTACAAGATTGCGAAACATTAATTGGTAAAGAAGTTGATTATATTAGTTTAGGTCCTTTTAGACAAATAACAACCAAAGACATTTTAAGTACAGCTTTAGGTTTAAATGGATATACTGCAATTACAGAGATCTTAAAAACTGAAACTCCAATTATTGGTGTTGGAGGTATAACTATAGAAGATGTTACAAATATACTAGAGACAGGTGTTTCTGGAGTCGCTGTATCTGGAGAAATTACCCGAAATTTTAATACTATAAGAACATTTAATCAATTACTAAATGCATCTTCAACAGATGAGCAACGCTATACATTTAAATAAAATTGGTTATTTCTAAAAATCATAAAAATCACTTAGTTTTTTAATTATAAAATGGCTTAAAAAACTATATTCGCGCCATGTGGATGTATTTAGGCTTATTGGCAGCACTTTTTTTAGGATTACATAATTTGTGTAAAAAACATGCGGTACAAGGAAATGAAGTTTTTCCTGTGCTTTTGGGCACAATTTGTTCTGGATTTTTGTTACTTCTTCCATTTTTTATAGGCTCTCTCTATTTTCCAGAATATACTAAAGAAATAGGATTTCAGATTACTAGCATTTCTTGGAAAACTCATGGTTTTATTTTTGTGAAATCAATGATAATGACAACATCTTGGGTTTTGGCATATCAAGCCTTAAAGCATTTGCCTATAACTATTGTTACTCCGATACGTTCAGCTGGTCCTTTTTTTACTTTTATTGGTGCTATTTTAATTTATCAGGAGAAACCTAATTTTTTACAATGGATAGGTTTTTTTCTTATTATCTTTTCAGTATTGCTATATTCTAAAATAGGAAAAAAAGAAGGGATTAATTTTAAAAGTAATAAATGGATATTCGCTATTATTGGAGCAACATTTTTAGGAGCTTCCAGTGGTTTATATGACAAATTCTTAATTCAACATTTGGAGTTGAATCCACAAACCTTACAGTTTTGGTTTTGTTGGTACACTATATTAATTTTATTGGTCATTTTATCGATAACATGGTTTCCTTATGTTGAAAAACGAAAAGAGTTTAAATGGAGGTGGACTATTGTAGCTGTTGGTATTTTATTACAAGCTGCAGATTATTTTTATTTTAAAGCCTTACAAGATCCTGAAGCATTAATTATGCTATTATCTGCTATAAAACGAAGTCAGATATTAATTGCTGTTGTTATTGGTGGTCTTGTTTTTAAAGAAAAAAATAAGCGAAAGAAATTAATTCCATTATTGGGTATTATGATAGGAGTGTTTTTAATTTTGTATTCCTAAATTATAATATAAAGAAAAAGTATTTTTTTACAAATGCATTCCAAATCAAACTCTTTTGATTAAATCTATTAATTTATTGGTCTCAAAAATAGTTAAAACTATGTACTTTAGTGCATTTCGCTTTAGCTTCTAAAAACCTTTATCTTTGTTTTATGCAAGAACAAAGGTCAAATGGTCATAGTGTTTCTCGGTTGAGCGTTCATATAGTTTGGAGTACAAAATATCGTTATCATGTTTTGAAAGGTGATATTCAGATACGCTGTCGTTCTCTATTGATACAAATATGTGATTCTGAGGATATTCAAATCTTAAAGGGAGTGATTTCTAAAGATCACGTTCATATGCATTTAGAGTATCGTCCATCTCAAAAAGTAAGTGATTTAGTTAAGAAATTAAAAGGCAGAAGTTCTAGAAAGCTTCAAGAGGAATTTCCTGAATTGAAGCATAAATATTGGGGCAGACATTTTTGGGGTATTGGATATGGTTGTTGGAGTACTGGTAAT
>NZ_AUML01000001.1 GCF_000430665.1 Aquimarina muelleri DSM 19832 | reverse complement strand
ATCAAGGATATCAATGGGTCTATCACGATCCCATAGGCAAACTAGTACTTTTTAATTATCGTAAAGGGCGTGGGCAAAACGGTCCAAAAGAATTACTTGCAGACTATACAGGGTATTTGCAATGCGATGGGTATACAGTATATGACAAAATTGGAGCAGATCCTGCTATAACACTTGCTGGATGTTTGGTACATGCCAGAAGAAAGTTCTACGATGCATTGGACAATGATAAAAAACGTGCAGAAAAAGCATTAGCTATTTTCAGAGAAATCTATCTCCAAGAAAGAACTATTAAAGAAGAGTCAGAGCAAAATGTTGAAAAAATCAAGCAATTACGCCTTGAAAAGATACAACCGTTATTGCAACAGATCAAGGGTTGGATTACAGAAGAACAATATAATGTGTTGCCTAAAAGCGCTATTGGGAAAGCAATGACCTATTTTGTGAACCAATATCATAAACTCCAGAATATATTTCTGGATGGAAAAATAGAGCTAGATAATAACAAAATAGAAAATGCCATACGACCAATGTCTATAGGTAGAAAAAACTATCTATTCTGTGGATCACACAAAGCAGCACAAAATGCAGCAATGCTGTATTCTTTCTTTGGAAGTTGCAAAATGCAAAACATAAATCCAAGAGAATGGCTCGCTAATACCTTAGAAAAAATACCAGATCATAGCATACAAAAATTAGAAGAATTACTACCTGGATATCAAGAAAATTCTATATTGTAGTTGCTCGGATGCATACGTTATTTATACCGTTTTTTAGACATCTTCAACGTTAAAAACTTCCTTACAGCCAACATAAATAATTAATTAAGGGATTACATTCAATAATATTGATTAATTCAAACAAATTTTTCTATACTTTATTTTATAGAAAAACTCATTTTTTATTAAATTGATAAAAACTAAATATTTTTAAAGACTACCTATTTCTCCAAAAGAATGGTGTGAGAAGTATAAGCACTGTAAAAAGCTCTAATCTTCCTATAAGCATAAGAAAACAACACCACCATTTGCCAAAAGCTGGCAATACATTAAAGTTATGAACAGGACTTAGTTTTCCAAACGCTGGACCAACATTCCCTAACGAGGACGCTGCACCACCTATTGCTGTTTCAAAATCTAGACCCAAAGCTCCCAATACCACAGAGCCTATAATAAATGCAAGCATATACAAAATAAAGAATGCCAATATATTAAAAACTATCTCTTTAGAAACTGCTCTAGAATTATATCTTACTGGCAGTACTGCCCTGGGGTGTAAGGTTCTTTTAAATTCCAAAATCCCATTACGAATAGTTATCAAATGCCTCATTACTTTTATTCCTCCTGATGTCGATCCTGCAGATCCTCCCAGAAACATGATTCCAAAGAAAAGAATTGTGAGAAAAGGGGTCCACATAGTGAAATCTGCAGTTACAAATCCAGTTGTAGTTATAACTGCTAACACCTGAAATAGAGCATGTCTAAACGCACTTTCAGCTTCTCCCCAAACCATAGGGTGATCGATAGATGACAACGAAGGGTCCGCTTTAAAATAAATCACAAGAGCTGCTATCAAAGTAAACCCTATAGTAAACAAGGTATAGAATTTAAATTCTTCATCCTTTATTATTTTACTCATCTTGCCTTTAAATGCAAAATAGCTAAGAACAAAATTCATTCCTGCCAAAAACATAAACAATATAATTATGTATTGTATTATAGGCTGATCATTCCAATATGCTACACTTACATTTTTTGTAGAAAACCCCCCTGTTGACAATGTGCTTAACGCATGATTTATAGCATCAAAAAAATTCATTCCTGCTAATTTCAAAAGAATAGTTTCTGCTACTGTATAACCAAAATAGATTAACCAAAGTCTTTTTGCTGTATCTGTAATCCTGGGATGTAACTTATCTGCACTTGGCCCAGGAGCTTCTGCTGCAAACAATTGCATCCCTCCTATACCCAATAATGGTAAAATAGCTATTGCTAAAACTATTATTCCCATACCACCAATCCAGTGTGTTAGACTTCGCCAAAATAAAACTCCTTTAGGAATAATTTCTATTTCATTAAGAATCGTAGACCCTGTTGTAGTGTACCCAGACATGGTCTCAAAAAAAGCATTCGTAAAAGAGGGTATTGCCCCAGAAAACAAATATGGCAAAGCACCACTTAAAGACATAAATATCCAACCAAAGGTAACTACAATATACCCGTCTCGTTTATTAATTTCTTTTTGATGCTCCTTTGTAAAAAACATTAACATAATCCCAACAAACATAGTTGCTAAGGATGCCATCATTATTTGCAAAGTAACGCCATCTTTATAAGCAAAGCTAACTATGGTAGCTATAAGCATAAACCCCCCGTTACAAAGTAACAAAAGCCCCATTATATGAGAAATAATTTTATAATTTAACTTGTACATCTTAAAGGAAAAGCTTTTCTATTTTCTTAATAGATTTTGGTAAACAACATACTACTACTCTATCTCCTGCTTGAATATAAAAATCCCCTAACGGAATCTTTCCTTTTTCATCCCTAATAACTCCTGCAATTATAGCAGAACGAGGAAAATCTAAATCCTTGATAAAATTATCGCTTACCTCAGACCTAGGTTTAACAACAAATTCTAACAACTCCGCATTCATATTATTAAGTTTGGTCATAGCAACAACCTCTCCTTTTCTAATAAATCTAAAAATATTATTTGCTGCCAAAAGTTTTTTGTTAATCAAAGTATCTATACCAATAGAGTGAGATAATTGAAAATAATCCATATTTTCTACCAATGCTATAGTCTTTCTAACTCCTTTAGATTTAGCTACTAGACAAGACATAATATTAGTTTCAGAATTTCCTGTAACTGCTATAAAAGCATCCATCCCGTCAATCCCTTCTTCTTCTAATAGCTCTACATTCCTTCCATCTCCATTAATGATTAGAGCATTAGGCAACTCATCTGCCAGATCAAAAGATTTATCTTTATCTTTCTCTATAAGTTTTACTCTAAATTTATGATTACAAAGGTCTCGTGCGGTTTTATAACCGATCTTACTACCTCCTAAAATCATAACCTTTTTGATTTGTTCTTTTACTTTTCCTATTAATTTATATAACTCTTCGACACCTCCTTTGGATGTAACAAAATAAACTTGATCTCCATCTTTAAAGGTAGTATCTCCTCTAGGAATCAATGTATACTGAGTTCCAGAACGTTGAATTGCTATTGGCATAAAATGTAATTCTGGAAATATCTCTGCCGCTTCCCTCACTGATTTACCTACAAACAAGGCCTCTTTAGACAAGGTAGTACCTACCATCGTTAACGCTCCGTTCTCAAACTCATAACTATCATGAAATCCAGATTGACTAAGGAGTAATTCTATTTCACTTGCAGCAAGAGCTTCGGGAGAAATTAGTTCGTCAATTCCGAACTTAGCAAATCCTATTTCCTCTTTATTACCTATGAATTCTGTATTAGAAATCCTTGCAATAGTACGCTTAGCTCCTAACTGTTTTGCTAATACACAAATAGTAATATTAGTTGTTTCGCTAGAAGTAACACTTATTACCATATCGACGTTTTCTACTCTTGCTTCTTTTAAAATAGCAATTGAAGTAGAATCTCCTTTAATAATCCTGATATCTAAATGTGTATCTGCATAATTAAGACATTCCTTATCTGTATCAATAAGCGTAATGTCTTGAGACTCAAAAGAAAGTAATTTCGCCAAATGAAACCCTACCTCACCAGCACCGGCAATAATAATTTTCATTGGTTTTGTATATTATTTTTCATAAAAAAAAATAAAACTAAGAATAACTACTTAAAAAAAGTAATTTAATATTATCTTAGAATGTAAAAGTATGCAAAGGTAACGTAAATTGACTAACTAGTAAAATTTGTTTATCTTCAACTTAATTCGATTCTATTCTGACGATCCATATCAAATAATGTATATTTGCCTAAATTTTTTTGAATGTCAGAAAAAATAACACCATACAAAAACGAAAACCGGTCTAAAAAAGAACAGGTTGCTGAGATGTTCGATACCATATCAGAGAATTATGACGGTCTTAATCGCGTTATTTCTTTTGGAATAGATCTTAAATGGCGTAAGAAAGTAGTTAATCTTGTTAAAAAATCTAATCCTGAAAGAATTTTAGATGTTGCAACAGGAACTGGAGATCTAGCTATAAACCTATCGAAAACAGGGGCTTCAGAAATAATAGGTCTTGATATTTCTTCTGGAATGTTAAAAATAGGTAAACAAAAGGTTAGTACAAAAAAACTAGATTCCATTATCAATATGGTACAAGGAGATAGTGAAAACATTGACTATCCTGAAAATTATTTTGATGCTGTAACTGTAGCTTTTGGAGTACGTAATTTTGAAAATTTAAAAAAAGGCCTTTCAGAAATTTTCAGAGTACTTAAACCCGGAGGTATTTTTGTTATTTTAGAAACCTCTATCCCTACAAAAACGCCATACAAACAAGGATACAAATTATATTCATCAAAAATTTTACCTTTGATAGGGAGACTATTTTCTAAGGACAAATCTGCATATTCTTATCTTAGTAAAAGTGCCGCAGCTTTTCCATATGGAGAAGAGCTCAACAATATTTTGAAAAAAATTGGGTTTATAGAAGTCAAAGACGCTCCACAAACTTTTGGTGTCGCTACCATTTATACCGCTACAAAATAACTTAAAAGTTATGATAGTGTTTTTAAAAGTAACGAATCCGAAACGTTTAAGGTTTTTTTAAAACCATTTAAAAGGTTAATTTAATTTTAATGAAAAGAATATTTATCCTCATCGTTGTTTTAGCATACACTCAAAATATGAGTGCACAGCTATTTTCTAAAGAAAAGGTACAAAATCTTCAAAACTTCGACAAGCCAAGGTTTAGCTATGGTTATATCCTTGGGTTTAATAGTTATGATTTTAATTTTGATTATTCTGCAGATGCCTCAGACACTGATATCATACATGATGCTTCCCTCGGTTTTAACGTAGGTCTTTTAGGAAATCTTAGAATAAATGACTACTTAGATCTTAGACTAGAGCCATTGGTAATATTCAATACAAGAAACCTAAAATTTTCGAATCCTGAATTTGAATCTGATTTTGAATCTTCCAGAGAAGTACCTTCCACATACGTCCACATCCCTTTATTACTAAAAATATCTACCAAAAGAATTAACAATATTAAACCTTTTATTATTGGTGGAGTTTCCACCTCTATCAACCTTTCTAGTAATGAAGATAACCCAGATGATAATAGTGTAGGACAATTTCGAATGAAAACCAATACTAATTATTATGAAATAGGTTTTGGGATAGACCTCTATCTTTATTATTTCAAATTCACCCCTTCTATAAGAGGAGTATTTGCCATGTCTGATGAATTAGTAAAGGATAATGACCCAGATAGCCCATACACAGCTACTATTGACAAAATGTCTACCAGAGGGATTTTTATAAATTTCACATTTCAATAAAACCTATTTATTTTTAAGATCTTTTAAACTCACTTAAAACAATTGCTGTTGCTGTAGCCACATTAAGACTTTCTGTTTTTTTATTTATTCCAAATTGAGGTATAGTTACCTTATCCTGAACAAAATTTTGAATACTCTCAGAAATTCCATTTGCCTCATTACCCATTATAAGAATAGCATTTTCAGAAAGCTGTTCTTTATAAATAGACTTACCTTCCATAAAAGTTCCATACACTTTAAACTCTTTAGCTTTTGTAGTCAAAAAACTTTTTAAGTCTACATAATTAATATTTACTCGGGTAATAGATCCCATAGTCGCTTGAATTACCTTGGGATTATAACAATCTACAGTTTGCATAGAACAAACTAAATCCTTAATCCCAAACCAATCGCATAAGCGAATTATAGTCCCCAAGTTGCCAGGATCCCGGATATCATCTAATGCTAAAATTAAACCTCTTTCTTCAATACCACCATTATAAGGAATATAAAATACAGCTAATACTATCTGAGGAGTAGTCAAAAAACTAATTTGTTTTAGCTCTTCCTCTGTAACAATATATTTACTTGCTTGATCTACATCAAAAATATCCTCAATAGTAAAAAGAGAATAAAGCTTTACCCCTTCTTCTAAAAGCTCATTTATTACTTTTTTACCCTCAGCAACAAACAATCCATATTGTTTTCGGTACTTTTTTTGATATAAACTCTTTATTAGTTTCTTTTGGTTTTTACTAACCATACAAATAGTGTATTTTTGGATCAATAATGAATAAGGATTGAAACACTTTCAGACAAAAATATTATTAATTACCTTAACTACCATCTTTTTATTTTCGTGTAATGCGATAAAAAGAGTTAAGGAACAGGAATTTTTATTGGAGAAAAATACGATTTTTGTAGACAGCATCAAATCTAAAGATTCTAAACTCTACAATCAAATTTCCCAAAAACCTAACACTAAACTTTTAGGCATACCTATTAGACTTCATATCTATAATCTTGCTAGTGTAAATCAAGATTCTTTATACAAAGACTGGCTCACAAGAAAACCCAATCGTGAAAAACGAATGGTGAATTTTCTTTCTAAAAAACAAGTTGATCGTTTAGGTATTGGATTAATCCGAATTAATGAATGGCTAAAAAGTACTGGTGAACCTCCCTCTGTCATTAATGAATCTAAGGTAAAACGATCTATCAAAAGACTACATGCATATTATTGGAATAATGGCTGGTTTAACATTGAAGCAGATTATAAAATCCATAAAAAAAACAACAAAACAGCAACAGTAGATTATTATATAAAGCCAAATAAACCATATTTCATAGATTCTTTAAACACAAAAATAGAATCTAAGGTTGCGGATTCTATATATAAACTTCATATAAACAAGTCCTCTATTATTAGTGGCAAACAATACAAAACTTCAGATATAGAATCTGAAAGAGAAAGACTCACTTCTTTATACCGAAATTCTGGACTCTTCCACTTTGAAAAAGAATTTATCAAATTTGACGCAGATACTATTAACACAAATCATAAAGTAAATCTAAATCTACTTATAAAAAACCGCTCTATAAGTTACGGAGACTCTACCTATAGAACCCCGTTTAAAGTACACAAAATAAGTAAAGTAAACATATTTACAGATTATTCGTATCAAAACCGAAACCAAAAACCCAAGGATAGCACTATTTACAAAGGGTATAACATTTATGGGTATGAAAAAATAAAGTTTACTCGCAAATCAATTACAAATTCTGTCTTAATAACTCCTGGTGAAATTTTCAGAGACAAAGATCGCACCCTTACTTATAACCAAATTAGCAACTTAAAATCTTTCAAATACCCTAATATTAGATTTGACACTGATCCAAATGACCCAAAAGGAGAAGATCTTATTGCAAACATCTTACTTACTCCCAGAAAAAAATATAGCACAAATATAGATTTTGATATTTTGACTTCAAATATTCAAGCGTTTGGAACAGGTTTTGGAGGATCTCTTTTAATACGTAATCTTTTTGGAGGCGCAGAGATTTTAGAAATTTCTGCAAGAGGAAGCATAGGATCTTCTAATGACGTTGTTGATAGCGATAAAAAATTCTTTAATATATCAGAAATAGGAACTGATCTAAGGTTATCCTTCCCTAAAATACTTTTTCCTCTTAAGGTCAATAAAATCATTCCAAAATACATGTCTCCTACTACAAATCTAACATTTGGAATAAATGTGCAACAAAACATTGGATTAGACAAACAGAATGCTACAGGTATATTTGGTTATAGCTGGAAACCAAACAATACCATAACAAACACATTAGACCTCACTAATGTTCAATATGTTAGAAACTTAAACACCAGCAATTATTTCAACATTTACAACACTTCATTTAACAAGTTAAATAACATTGCTACTCAAGTTCTTGAACCAAATTCTCCTTTTTTCTCCAAACCAAATTCTAATACCTTAAACATACCATCTGGAGCAAATGGATTCATCTCACAATCCTTAAACTCTGGAACAGGTCTAACTCAAAATCAGCTACAAGAAATACGCAATATTAATGAAAGAAAAGTTCGTCTAACCGAGGATAACCTAATTTTTGCATCAAACTACACCTTTATAAAAAACAATAGAGAAAATCTTTATGATGAAAATTACTCTAGGTTTAGGACTAAAATTGAACTAGCTGGTAATCTATTAAGTACTGTATCAAGCATATCTGGATTAAAAGAAAATTCTAATAAGCGTTTTGAAATATTTGGTGTTGAGTTTTCTCAGTATATCAAAACAGAAATAGACTACATAAAGCACTGGGACTTAGGTAGAAAAAATGTAATTGCATTCAGAGCTTTTGGCGGGATAGCAATACCTTATGGCAATGCAAATAGTATTCCCTTTGCCAGAAGTTTTTTTGGAGGAGGTCCAAATGATAATCGAGCATGGTTAGTATATGATTTAGGACCAGGGCGTACAGGAGGAAGAGACCAATTTAATGAAGCTAACATGAAAATTGCATTAAATTTAGAATATAGATATAACATATTAGGATCTCTGCATGGTGCTTTATTTATTGATGTCGGTAACATTTGGAATGTTTTAGACAATGTCGAAGATGAAGACGCTGTATTTTCAGGCCTTGATGATCTACAAGAAATAGCCGTAGGAACTGGTTTAGGGTTTCGTTATGATTTCAATTTTTTTGTTTTAAGATTTGACCTTGGTTTTAAAACTTTCAATCCTGCTAACGACGAAGATCAAAGATGGTTTAAAGGATACCGATTATCTGAAGCTACCCGTAATTTTGGGATTAATTATCCTTTTTAATTTAGCTTATAACAAAACCAACATCCCCTATCTCTAAAATTTTCAGAATGTTTAACCCTAAATTTTAATGATTATTTTATTCTTATCGCTTTCCGTATAATTTTACTATTTTTGTAAGCTTATAAACCAAAACTAAATTATGAGTCACAACATCAAACCAGGGGTTGCAACAGGAGATCAAGTGCAAGCTATTTTTAAATATGCAAAAGAAAAAGCTTTTGCATTACCTGCTGTTAATGTCATCGGTTCTAATTCTATAAATGCCGTTTTAGAAACCGCAGCAGAATTAAACTCTCCTGTAATTATTCAATTCTCTAATGGTGGAGCACAGTTTAATGCAGGAAAAGGATTATCTAATGAAAATCAAAAAGCTGCTATAGCTGGAGGAATAGCTGGAGCAAAACATGTACATTTATTAGCAGAGGCCTATGGAGTTCCTGTTATTTTACACACTGACCATTGTGCAAAAAAACTGCTTCCATGGATCGATGGCTTATTAGATGCTGGAGAAGAGTTTTATAAAGAAACAGGGAAATCCTTATACAGTTCTCATATGATTGATTTATCGGAAGAACCAATCGAAGAAAACATAGAAATCTGTAAAGAGTACTTATCTCGCATGAGTAAAATGGGGATGACTTTAGAGATTGAACTTGGTATAACTGGTGGAGAAGAAGATGGAGTTGACAATAGTGACGTAGATGACTCTAAACTATACACACAACCAGAAGAAGTTGCATATGCTTATGAAGAGTTAAGTAAAATAAGTGATAAATTCACTATTGCTGCTGCTTTTGGTAATGTACATGGTGTATACAAACCAGGAAATGTAAAATTAACCCCAAAAATTCTTAAAAACTCTCAAGAATTTATTTCAGAAAAATATGGAGTCGAGCATAACCACATCGATTTTGTGTTTCATGGAGGTAGCGGTTCTACTTTAGAAGAAATAAGAGAGGCTATAGGATACGGAGTTATTAAAATGAATATTGATACAGACCTACAGTTTGCTTTTAACGAAGGTATACGCGACTATATGGTAAACAATATTGAATACCTAAAAACACAAATAGGCAATCCAGAGGGATCTGAAGAACCTAATAAAAAATATTATGATCCAAGAAAATGGCTACGAGAAGGTGAAGTTACTTTTAAAACTCGTCTTAAAAAAGCATTTGAGGATCTAAACAATGTAAACACATTGTAAACACTAAAACCAGAGCTGAAACTTTTTTACAAAGTTTCAGCTTTCTTAATATAATATAAATTTATGGCTTGGTTTAAGAGAACACAAAAAGGTATACAAACAGCTACCGAAGACAAGAAAGACGTCCCTAAGGGGCTTTGGTACAAATCTCCTACAGGAAAAATTGTAGATGCGGAACAACTTGAAAAAAATTTCTACGTTAGTCCAGAAGACGGATATCATGTAAGAATTGGAAGCAAAGAATATTTTGAAATCTTATTTGATGGTAAAAAATTTACTGAATTAGACAAAAGCATCACCTCTAAAGATCCTCTTAAATTTGAAGACAAAAAGAAATATGTTGACCGTCTTAAAGAAGCACAAGACAAAACAAATCTAAAAGATGCAGTAAGAACAGCAGTAGGTAAATCCTGTGGAAACGATTTAGTTATTGCATGCATGGATTTTTCATTCATAGGAGGCTCGATGGGTAGCGTAGTAGGAGAAAAAATCGCCAGAGCAGCAGACTATTCCCTAAAACATAAAATTCCGTTTATGATTATCTCCAAATCAGGAGGTGCTCGTATGATGGAAGCAGCATTATCCCTAATGCAATTAGCCAAAACTTCTGCAAAGTTAGCACAATTAGCAGATGCGGGAATACCATATATATCTTTATGCACAGATCCAACAACAGGTGGAACGACTGCATCCTTCGCTATGTTAGGAGATATCAATATTGCTGAACCAGGAGCATTAATCGGATTCGCAGGACCTCGTATAGTAAGAGACACCACAGGAAAAGAACTTCCTGAAGGATTTCAAACTGCCGAATTTTTAAAAGAGCACGGCTTCTTAGATTTCATAACCCCAAGACACGAACTAAAACAAAGAATAAATTTATACCTAAACTTGATTCTTAATCGCCCATTAATGAACTAACAAGTATTGAAGCTAAAAATAAAAAAGAAATATATTTACAATAAAATATAGCTTTTATGTTTTTTTAGACAAAATATAATTATAAAGCAAAAAACAGTATATTTGCACGCTCATAGTAAAGTGCTATGGACATACATAAAAATCATTTAAATAATATTGGAATGTATTTAACAAAAGAAGTTAAAGAAGAAATTTTCGCTAAACACGGTAAAGGAAAAAATGACAGTGGTTCTGCGGAAGGTCAAATTGCATTATTCACGCACAGAATTACTCATCTTACTGAACACTTAAAAAAGAATCGTAAAGATTTCAACACAGAGCGTTCTCTAGTAAAATTAGTAGGAAAGCGTAGAGATCTATTAGATTATCTCATTAAAAAAGATATTTTAAGATACCGTGCAATAGTAAAGGAATTAGGATTAAGAAAGTAATGAAAAGAGAGGCTTCCCGCCTCTTTTTTTGTTTTTATAATAAAAAAGATTAATCTATGCCTTAGTTTTTCATTGGTCGTACAACTACAACAACACAACCTTGTCCGTCCGAGTAAGACGGAAACCAATGTTTAATTAAACGTATCAAGTTTTATCATTTTGATAAAAGCGATAGGTTAGAATCAAAAAAAAATATGATTCCAAAAGTTTACAAAGAGGTCATTGACCTTGGTGACGGTAGAGAAATCTCTATTGAAACCGGAAAATTAGCAAAACAGGCACATGGTTCTGTTGTTGTACAATCAGGCAAATGTATGCTATTATGTACAGTCGTTTCAAATTACAAACAAAGTGATGTAGATTTCTTACCTTTGACAGTAGATTATAGAGAGAAATTTGCAGCATCAGGTCGTTATCCTGGAGGTTTCTTTAAAAGAGAAGCAAGACCAAGTGATGGAGAGGTATTAACTATGAGATTAGTTGATCGCGTACTGCGTCCATTGTTTCCTAAAGATTACCACGCAGAAACACAAGTGATGATTCAATTAATGTCTCATGATGATGATGTTATGCCAGATGCAATGGCAGGATTAGCAGCCTCTGCAGCAATACAATTATCCGACTTCCCTTTTGAGTGTGCTATCTCAGAAGCTCGTGTAGGTCGCATAAATGGTGAGTTTATCATCAATCCTACCAGAGCACAGTTAGAAGAATCAGACATCGATATGATGATTGGCGCTTCTGCAGATTCTGTAATGATGGTAGAAGGCGAAATGAAAGAAATTAGCGAAGAAGAAATGGTGGAAGCTATTAAATTCGCTCATGATCATATAAAAATACAATGTGCTGCGCAAATTAAATTAGCAGAAGCCTTTGGAAAAAAGGAAACCAGAGAGTACGATCCAGAAAGAGAAGATGAAGATTTAGCTAAGAAAATTCATGATTTAGCGTACGATAAAGTATACAATGTTGCTAAAGCGGGTTCTTCAAAAAAAGAGCGCGGTTTAGCTTTTTCAGAAATAAAAGAAGAAATAAAAGCTACTTTTTCTGAAGAAGAATTGGAAGACTTTGGAGATTTAGTATCTAAATACTATTCTAAAGCAGAAAAGGCTGCTATTCGTGATTTAACATTAAATGAAGGGTTACGTTTAGATGGCCGTAAGACAGATGAGATCAGACCAATTTGGTGTGAAGTAGATTATCTACCCTCTACTCATGGTTCTTCTATTTTTACAAGAGGAGAAACCCAAGCATTAGCCACTGTAACTTTAGGAACCTCTAGAGAAGCTAATCAAATTGATATGCCTTCTTATGAAGGAGAAGAAACATTCTACCTTCACTATAACTTCCCTCCTTTCTGTACTGGAGAGGCAAGACCTATACGAGGAACTTCTCGTAGAGAAGTTGGTCATGGTAACTTAGCACAACGTGCTTTAAAAGGAATGATTCCTGCTGATTGCCCATATACTGTGCGTATAGTATCAGAAGTATTAGAGTCTAACGGTTCTTCTTCTATGGCAACTGTATGCTCTGGAACTATGGCTTTAATGGACGCTGGGGTACAAATGATAAAACCAGTTTCTGGTATTGCTATGGGGTTAATTTCTGATAGTGAAACAGGAAAATATGCAGTTTTATCTGACATCTTAGGAGATGAAGATCATTTAGGAGATATGGATTTTAAGGTTACTGGTACTGCAGATGGAATTACTGCCTGCCAAATGGATATTAAAGTAAAAGGTCTTTCTTATGAAATTTTAGTAAACGCACTAAAGCAAGCTGCCGAAGGCCGTATACATATCCTAGGTAAATTAATAGAAACCATTGCTACACCAAACACAGATGTAAAAGCACACGCTCCTAAAATGGTTACCAAAACTATTCCTGGAGAATATATAGGTGCATTAATCGGACCTGGAGGAAAAGTAATTCAAGAATTACAAAAAACAACTGGAACTACAATTGTAATTAATGAAGATCCTATCACAGAAGAAGGATTAGTTGAAATCTTAGGTACAAGTCAAGAAGGAATTGATGCTGTGTTAGCAAAAATTGATTCTATTACATTTAAACCAGTAGTAAATAGCGTCTATGAAGTTAAAGTTATCAAAATGTTAGATTTTGGTGCAGTAGTAGAATATATGGAAGCTCCTGGTAATGAAGTTTTACTTCACGTTTCAGAATTAGCATGGGAACGTACTGAGAATGTTAGTGATGTTGTAAATATGGGAGATATATTTGATGTGAAATATTTTGGTATTGACTCTAGAACGCGTAAAGAAAAAGTTTCTAGAAAGGCTCTATTACCTAGACCTCCAAGACCAGAAGGAGACAAGCCTAGAGATGACAGAAAACCTAGACCAAATAAAAGAGAAGAGTAATTTATTTCTTTTTATTAATTATAAAAAAAATCACTTTTACAAAACGTAAAAGTGATTTTTTTATAAAACATATTTAATTTTTTTATAGTAAAAAATTAATTTCATACAGTTTCTCTTTATAGTCAATCAAGAAAAAAGACAATTATTTTGTAACATTTATATAACATCTTACGTATAAAAGATAAAGCCCCATAATATTCATAATTAAATTTCAAGGTAAAATAGATGAGACAACTTAAAATTACGAAGCAGGTAACGAATCGTGAAACTGCATCGCTAGATAAGTATTTGCAAGAAATAGGGAAAGTAGATCTTATTACAGCAGATGAAGAAGTAGAATTAGCGCAACGCATTAAAGCTGGAGACGAAAGAGCCCTTGAAAAATTAACCAAGGCTAACCTTAGATTCGTAGTATCAGTTGCTAAACAATATCAAAACCAAGGACTTACTCTCCCTGATTTAATAAACGAAGGTAACTTAGGATTAATTAAAGCTGCTAAACGTTTTGACGAAACCAGAGGGTTTAAATTCATATCCTACGCTGTATGGTGGATTCGTCAATCTATTCTACAAGCTTTAGCAGAACAGTCTCGTATTGTTCGTTTACCTTTAAACAAAATTGGATCTATCAATAAGATCAATAAAACATATGCTTTTTTAGAACAATCTCATGAACGCCCTCCAAGCGCAGAAGAAATTGCAAAAGAATTAGATATGACCATCAATGATGTTAAAGAATCTATGAAAAACTCTGGTCGCCATGTAAGTATGGATGCACCACTAGTTGAAGGTGAAGACTCTAACTTATATGATGTACTAAACTCTGGAGAATCCCCAAACCCAGACAGAACATTATTACATGAATCTTTAAGAACAGAAATAGAACGTGCGTTAGAAACATTAACCCCTAGAGAGGCAGATGTAATAAGACTATATTTTGGGCTTGGTGACCAACATCCTATGACTCTTGAAGAGATCGGAGAAACATTTGACTTAACCCGAGAACGTGTAAGACAGATTAAAGAAAAAGCTATACGAAGATTAAAGCACACATCCAGAAGTAAAATATTGAAGACTTATTTAGGATAAATACCTAAATTGCGACTACAAACAGTTTTATAACATAACTGTTCGTTTTTTGATTGATGAATGACCTCCGGCTGATTACCGGAGGTTTTTTTTATGGCAATTCTTAATTACTTTACGGTAACCCATAAATATCAATAAATAAACAAGTAAATACTCGTTTTTTTTAATACTTTAACTTAAAAAACCATAGTTACCTATCCTCAAAACCTGTACCTTTAAGTAGGTTTCTTTAAAATTTTACTATGAGATATGTAATCAGTTATGTTAGCACAGCTACCTCCAAAATATCAAGTTATGATATAGCACAGCTTATGGATCTTATTAAAACCAATAATAACAAATTAAACATTATAGGGATATTAATATATTCTGACAGAAATTTTTTTCAAATCCTTGAGGGAGAAAAACACCTTGTAAAAATGATCTTTAATAAAATAAAGAAAGATGCAAGGCATTATAACATTATTAAAATGCTAGACAAGGAAATAAAAACCCCTACTCTTCGCAAATACAATCCTTCTTTTACCGTAATATCCGACCATTATAATCAAAAAGAATTACAACAATTTTTAAACAAAGAAAAAACAAATAATCCAGAGCATTTTGATAGTATATCATATCTTACTAAAAAATTTATGAAGCTTACTTAATACTATATTTAAAACTTAAATAGTATTTTTGCCGTAAACAACCTTTTTTATGGCTTTAAAACGTATTGCCCCTTCGGTACTAGCAGCAGATTTTGCTAATTTACAACGCGATGTAGAAATGATTAATAATAGTGCAGCCGATTGGTTTCATATAGATATTATGGATGGTGTTTTTGTACCTAACATTTCTTTTGGAATGCCTGTTTTGCGAGATATAGTAAAACATGCAAATAAAACCATTGATGTACATTTAATGATTGTTAATCCTGATAGATACATTAAAACATTTGCAGATTTAGGCAGTAATATCTTAACTGTACATTATGAAGCTTGTACACATTTACACAGAACTTTACAAGCGATTAAAGCGGAAGGAATGCAAGCCGGAGTGGCTATTAATCCACACACTAGCGTAAGTCTTTTAGAAGATATTATTAATGATATTGATTTGGTATGTATAATGAGTGTAAATCCAGGGTTTGGAGGACAATCATTTATTGATAACACTTATAAAAAAATTATCCAATTACGTGAAATCATTACACGAAATAATGCTAATACTATTATAGAAATTGATGGAGGCGTTACTAGCAAAAATGCAAAAAAATTAATTGATGCAGGAGCAGATGTACTGGTTGCAGGAAGTTTTGTTTTTAAAAGCTCTGACCCTGCTCAAACTATTAAAGAATTGAAAGAAATTATAGCTATATAAGCTTATAAAAAATTTATCAAAAAATGTAAGTTTCTAAAATAGAAACTTACATTTTTTGATAAATAACCCCCAAAACTCTTAGATTTACAAGAGTAATAAAACAACAAATATAATTTCCTAATGAAACATACGGATCTAATTAGTGTAGAAAGTGATTCTATTGGTATTACTTATGTCTTAGAAACGCAAAAAAAGGTGTCGATTACTTAACTATTGAAAAAGATACTATTACCAATTCTTTATATAATTATCCACTTATCATGCATTTTTTTCATCTTCATAAAAACTGGAGATAGATAAAATTCCATTTATTAGTAATAAAGCATGAGATCACTATCGAAGAATTGTAACCTCTAATAATTTAAAATGTTAATTTATTTAAAAAAGTTATTGTTGTAAATATAAAGAACAACACCTCTTCTTATGTAATTATTGCTACTGTCAATTATCACTTATTCATTTGTCCTAATTTTTCAACTTTTTTCAACCATTTTACTCTAACCTTTTCTTTAGAAAGTCTTATAGGTCCAATAGTTGTAATTCGTACTTTTTTTACCCCAATAAAACTCAATGTTCCTTTTTTCATGGCGTTATGGCTAGGGTTTCTATAAATCCATTTGTAATACCATGCAGGTTGGTCTAATGTGCAAATTATTCTTGCAGTTTTTCCCGTAAAACACTTGTCACTAAATAATGATTTTTCTCGTTTGTTAAAAGCAAATCCAGGAAGTAAAACTCGATCTAAAAATCCTTTCATTATTGCAGGCACAGAACTCCACCAAACAGGGTATACCCAAACTAAATGGTCTGCCCACTTTAATTTGATTTGAGCATCTAATAAGTCTGGTTCTAAACTTGTTCTCTTTCTATATCCAAATTGAAGATTTGGGTTGAAGTTTAATTCTCTTATATTAATTTCTTTTATTTCAGCATTTGATTTTTTAGCCCCTTTTTTATATGATTCTGAAAGCCCAAAATTGAAACTTTCTTTATCAGGATGTCCATTTATAATTAGTATTTTTTTCATCTGCTTTAGAAATATTTTTTAATCTTCTCTTCAAATTTAACATCTGTTAAGTTTTTGATTTTAAAAAACTTATAAAGAATAAAACAAGCAGACACTGTTAAAAAAGCTGTACAAATTACAAAAGTAGCTATGCTACAAAAAACAGCTAAAGTTTGAGTACCTATTTCTCCGATGTATGAAACGAAATAACCTTGTTTTTCAATAAAATAATTATGAACATCTACTGCGTAATCGTAAAAACGAACTGAAAGTTCATAGAGTAACCACGTTGGGTAAAACCATTTTCTAATAGGTTCCCACCATTTTCCAAAAATTGATATTAGTTGTTTATTATTTTCTTTCATTTTTTTATTGTTTTAACAAATGTCAAACTAATGAAAGAAGTATCATTTGATATAAATCAAATTCGGTTTTTAGGGTTTCTTATTCTACTCAAAGTTTCAAGTGTAATTCCTAAATAGGAAGCAATATGAGTTAATGGAATTCTGTTTGTTATGTTAGGATAAATGTTTAACAAGTGTTTATACCTTTCATCGGCTTTGTTGAATTGAATAGTATATAATCTTTCGCACAGACCTAACATAGTTTGGGTAACAACTTTGCTAATAAAGCGCTCAAAATCGTGATATTTACTACAAAGACTATCAGCATTATCTTTTGAAAACTCAAGAACAATAGAGTCTTCAACAAACTCCACATAATGAGGACTGGGCACTTTACTAAAAAAACTTACTATTGAAGCCATAATCTCATTTTCAAAAGTAAACCAGTCTGAAATGTCTTTTCCATCTTTTAGATAATAGGCTCTAGCAGAACCTTGTATAATCAAGTACGCTTTTTCAGAAAATTGCCCTTCACGAACTACAATATCCCCTTTTTTGAATGTACAAACTTTTGAATATCCAATAAATTCCTGTTGGCATTCATTGGATAATGGGGAATAAATTTCTCCGATTTCATTTAATATTTTTTCAATATTTATTTTTTTATTCACTACCCCTTTTCGGTTTAACATAGGTTTGTTATAATATTTACAATGAACTTGTATAAGATTATTTATGTTGTTTAAACAACTAATTTAGTAAATACAAACTGAATAGAAAATTCGCAAATATTTTTGTGAGTAGGTGGAGAAACTTATATTGTCTGTTGTGATAATAGCGATGGAGTATCATTATAAGTTTTTAAATATAAAAAATTTCTGAATAAAGTTAGCAAACTAAATTTATTGTTATTGAAAAATAGGTGCAGGGACTAACCAGTTTAATAATCCAATAATTGCTATTCCAATTATAGCTATGTACATATTAAATTTATGATTACTCATTTTTTTTATAGTTTTAGCGATGTAATGCGATTAAAGGAGTGTTTTGAAGAGGTCCTAAATTAGTGATTAGAGAATGAGTTAATCCACATTTTCTCCAAAAACTAGGCTTTCTATCCATTAGACAAATAATATAATCTGAACTATATTCAGCAAAATTCTTGAGGTCTTGTGTAGTTTTTAGATATTCTACAATAACAGGGGGTTTTGAAATTTTTTCAATCAAACATTGAACTCGATTTTGATTTGCTTTCTGAAGTTGTGTCATTTGCTCTTTTCCTGTAAGAGCCATTATCTTAACATTGCCTTTGACTATTTCTACTAATTCAAGCCAATTTTCCAGTTCAACTTTTGGTAGTTCTACTTTAAAATTTGAAACCAATACGAATTCAGGATATTTTTGTATATGTGTAGATGAAGGAATAATCATTACAGGACATTCTCTGATCTGTTCAATAATACGCTTTGTGTTTTTTTTATACCTTTTATAGTTTCCGTCAACTTGCTTTTTTCTTGCAATGATGACTAAATCGATATCCATTTCTTTGATAGTTTTTTTCATGCTCTCAACTAGGTCTGCGCATTCTGAAATGGCACTAAAGCGATGTTCTTTATTCATATTGTTGAGTACATATTTTTGTATAGCACGTTCCAAACTTTTTTTTGAATCTTGCTTAGGTTTTTCATACCAATCATCATCTGCCTGTAGTAGGTTTATAGCATTTAAGTCCTTAATATCATAGGTAAAGGTGTTTAGAAAGTAAAAATGACATTTCTTGTGTTTAAAAAAATTAGCAGCATAGTCAATAGCATCATAACTATTAAATTTAAGATCTATAGGGATTAAAATATTTTTCATCTTTTTTGATTTTATCCTCGTTGATATTTTGATAGGTTATGGTAAATCATTTTTTTGAGTTGAAAGAATTCTTGAATTAATACGGAATAGATATCACGTTTTTTTTCGTGCTCTTTTGCCCGGATAATATCGTATTCTCTTTTCCCATATTCATATTCCTTATTAAGTTCTTGTTCGTATTTACAAAGCACACCCATAATCAATGTATTTTTTCTACGTAATGCTTGAAGATTAGCTTCAATACGACTAGTTTTTAATAACTGCTTTTCAATTATCTTTAATAAATCTAATTCATCATTAATTGTTGAGAGCATATCGATCCATTGACTCAATTCAATAAGATCTTTTTTGATACACAACCTCCTTTGGGTATCAATTTTATATGGCAAATCAGTTTCCAATAGATAATATATTTATTCTTAAGGCTTCATATTCAGCAAAGTAAATTTACCTTGTACCTTGCTAAAAAATTCATCTTTTAGCCGTCTGTATTTATCCAAATGATAGAGATAACTTCTTCTATAGCTTTCGTGTTCTGTAATAAAGATCATATCACATTCTGTATCTTCGCATTCCACAATATTTCTTCTTGAACTCATATATTTATGAAGTGCGTTAAGTAGATTGTCGTTCTCATCTTCTTTCTTTTGAAATTTTAAAAGAACATTTTCAGTATCAAGTTTATTACTTAAATCATCTCCACATAAACCAATAAGGTTTGCTAACTCATTTTTAATATACTTTAAGTGATTGATCCAGTTGTCTAGCTCTATGGTGTTTATTTTATGTGTAACATCTATGTCTGTATCGTGATTATAAATTTGTGTCGTTATAGCTTCCATTTCCAATGATTTTTAAATAGGTACTTCAATTTTTGTGAGACTTTTGTCTTGGGTAACCTTTACTATTTCAAGCTGTTGTGTTCCGGAAGGAAAATCCCAAATTACTGTATCTCCTTGTGAATACCCAAATAGAGCTGCTCCCATAGGAGTGAGTATTGATATTTTATCTCGCTTTGCATCTTTCTCTACTGGAGTAACAACTTGTAACGTTTTTATCCATCCATTTTCTGAACGAACCATTATCTCACTATTAAAGCGTATAATGTCTTTTGGCATATCACAGTCATCTACAATTTGAGCATTTTTAAGTTCATTACTCAAACGAAGTAGTGATTCTTGTATTTTCAAATCTTCTACATACCCTGAGATATTAAGTATGCGTTTTAGAAACACATACTCTTTTTTCTCTAAGATTAAATTTCCATACTTCATGTTTTTTCTTTTTATTATTGAATATATAATCAAGGAAAAATTCCTCGTTGTACATATGCTTTCTCTATACGTTTGATAGCAATGCAGTAAGCAGCTGTACGTAAACCTATTCCTTCTGTTTCTGAATACTCATAAACTTTATTGAAAGACTCTCTCATTTTTTTATCAAGCTTGGTTATCACTTCGTCAAGTTGCCACATTTCACCATTACGGTTTTGTAGCCATTCAAAATAACTTCCTACTACACCACCAGAATTGCATAAGATATCTGGTATAATTGTTATTCCTCGCTCTAATAAAATTTTCTCACCTTCCACATTTGTTGGGCCGTTTGCACCTTCTGCAATTAGTTTTGCTTTAATCGTAGAAGCATTTTCTTTGGTAATCTGGTTTCCTAACGCTGCCGGAATACAGATGTCACATTCAGTAGTAAAAAAACTTTCTGTATCTAAAGGAGAAGCTTCTGGAAAATCAACGATACTACCTTTTTTGGCTTTACTATAGTTGAAAAGATCTTCTACTTTTATACCATTTTGGTTTTCAAGGCTTCCAAAGGCATCTTGTACAGCTACTAATTTTGCCCCTTGTTCTTCTAAGAAATGTGCTGCCCAATATCCTACATTTCCAAATCCTTGAACAATAAATTTCTTGCCTTGTAATGTCTCATTTTTATTTTCTATCCAGAATTTTATATTCAAGAATACTCCATAGCCAGTCGCTCGATCACGACCTTCTAAACCACCACTTCCTTCTGGTTTCCCAGTTACTACATGTTGGTTTGCTGTACGTTCTGCAGGTGGACGTGTACTCATATAAGTATCTGCTATCCATGCCATTGTTTGACTATTAGTATTTACATCTGGAGCAGGGATATCATGTTCTGGGCCAATATTATCAGCGAGTGCAAATGTAAATCTACGTGTAATGCGTTCCAATTCTCCTTCTGAGTACTTAGAAGGATCGAGCTGAATCCCCCCTTTACCACCTCCATAAGGCAAACCAGCAAGAGATGTTTTCCAAGTCATCCACATTGCAAGTGCTCTTGCGGCATCAATATCTACCGTTGGGTGATAACGTAAACCGCCTTTATAAGGACCTAAAGCATTATTATGTTGTACTCTATATCCTGTAAAAATTTCCACTTCACCATTATCCATTTTTACTGGAAAATGTACAATAATCTCATTATTTGTAATACTTAATATTTTACGAATATTAGGGTGTAGGTTAATATGATCCGCAGCATTATTAAATTGCTCCATCACATTGTCCATCATACCTTTTACCAATACATTTTTCACTGATTTACTTGGGGTTACTGTTATTATTGCCATTACTTTTTTTGTTAATTCGTTATTTAAAAAGACGATTGCTTATACGTCTTTGTTGGTATTTATTTGCGAAAGCATTATTGTTTGTGTTACTTTTTGAACTTTCGCTCTTTGATTTTTTATGAATAAATGTGGTTAGTATTGAACTTAAATTCATGTTGATTAAATTTTTAAATTATTATGTCATGTTTACTTCTCCTATTCTCGAGATATCTTTAAGGAAGATTTCCTTCTTGGAGGTATATTAAAAAATCATCTGTTGTTTTTACTTTGATTTTATAGTATTTATCTTTATGATTTATGATAAAACATAATACTTGTCATTTAATTCGTTATGATATTGCCATCTCTGGTTTAGGTTCTTTTTTCATTATTGATTTAGGTTTTAATTTTGTCGCAATTGTGACTGTTTCTTCGTCATATTCGCTACACGACCATACTTGGCTTTTTTGGGTGGTTAGTACACAAGTATTTTCATGAACACAAGTGGGGCAAATATTGAATGGATTTGATTTCATAATACATAATTGTTATGTTTTATATACTAAAGGCAATGTGCATGCCACTAGATGCCATAAAAAACGCAAAAACCAGAAAACCCTTATGGAGCAAGGACTTTCTGGTTTTAGCTAATATGTAAAAGAAATAACTACTGGTACAAAATTACCCTATCGGGTAGAATCGTATCGCTTAAGAAGGGGTTATTCTAAAAGTTTTTGTCGTATTGTTTTGCGATCAATACCCAAAATTTCGGCAGCTTTGGTTTTATTGTTATCCGTAGCATTGAGTACTTTTTGTATGTAACGTTTCTCAATTTCCTTAAGTGGGAGTAGTTTATCTTTTGGAAACTCAATATTGAATTTTAATGAGTCGGGCAGATGTTCAATCTTGATAACTTTGTCGCACATAATAACAGCACGCTGGATAACATTTTCCAGTTCCCGAATATTTCCTGGCCAATCATAACGTAGTAAAACAGACAAAGTTTCGGGGCTTATTTTTACAAATCGATCTTTGTATTCTATACCATATTTAAAGAGAAATTTATCTACCAACAATGATATATCTTCTTTGCGGTCTCGTAGTGGAGCAACAATTATTTCTACTACTGTAAGTCTATAAAACAGATCTTCTCTAAAGGTTCCTTTTTTAATCATTTCCTTCAAGTCGCTATTAGTCGCAGCGATAATTCGCACATCTATTTTCTCTGCTTTCTGAGCACCTACTTTTACAACTTCTTTTTCTTGAAGTACTCGTAATAACCTAGATTGAACCGAAGTAGAGGCATTACCTATTTCATCAAGAAAAATAGTACCACCGTTAGCTGCTTGAAAAAAACCATCTCGTTCCTTATCCGCTCCTGTAAAAGCACCTTTTGTATAACCAAATAGTTCAGATTCCAAAAGGTTTTCTGGAATCCCACCACAGTTTACTGCGATAAATGGCGCTCTCGAGAATTTACCTTGATAATGAATGGCACGGGCTACAAGTTCTTTCCCTGTACCACTTTCGCCTCTCACAAAGATTGTAGCTTTGTTATCCTTTACACGTTCGATGGTTTGAATTATATTATTAATTTTTTCTGATTTCCCTATAATTTCTCCATAAACATTATCTTTCTTGATTTCATCTTTCATACCTCCATTTCGTTCAGCATGAATTTCAGAGGACTCACCTTTTGTTTTCTCTGTAAAAGATTTGTCAATAGCAGCTCTTAATTCATCTTTTGTAAATGGTTTTGTGAGGTATTCTACCACCCCAGATTTAATCGCTGTGAGTGATTCCTGCACTGAGGGATAGCCAGTAACAACAAGTTTAGGGAGTTTAGGGTAATGTTCTGAAACAAACTTAATAAGTTCAAAACCTCCGATTTCAGGCATTTTCAAATCAGTAATGAGTAAATCTATATGGGTATCTCGTAGAATTGTTACTGCTTCTTTTACTGAAATCGCTTTGTATGTATGGTAGTTCCAAGATTGTAAGTGTCTTTGTAATAGTTCTAATATATTGATATCGTCATCTACGATAAGTATGTTTTCTTTCTTTAATTTCATTTTATTTATGATTTTAAGAGTTTTACCGTAAAAGTTGCCCCTTTTTTTGTGTTATTTTCAGCAACGATAGTTCCGTTATGACTGGCAACAATACCGTGTACAACACTCAAGCCAAGTCCAGAACCATCTCCTGTAGGTTTTGTAGTGAAGAAAGGTTGAAATACTTTGTCTAATGATTCTTCAGTTAGCCCTGTTCCTTCGTCAGAAATTTTCAAAATAATATGTTTCCTTGTCTGAAATGCTTCAATTGTAACCAATCCATTTTTTGGAGAAAAATAAATGGCGTTAATAATCAAATTGAAAATAATTTGTGTCAATTGAATATTATCTGCACGTAACAAAAGTTCTTCATCTTCAATTTTAACAATGTATTTAACTTCTGCTTTCTTGAAAGAGGCATCTAGTAATGCTATTGCGTTTTTAATGCTCGGTACAATATTTACTTGTTGCATTTTTTGTGGCATCTCACAAGCAAAGAACATTAATTTTTTTACTACTTCTCTTGAAAATATTGCATTGTGAATGATTTTGTCTAGATCTTCTGAGACTCTCTTGTTTTCTTTTAGATCATCTCTCAATAACTCAGCAAATCCCAAAATATTAGCAAGAGGTGTATTAAGTTCATGAGCGATACCAGCAGTTAACTCTCCTAAAATGCCTAAACGATCAGCACGCTCCATTTGTCTTTTGAGAGACGTTTCATTTTTCTGAATTTCGATACGTTCTAATAAATTACCCAATTTCATAGCTACGTTATCTAATAGAGGTTGTTCTTCTTTAAGAAACTTAGGTTTAACATCATTGTGTGATGCTATGATGCAACCTCCTACTTTATTAAAAATAATGATGTCTGAAGTCAGATAATTCGATTTATTAATTGCTCCTGTTTCATAAGAGTTGATGGGAGTCTCAATAGCAATTTCGGTAGTTTCTGGAAATTGAAATCCTTTTTTTAAGCTCAATGCTATAGCCCGCAGTGTTCCTTCCATCTCTTCGAAATCTGCATTTACAATGATAGACGAGATCTCATAGAGACAAGTAAGTTCTTTGATGCGTTCTTTTAAAGCTTCTTCAGTTTTACTCATCTTGCGCTGACTTACTTTTAAAAATTCTTGTCCATTTTTTATTAGTAGGATAACTACGATATTTAGTCATATTATTAAACATAATAGCGGTAATAAACAAAATAAATGTGCCAGTAAATACAGGTGAGATTACATATAAATATCCTAATGATTTAATTTTTTCTGTACCAATAACAGCTATTAAAGCTGTTGCTCCGCCTGGTGGATGAAGTGTTCGGGTCATTTGCATTACTATAATGGATGTAGCTACCGCAAGTGGTGCGGTTATCCAAAGGATATCAGGTAAAAACTTAAAGACACTTACTCCAATTACTGCTGAGATTAATTGACCTCCAATAAAATTTCTGGGTTGTGCAAGTGGGCTTTGAATAGCACCAAAAATAAGAACGCTAGCAGCTCCAAATGAGCCTATTAAAAGTATGTTTTCTAATCGTGAAAACTGATAAGACTGGATAAAAGCGATCAAACCAATACCAATAAAAGCACCTAAAAATGACCAGGATTGCTCACGCGCATCTATTGCTGTTTCTTTGTAGATAACATAGCGGGTTATCCTAAAATTACGTTTAGCTTTTTCGGTTATAATCTTTCTGTTACTCATTTTTTAATATATTAAGGCTTTTCTCTTTTTAAAGTTTTGCTTTATTTTTCGTTTTTTATATAAAACTGTTTTTTTACTATAGGGTATAAATGAATTTTCACAATGTTAAAACACGCTTTTATAGCTCCATTATAAAAAGATATCTATTTCGATAAATTCACCAAACTCATTTTGGTTTCAAAATTACGAATAATAGTATGTAGAAGTGTAATATCTATTAGCGTATTCAAAATTCTTCTGGTTCTTTCTTTAAATCGAAAGTGTTACTTTAGTAGTATTAACTAGAATATATGCAGCTAACCAGATTAATTTTTCAATTACAACAAAAAAATGAAAAGCTTTTTTTAATGTATTTATGATATTCTATAAATATTAGAATTGTGTATATGAAGTATTTTAAAAATCAATAACCTCGGAGCAAGTTCACAAGGTATGCTTCCGAAAATATATTTTGTTTTCGAGCAAGTTTCGGAAAATTAAACTCCACAATGTGGATTAAAGAAAGATTGATATAGTTATCTACAATATCATCTTATGTTTCTGAAGTAGTATATAATCATGTTAAGAATACATTAGATAAAGGAAAAGTGATTCTTATTGATAAAGAAGCATAGAAACTGGTTAGATAGCTTTAGTTATATTGTTAATAGCTTTAAAAGCTTAATTTAAGCTAACGAGACTCCAACAGTAAGCGGCAATATGTCCTAAAGAAAAATACTGTTAGGAAATATAATAAATACAATAGAAGAAGATTTACTTAAATTAAAGTATTGTACTAGACTATTGATTTGTTATTGGTATTTTTTTGAAAGAAAACATAAAAGTAAAACACGCATAGTCTCTTTAACAAATATGAATTGGAATTTGTTAAAGAGACTATGCGTGTTTATTATTTTTTATAAGGCACTGTTTGTACTCATCACTTCCCAATAAGACATTTCAGAAAAATCAGAACACTTTCTTTTTTTACTTTGTGCTTTCCAATAATTAATTTCTTTTCTTATGATTTGTGAATCTTTTTTTTCTCCGGATACTCCGTTTTTTTGAGACATATTTATATATTAATTATAATTTAAATTATTTATTAAGGGTTTAGTATGCTAACCTAAAAACTCAAGTGTTTTCTAGAAGAGCTTTATTTTTAGATTGAATGAATAATTGCGTTTATATTGTGAAGATTTACTAACTTTTCAGTAAATGATTTGTGCCCCTTTGGAGTAAGTAGGTGTAGTTGTCCTCTTTTCATAGAAGCCATAAAACTAAGTACTTTCCATTTAACAACTACCGTTTTTGGATCTTCCTCTTTTAAAGCTACTGCTGTATAGTGTTTAGCTCCTCCGTGTGTTGTAAAAGATAAGTCAGCTTGAATAATTTCTTTAGTAGATTTGCTTGTGAATATTTTAGGACTTTTATAGGCTTTATGAGTAGCTCTTAAAGAAACTGTAGATTTTTTTTCTGCCCATGCAATTGCTTTTTCTAGATACTCATCTTTATTCATTTATTTGTTTTAGTGAAACAATATTTAAACCTACTTTTCTTAAAGGCCTTTTGCTAAAATAGGAAATAAATAGTTTCTATACAAACTATTTGAGTTTAAACATGTGTTTTTAATTTTTATTAACATTTTCTTTTTTTGTAAATCAATAACCTCGGAGCAAGCTCACGAGGTATATTTTCGTAAATAGATTTTGTTTTCGAGGCAAGCCTGAGAGAATTAAACTCCACAATATGGATTAAATTAAAAGAAAAATATTGTTACTCTTCAGAAGAATTAGTCATTTCCTTTATAGTAAGTAAGGGAGCAGCATCAATATCTTCTACATCCATAATAGAAGTTAATAACTCTATGTTTTTATCTAGCTCATCAATTTGTAAAGGAGTGAGTTTCTTTAATTTTTGGGATAGCTTTTCCTGAAGTGTGGTGGGAGATTTCTGAATCAGTTCAGCGCCTTTAGCTGTAAGAGTTATGTATATGGCTCTTTTGTCATTTGGCTTGGGTAATCGAGCAACAAAACCTTTGTTTTCTAATCTTGATATAATCCCAGAAACAGTACTTGCATTTAAATTAATATATGCTTTAATGTCTTTAGCAAAAGCTTTGTAGTCGTCTTGGTCAGATAGGTACTGAAGCACCAGAAGCTGTGGTATACTTACTCCTAATTCTTTTTCAATTTTTTTGCTCTCCAAATTAATAGAACGAATAATTTTGCGCAGTTTTACTAAAATTTCTATGTATTTCAAAACTTATTTCCTTTAATAAAATCCAATATAATACTATTATAAATACCAATTATAAAGAATGAAAAAAGATTTGGGTTTAGGGTTGAAAATTTCCAAAAACAGTAAGAACTAAATCAAAATTATGGATATAGTAGTGGTTTTACATATTTAGTTTTTTTAGTTTTTTTAATTCCTTTTTTGCTGCATCTAAAATCTTGTTTAACTTCTTTTTTTGCATAACACATTTCGAGTTTGATAAATCCTCTGTAGTACGGTAAATTAATGATTCACAATATCTAATTCGATTTTCAGTTGGTAATTTTGAGATCGTACTATTGTATAAATTATCTATACAAGTTAATGTTTTTTTTGGGTGTTTGTAAAATGAAAACATTTAATACATAGTTTAAGTTTTATAAAAATATTATTAAAACGGACTATTGACTATCTTAGTCATTCATCAAATTTCATTCCGAAACACTATTGTGATTGTTAAAATATCACAAAATATAATTTTATTTTTTTGTATTGTAGCCTATTTCAAAAGTATTATTTGTTCACTAATGATAATAAAAGAAATATAAGATATAAGTGTTAAATAGTTGTTTTACTATTGCTTTTATTTCTAAAACACTATTTTTATTAATCTTAATCCATATTACTTTTTTTGAATATATATAGAATTATTTTTTTGTTACTTATTCAAGAGGTCTTACCTGAAAACACAATGTTCCAAAATATATTAGGAATCACGGTTACAGTAGGGGTGATTTTGATCTGTGTATATTATGTTTTACGATACACAGAATCGATTTATGTAAAGTATAAAAGTAAACCCTACTTTATTCATTTTTATCCTACTCTCAAAAAATTACCAATCCATTTACAAAAATTTTTGGAAGAAAATAATTTTTATAAGATTTTAGACAAAAACAAGAAACAGTATTTTGAGCATAGAGCTGTTAGGTTTTTAGAAAAAACTAATTTTGTAGGAAGAGAAGGATTAGTAGTTGATGATTTTATGCGCATGCAAGTTACAATAATGGTAACGCAACTTACCTTTGGAATGAGACATTATTTATTAGAGTATCTAAGTACTATCATCCTGTATCCAACATCTTTTTTTTCTATTCTAAGTCAAACAGAAAACATAGGAGAGTATAATCCAAGATCTAAAGCTTTGGTTCTGTCTTGGAAAGATTTTCAAAAAGGAAATTTACATCAAGATAAAGGAAAAAGTTTAGGGATACATGAGATGACACACGCTATTCATTACAATTCTATTAAAAACAGTAACATTAGTAGCGAAATTTTTTATGACACATTTTTGATGTTAGAAAAACATCTGGGTTCTGCTGAGTTACGAAAAAGAATAGTAGAAACAAAGATATTGAGGGATTATGCGTATACCGATAAATTTGAATTTATAGCAGTGCTAGTCGAAGTATTCATGGAGTCTCCAAAGGAATTAAAAAGCAAATTTCCTCAAATTTATGTTTATGTTTTACAAATGCTTAATTTTAGATATTTCGATAAATAATATAAATGTCATTATGAAGAAACAACTATCTTTATAGCCAAAAATAAATTTAATTAATTATCTTAAATATGGAAGAATTTCAGCAAATATTACCTGTTAGTTCTCTTACTGATGAAAAAAGAGTTGCGTTTTATAAAAAAACATATACGCATCTTGCTATGGCCGTTCTACTTTTTATAATTGTAGAATGGGTGTTTTTTCAAATAGAACCTCTAGTAAACTTTGCCTTTTCTATGACCCAAGGTTGGAGATGGCTAATCATGTTAGGAGGTTTTATGCTAGCTACAAACTATGCAGAAAAAATGGCTTTTAAAAACCACAATATAAACCAACAATACTTAGGTTTGTTGATTTATGTAATAGCAGAAGCTTTTATTTTTATACCTCTTATAGGTATGGCAATGATGATAGCTGAAAGCGGAGGAACTAACATTCTTAATCAGGCTGCGATTTTAACTCTATCTCTTTTTACAGGTCTTTCGGCGGTTGTTTTGGTTACTAAAAAAGATTTTTCTTTCTTGAAATCAATGTTAGCTATTGGTTTTTTTATTGCTATAGGATTGATTGTTGCAGGAATGATTTTTGGTTTTAATTTAGGTCTTTGGTTTAGTGTAGGGATGGTTGTTTTAGCTTCTGGCTCTATCTTATACCAAACTTCAAATATGATACACAAATATTCTGAAGATCAATATGTAGGAGCATCCTTAGGATTGTTTGCTTCGTTAATGTTACTGTTTTGGTATATATTAAGTATTCTGTCTAGAGAATAATTAAGGCTATAAATAATCCGAAAAACCATCGCAACTACTATATGTATTGCTCTTTATTTTTCAAAAACAAAAAAAGATCCCAAGATCTATTATTGTAATAATATTATTTGCCATAGTTGTATTTGATATTCTGGTTGATATTATTCAAAAATGATTTTGGGAATATTACAAATAAGTTAATCTTGATACCATTCAAGCTCTTGTTACACCTGTATTTTGCCATTGCTATATTAGGAAAATCTAGACTCGCTTCCTTCTGCTGTGGTTTCATATCAGATTCAATGATGGGAGGTAAACACCGTTCGAATATAAAATTAATGACTCTTTATTTTTTGGAACCGCCAAGAAACTTCAGAAAACCACCACCAATACACATTTACAACCCAAAATTATTATTATAAGAATGGGTTACACATCATTAACCTGTATTACTATACGACAAAAATTAAAGAAATAACAAAAGATATAAAACTCAAAAATAAAAATATCATATATCAAAAAATCCTTAAATAAGGATTTCAAAAAAAAATGAACTATTCTTATTCATAGATAGAAATATTTATTGTTGAAGAAACCTATAAAACTTACATTATAACATTCAAAATTATAGACACAAGCTATGTATATATAAGTATAAAAACTCTACCTATTGACTAGTAGGATTTTAGTTGTTTAAACTTTTTAATTTTCAATAAGCACTTTCTTCACTTCTTCTAAACATTCCTTTTTATCCAACAAAATAACTAAAATATCGTGGGCTTGAATAATGGTAGCTCCACCTGGAGGAACGAATTTTTTATTTCGCTTAATCATTACAATAAAAGCAGATTTAGGAAAATGCAGATCAACAATTCTTTTGTTAACAGCATAGCTTTCAGGAGGAATCGATATTTCGCTCATTGCCGATTTTGGTAAGTCCAGAATATATCTGTCATTTTCTAAAATGGGTTTTGTGTTTTCTGGTAAAGCAACATTTAACCATTTAGCAAAAATAGATAAGGTTGTTCCTTGAATTAAAATAGAGGTAACTGAAATAAAAAATACAATATTGAAAATCATATTTGCTTTTTCAATTCCTGCCAAAAGCGGATAGGTTGCAAACACAATTGGAACAGCTCCACGTAAACCGACCCACGAAATATAAAATCTCCTTCTAAGCTTCATCTTGAAAAACATCAAACTTAAAAAAACACTTACTGGTCGGGCAACTATAATTAGGAATAACGAAATAAGTAGTCCTATACCCATATAAGGAATAATTTGAGAAGGAAAAACAAGTAGACCTAAAGTAAGAAACAGAACAATTTGCATGAGCCACGCCATCCCATCAAACATTTTTAAAATAGTGGCTTTATGTATCAAGTCTTGATTACCCAAATAAACGGAACATATATATATGGCAAGAAAGCCATTTCCTCCCATAAAATCAGTTGCCGAAAAGGTAATGAACATCAGGGCTATAACCAAAACTGGGTAAAGTCCTTCAAATCCAAGTTTAATTTTATTAATTATTAATTTACTAAATCGCCCAAAAGAGAAACCTGCAAGGCCTCCCAAAAACATTTGCTTAAAGAAAAATGGGATAATCGAACCAATACTTAAATCTTGATTGACTACTAAAGTTAAAAAAGAAATAGTCAGCACATACGCCATTGGGTCGTTACTTCCACTTTCTAGTTCCAATGTTGGTCGCAAATTGGTTTTTAAAGCTAGATTTTTAGAGCGTAAAATGGAAAACACCGCTGCTGCATCTGTTGATGAAACAATAGATCCTAAAAGCATGCTTTCATAAATAGTAAAATCTGTAACAAACCATACAAATGTCCCAAGTGAAACAGCTGTTAGCAAAACACCTAGCGTTGATAAAACAAATCCTTCTTTTAGAATTGGTTTTACAGAGGTCCAATTAGTATCTAGTCCACCAGAAAATAAAATGAAATTTAGAGAAACAATTCCTATAAATTGTGCGATTTTCGAATCATCAAAATGTATATCGCCAATACCATCGGAACCTGCTAGCATTCCGATAACTAAAAAAAGTATTAGAGTCGGTACGCCAAACCTATAAGAAGTCTTACCTACTATAATACTTATAAAAAGTAATATAGAGCCAACTAATAATATATTTTCAATCGCTAAATTCATTTTTATCCTCTTATATCTACCATTATAAATTAAGTATTTTGTAATCCAGAACTATTAAATAGTTTATTGATCTCAAATTTAGTTAAAACTATGCACTTTAGTGCATCTCGCTTTAATTACTAAAAAATTACTTTTGTACTTATTCCTAAACAACGAATAAATAAATATACTGGGCTACCTAATAAATTTAAGGACAAAGTTTTTAAGATGATTTTTTGTTTTCAGTAGAAGCAATGAGTATAAAATATTAGAGGGTTGTTTGTGTCTAAATTGCGAAAAACACTCCCTGAATTACCACAAAGTTTATATAATAAATTATTCAAAACAGCGTGGGCAGTTTATGCCAAATCGCCTATGGATCAACCCCTACGGCTTCAATCGCTGGCGCTAATTCTTCTGCGACAAGTTCTTTTTCTTCAGTATCCAATTTGTCCCATGGAAGTTCATCCACAATATTTGAAACTTGTTTGAGCTTAGTTTCTGAAGATTCATTTGAATTATAAATTTTTTCAAGTTTTTTAAGGAAGTCATTCGTAGCTTTTCTGATAATCAAAATTACTGAATGTTCAGACGAGTTTAGTCCACTAGCTTCCCGATTCTTTGGGTTTTCGTATATGTTTGAAGTTCTTTTTTTATTATACTTTCAAAATTGCTGTCAGTCATATTAGCCTTTAAAGCTTTATTGGTAAGTTTGTCTTTTTTCTACATTTTGTCCATTACAAGAGATCAAAAAAACAAACCATAAAATAGCGAAAATGACTCCAGTTAATAAAATGGCATCTAATATATGCATAATATCAATTTTTACTATCTTTTAAAATTCCTTATTCCATTTAGGTAAAGCTCCAAAAACCTCAAAATGTCTTTGCATAATAATTCCCTCAATCGTTGTTGGAATACCAGTGTTATTCTCATCAAACGTTTCGTACCAATAAATATCCAAAGCTTCTATTTTTTCTGCTTTCAGTTTTTCTTTCCAACTTGTTTTTCTCGGTTTGTCAAATTGTTTTTCATTAACTAAACTGTCATAAATTCCTCCTTTTCGCACTTTTTTAGTTCCGTTCTGATGGATTTTTCCTGAAGAGCCAATGTAAATCAATTCAATTTTTCCATTTTTTAAAGCGTAAACAATATAAATTCCGATTCCGTTTTTAGGCGCATTACAAACCTTTCCAAGTTCATCATTCTCTCCAAAAAAGAAATGTCCATTTGATTCGTATTCTTCTAATTCTTCAAACATTTTCGTTTAGTTTAAGCATGAAGCACAACACCTGAGCTATGATTAGTGCGGATCCAAAGAAACTGTAAAGTTTCCGACTTTGCGCTAAGCTGAAGCTTTTTGTTTGCGTTTTATTTTTAAAATGTCAAATCCAATAGATTTGGCCACACCATAAATATACGCAAGTCTTTTGACTAAAACCAAACCACCGCATTAATTATAGGTTTTGTTGTACTTAGTGTTTTTTTACCCTTCATATATGTCTGGTTTCCAACCTTTATCAGGTCTTAACTCTCTCCAGCCCCAATATGCGGAACCTAATTTATCATGCAAGAAGTACAAGTCTTCAGCCAGTTCATCAGTTTTGTCAACGAAACAGATTTCAGTCCATTCACCAAACTTCTCGTCAGGTTCTGATGTCCCGTCAATTATATTGAATAAATCAAATAAAACACTTGCTGAGTTGTCCGCCAAAATTTTTCTTAGCGCACTTTTTAGATTTGGGTCATTTTTTAATTTCTCCAAAGAGAGATTTTCTTCTTGGGTAAAACCGCAATTTGGCGGATAAGTAACAAAATCCATTTCGCCACCATTGACAAGTCTATCAGAAACGTATTCCGCATTTTCTTCAATTTTTTGATTGGCAGATAATAAGAAAGTATTGATATTATGTTTGGATAGTTTCATTTTTTGAAACATTAAGTTCAATTGGATATGTTTTCTAAACACTAAGGTGACAATAACTAACAAAAAAGCCAGACAATATTGTCTGGCTTTGGACAATATTGTCCGATTTGTGACCGCGAAGGGATTCAAACCCCCAACCCTCAGAGCCGAAATCTGATGCGCTATTCAGTTGCGCCACGCGGCCATTTTATTTTTATAAATATAGATTTCTCAGATCTTTAAAGGTCTGTGAAGCCTAGTCTAGGTTATGATAATTTATTTTTTACTATTGTAGAGATTGTTTTTCCATCTGCTTTTCCTGTTAATTCTGCATTTGCCATTCCCATTACCTTACCCATATCTTTCATTCCTGATGCTCCTGTTTTAGCAATGATGGCTATTACTACTTTTTCTACCTCTTCTTCACTTAATTGATCTGGTAAAAATTGTTCAATAACTGCTGCCTGTGCTAATTCTGGTTCTGCTAAATCGCTACGTCCTTGTTCTGTAAAAATAGCGGCACTATCTTTTCGTTGTTTAACTTGCTTTTGCAATAGCTTTAACTCTTGATCTTCTGTAAGATCTTCTTTTGCACCACTCTCTGTTTGAGCCAATAAAATCGCTGATTTTATTGCACGTAGTGATGTTAATGCATTGCTATCTTTAGCTTTCATAGCTTCTTTCATTGCGGTCATCACCTTTTGCTCTAAACTCATGATATGTTTGATTTTAATCTTTTGGTCTGCGAAGATAAAAAATAAACCGGTAATCTATTCTAGGATTACCGGTTTAGTTTCATCTTAACAAATATTTTTAAGTATTTCTGAAAGTAAAATATACAAAACTTCAAAATATTTAATTTTATATATCTTACATCGAAAACTAATTAGTCTACATTGTCATGTAAAAAAGAATTATTTTTACGTAATTGAATATCATCATTACCATCTACTCCTAAAGAAGTTCTGGATAACCCAGAATCATTAGGTCTACTGTCTACATCTATTCCTGCTCGCTTATAAGCTGGTTCTTTTTCTATATCTTCAATACTCGAACTATTTCTGAATTTATAATTAAATTCTTTCATCTTAGCTCTACGCTCTGCTGCTCTGGCTTTTAACGTTTCTGAAATAGGCTGATCTATGGGATCTACATCTTCTGTGCTTTCTGTTTTAGGAGAAGGGGCAATAGTTTTCTTTTCTAAAAGAATTTCTTTATCTTCTTCTATAACTTTTACTGGTTTTGCTTCTGTTAATCGTTTCTCTTCTTCCATATAATCTTCTAGACTATATTTACGCCCCCCTCCTTCTACTTTTTCTCCTAAAGGAATAACTTCTATAGGATCTTTAACTTCTAAGTCTAAAATATCATCACTTAAATCAAAAACAATAGCTCTCTCTTCTTCTATTTTTTCAGTAGGATTTTCTTTAAAAGAGCTTATTTCTTTTTCTATCTCTTCTTTATTTTCTTCTACTGGCATATCAAAAGCTAGTGCAAATTGATCTTTCTTTTCCTGTTCTTTACTTATCTCTTTTTCATCATTAACTTCTATCTGTTTGATAATATCCTGTGCATTAATGATCACAAAGTCATTATCTACTGAGAAGGGATCTACTACTTCATAAGAAACATCTATGTTTTTTAATAGATTTGTGGTAGGTATAAGACCGGTATCTTGCTCTATTTCATCCTCATCTACTAGTTCATGTTTTATTATTTTTTCTTTTTTTACTTCTTCGACTATAGGCAATGACGTACGTGTACCTGTAGATTTAGGAGACAAATCTTGTACGGCAGTTCTTTGCTCATCTTCTAGAGTATGAATAATTTTTTTAGTTTCTGTATTTACAATTTCGTCTTGTTGTTCTACATCAAATCCTGTAGCGATAACTGTAACTGAGATGGAGTCTTCTAAGGATTCATCTTCTCCAACCCCCATAATAATATTAGCTCCATGCCCTGCTTCTTGTTGGATATGGTCATTGATCTCTCCTATCTCATCTATGGTAATTTCTTCTTTACCCGATACAATTAATAAAAGTACATTTTTGGCGCCTGTTATTTTATTATCATTAAGTAAAGGTGAATCTAAAGCTTTTACTATAGCATCATGAGCACGCTTATTACCAGAGGCATTAGCAGACCCCATAATTGCTGTACCACTATTACTAAGTACTGTTTTAGCATCGCGTAAATCTATATTTTGTGTATAGTGGTGTGTTATAACCTCTGCTATTCCTCTAGATGCAGTAGCAAGAACTTCATCTGCTTTAGAGAACCCAGCTTTAAAACCAAGATTACCATACACTTCTCTTAGTTTATTATTGTTAATAACAACTAAGGAATCTACATGAGCTCGAAGTTTTTCTACCCCTAACTGTGCTTGCTCATTACGCATACGTCCCTCAAATTGAAAAGGGATAGTCACAATACCAACTGTTAAAATATCCAGCTCTTTTGCCATTTTAGCAATAATCGGAGCTGCTCCTGTACCAGTTCCTCCACCCATACCTGCAGTGATAAAAATCATTTTGGTATTGGTATCCAACATTCTTTTTATCTCTTCATAACTTTCTACAGCGGATTGTTCTCCCACTTCAGGATTTGCTCCTGCTCCTAACCCTTCGGTTAATGATACTCCTAATTGTATTTTATTTGGAATAGAGCTATTCTCTAATGCTTGGGCATCTGTATTACAGATAACAAAATCAACTCCTTTAATTCCTTGCTGAAACATGTGGTTAATGGCATTACTACCTCCTCCTCCTACTCCGATTACTTTGATCACATTAGATTGATTTTTGGGTAAATCAAACGAAATATTTTCGAACTCCTCGTTATTACTCATAATTGCTAATTTTCTGGTTCTCCTACTACTTTTTATATATTTTATTGTTCTATCAAGAACTATACTTTATTATTCTGCGTTATCTAAAAATTCCTTAAATTTCTCTGTCCATTTTTCTAAAATATTCTTCCTTGGTTTTAGATCTACTCTTGGGTTTTCTTCTTCGGTAACAGTTTTGTTGTCTAAAACTTCTTCTTTCAATTCAATTACTGGTTCCTTTACAACAGTTTCTTTTTTATTTAATTTTTTCTGTCTTTTCATGTGCACCAAACCATCCATTACTAGTCCAACTGCAGTTGCATACATAGGACTGGTAGTTTCTGAATTGCTATTTCCTGCCAGATGTTCATTTGGATACCCTATTCTAGTATCCATGCCTGTAATATACTCTACTAACTGTTTTAAGTGTTTAAGCTGGGCTCCTCCTCCAGTAAGAACAATCCCTGCTATTAATTTTTTCTTTGGAGATTCGTGTCCATAATTTTTAATCTCTAAAAAAACTTGCTCTACAATTTCTACTACACGAGCATGAATAATTTTAGATAAGTTTTTTAAAGTAATTTCTTTTGGCTCTCTTCCTCTAAGTCCTGGAATAGAAACAATTTCATTATCTTTATTTTCTCCTGGCCAGGCAGATCCAAACTTTATTTTCAGCAGTTCTGCTTGTTTTTCAATGATAGAGCATCCCTCTTTGATATCTTCTGTAATGACATTACCTCCAAAAGGAATTACTGCTGTGTGACGAATAATACCATCTTTAAAAATAGCTAGATCTGTAGTTCCTCCTCCTATATCAATTAGTGCTACTCCTGCTTCTTTTTCTTCCTGACTTAAAACTGCATTAGCTGATGCTAATGGCTCTAAAGTTACATCCGACAATTCTAACCCAGAACTTTTAACACATCTTCCTATATTACGAATAGATGTCACTTGTCCTACCACTACATGAAAATTAGCTTCTAATCTCCCTCCATACATCCCGACAGGTTCTTTTATCTCGGCTTGACCATCTACCTTATACTCTTGAGGTAAAACATGTAAAATTTCTTCGCCAGGTAACATAACTAATTTATGTACTTGATTAATCAATTTTTCTATATCATCTTCATCTATAACGGCGTCTGCATTTGGTCTGGTAATATAATCACTATGTTGTAAACTACGAATATGCTGGCCAGCAATACCAACAGTTACATTACTAATCTTTGCTCCTCCTACGCTTTCTGCTTCTTGTACTGCTTGTTGTATAGATTGTATTGTTTGAGTTATATTATTTACAACACCACGATGTACTCCTAAGCTTTTAGATTTGCCAATACCCAATACCTCCATCTTACCATACTCGTTATATTTTCCTACCATAGCAACAATCTTAGTTGTCCCTATGTCTAACCCTACCGCTATTTCATTTATTTCTCGTTCCATAAGGCATTATTTTATTGTGCAAACCACTTGATTACTAAACTGTAAGCTAACTTTTTTATATGCATCAAGACTTTTGTCTTTTAATGCTTTTTGATAAAATGCTTTAAAATTTCTAATCTTACTATTTAAATTTTCCACTTTTCCTAAAACTACTTTAAATGTATACACCCGTAAATCTAACTCATAATCATTATCTGCATTGAGATCTACTCCTACAACATGCTTTTTTAAAAATTCATCTTCCTGAATTTTTTTCAATAATGGAAATACATTAGATATTTCTCGTTCCGAAACATTACTAACTATTGGCACATGTGCCGAATAACTATCAGACAAAGGCATAATATTTCCTGTAACATCAATATAAAAAGGAGCAACCGCATCCATCCTCGCAATTGGAGTGCGTTGCTTTATTTTTGCCCTAAGTTCTCCATTAACAGTAAGATACACATCAGAATGTTCAATCATTTCATGTGCATCTAGTTCTTTTTCTACAGTATTCAAAACTAAAATTTCTTTGCCCACGCTCGTAACTCTATTACGATTTTGTATTAACAATTTATTAACCGTTATTTCATTTATATAGGGATCTTGTTCTTCAATAAACTCTACTAGCACTTTATTAATCTTTCTTTGCTCATTCCGTTTATTAGTAAAAGCAAAAAGAATAATAACTCCCACCAATAAAGCACTAATTTTTAAATATGTAAAAAATTTATTTTTCATACCAACAACGCTTCTTTTATCCTACCTACTTCTTCTCCAATATCTCCTGCTCCAATAGTTAAAATTACTTGAGCATCACTATTCATTATTTCTGTAATTAGCTTGTTTTTTTTAATCTTTTTTTTGTCTATCATATCTACCATGTTCAACAACCAGTCCGAATTTACTCCTTCAATTGGCAATTCTCGTGCTGGATAGATATCCAAAAGTAATAATTGGTCGAATTGACTTAAACTTTGTGCAAAATCTGAAGCAAAATCTCTGGTCCTGCTATACAAATGTGGTTGAAAAATTGCCAGTACCTTTTTATTAGGGTGCATTTCTCTTACTGCCTGATGCAATGCATTAATCTCTGTAGGGTGGTGTGCATAGTCATCTATATACACTATTTCTTCTTTTTTGATTTGATAACTAAATCTTCTTTGTACTCCTTTAAACGAAAATAAAGCCTTTACCAAGGAGCTGGTTGGGGTGCCATAAAGCATCGCAATGGCAAAGGCTGTAATAGCATTTAACAAGTTGTGTTTACCTGGCAGGTTTAAATGCAAATTTTCAATAAATTCTTGGGGTGTTTTAAGGTCAAAAACATACACCCCATTGTCTATTCTTATATTTTTAATACAGTAATCTGAATCGTCTTCAATACCAAATGTAATTCCTGAAAGTGATAATCCATTACGAACTAAAAGATGATCTTTTGCTCTTTGAGAAAACTCTACAAAAGATTCTTCTAATGCATTTGCTTTTTCATAAATATCAAGGTGATCCGCATCCATAGAAGTAATTGCTACAATATCTGGATATAGTTGCAAAAAGGATCTATCAAACTCGTCTGCTTCGACCACAATTACCTCATTTCCTTCTAAAATTAAATTAGAGTTATAATTTTCACTTATCCCTCCTAAAAAGGCAGTTACTTTTACCCCTGATTCTTTTAGCAAATGCCCAAGAATAGCTGTGGTTGTAGTTTTTCCATGTGTACCTGCTACCGCAAGTGTATAGACCCCTTTGGTAATAATCCCTAAAACTTGAGCTCTCTTCTTTATAAAAAAACTATTGTTTTGAAAGTAAACAAATTCTGTATGTTCTTTTGGAATTGCTGGGGTATATACTATTAATGTGTCTTTAATATTTAAAAATTCTTTAGGAATGTAATCTATATTATCTTCAAAATGGATAGGTATCCCTAAAGTAATTAAATCAGAAGTAATTTTGCTAGGGGTTTTATCATATCCTGCTACATTTTTGTCAAGAGACTTAAAGTATCTAGCAAGAGAACTCATACCAATCCCGCCAATACCTATAAAATATATATTCTGTATGTTCTCTAAACTTTTATTCATTTATTCTCTAGTTCTACTTCGTTGTATTTTTTATTAATTCCTCAATTTCATCGACTATATCTAAAGTAGCATTTGGTAATGCCAATTTTTTTATAGCTTTTGATAATTTATTTTGTAACTCTTCTGATTCTAATAGTTCTGAAATTGTACGCTGAAATTTATCTTCAAGCTCACTTTCTTTTAACATTAAAGCTCCATCTTTATCTACAATAGCTTTTGCATTTTTGGTTTGATGATCTTCTGCCACATTTGGCGATGGTATAAACAATGTCGGTTTTGCTACAATACATAATTCTGAAACGGAACTAGCTCCTGCTCTTGAGATAATCACATCTGCCGAGGCATATGCCAGATTCATAGTATCTAAAAACTGATAGACTTGTACATTTTTTTGATTTGTATATTTTTTATAATCTGAATAATACAACTTACCACATTGCCATATTACCTGAACATTTTTTTCTTTAAAAAAATCAAGTTCTTTTTCTATCAATTGATTGATTCTCCTTGCTCCTAAACTCCCTCCTATAATCAATATTGTTTTCTTTTCTGGATCAAGATTATATTTTAATATCGATCGACCTCTCTTATCTTCTGTTTTTAATAGATCTTGACGAACTGGGTTTCCTGTTTTTATAATTTTATCTTTTGGAAAAAACTGTTCCATCCCATCATACGCCACACAAATCTTATCTACCCCTTTTGACAACCATTTATTAGTGATCCCAGGAAATGAGTTTTGTTCTTGAAGCACTGCAGGTATATTTTTGACATTAGCCATTTTTAATAAAGGCCCGCTTGCAAATCCACCTGTTCCTATTACTACATCGGGGTTAAATTTTTTAATAATCTTTCTGGATCTCCATAAACTACTTAACAGTTTTAGAGGAAACATAAGATTACTTAACGTAAGTTTTCTTTGAATACCACTTATCCAAAGCCCTATGATTTCATAACCAGCTTCGGGCACCTTTTGCATTTCCATTCGGTCTTTTGCTCCAACAAACAATATCGATGCATCTGGATATCTTTTACATATTTCATTTGCAATAGATATTGCAGGATAGATATGTCCTCCTGTTCCTCCTCCTGATAATATAACTTTCAGTTTTTTACTCATAAAACTTCGCTCAAAACCTCTAATGGGTTTTCTTCTTTTTCTTTTATTTGTTCTTCTTCCAGAATTGCTTCTCTTTTAGCGCTTACGCTTAATACTATTCCGATTGCTAAACAAGTCATCCAAATAGATGTTCCTCCACTACTAATAAGTGGCAATGTCTGCCCTGTGACTGGAAACAACTCTACTGCAACTGCCATGTTTATTAATGCCTGAAAAACAATAGGAAGACCTACTCCTATAACTAACAGTTTTCCAAAAATATCCACACTTTTATGCGCCACAATTACCAACCTTAGTAATAACATTATATATAACAACATTAAAAAAATACCTCCTACAAAGCCCCACTCTTCGATTATAATGGCATAAATGAAATCAGAAGAAGATTGCGGCAAAAAATTTCTTTGTACACTTTTACCTGGACCTGCTCCTATAATTCCTCCACGGGCAATCGCTATTTTCGCACGTTCTATCTGATAATCTTCTTGTGTATCTTTATCATCTACAAAATTTTCTACCCTACTCACCCAAGTATCCACACGATTTGGAAAAACCCCTGGAAATGCTTTAGCAAACAAAACAAAAAAAGTAAGGATCAAAAACCCTGCACCTAAAATTATTGCGATATATTTTAATGGATATCCTCCTAAAAACACCAAGACCATTACCATAGAAAATAGTATTGCTGTTGTTGAAAAATTAGCAGGTAAAATTAGAATCAATATTAGAAAAACTGGTAGCCAAAGTGGTAACAATGTTTCTTTAAACGAAACTACCTTATCTTTAATTCTTGAAAGATACCTAGCTACATAAGCCATTAAAACTACTGCCGCTAGAGTAGAAGTTTGAAAAGTGACTCCTACGAATGGCACACGAATCCACCTACTTGCATTAGCACCTTCTATAGTTGTGTTTTGCGCCATTGTAACCAGTAATAATATCACTACAACTGGTATCATAATAATGGAAAGTCCTTTGAAATAATGATGGGGTATCTTATGAATGCCGTACATAATCAAGAACCCAAGAACTAAATGTGCAAAGTGTTTTATAAGATAAATAAAAGTATTACCATCGCCATATAGATATGCCAAATTACTACTAGCACTATATACGGGTAAAAATGAAAATAACGCCAACAAGGCTGAAACAGCCCATATCATTTTATCTCCTTTTATATCTGCTAATAATTTAGTCATCTAATATTTTGTTATCTAAATTGTATTTTTATTTGTGTTCCTAAACTCTAATCTTACGTTCCTCAACTCCAATCTTGTGTTCCTCAACCCTAATGTTCCGCTCCTCAACGCCAATCTTGTGCTCCTACCTCTTCGAGTGCCTCAGAGGTCGGATATTAGCACTACTTTACTGCTTTATAATTCTCTTACTGCTTCTTTAAATTGTCTTCCTCTTTCTTCATAATTTTTAAACAGATCAAAGCTTGCACATGCTGGGGACAATAGTACGTTTTCGTTTCTTTCTGCTATTTTATATGCTAATTCTACAGCTTCTTTCATCGATTGTGTTTCTACAATGTTATCTACACAATTGCCAAATGCATTAATAACTTTAGAGTTATCTACTCCTAAACAAATTATTGCTTTTACCTTTTCGTTTACCAAAGGGTATAACTCTGAATAGTCGTTTCCTTTATCTACTCCGCCAACTATCCAAACAGTAGCTGATTTCATTGCATCTAGAGCATAAAATGTAGCATTTACATTAGTTGCTTTAGAGTCGTTTATGTATTGTACATTATTAATTTTTAAAACTTTTTCTAATCTGTGCTCTACTCCATGAAAATTTTCTAAACTTTCTCTAATAGTGGCTTTTCTTATTTTTAATAAATGGGATACGGTGGAAGCCGCCATAGCATTTTTCACATTATGATTTCCTTCTAAAGCTAAATCTGTTGTTGGCATAATTATTTTATTGTTATCTATTGTTATTTTTATATTTCCATCTTCTAAATATGTTCCGTTTTCAAATTTTTTAGTTAATGAAAATGGCAATAATCTCGAACGAATGGGGTGTTTTATTAAATATTCTTCTATTATTTTATTGTCTGCATCATAGATAAAATAGTCTTCTTCTGTTTGATTCATTGCTATTCTAAACTTTGATGCTACATAGTTTTCTAGCTTATAGTCATATCGATCCAGGTGGTCTGGTGTAATATTCGTTAGCACTGCAATATGTGGAGCAAAGTCCTTTATACCATCTAATTGAAAACTACTTAACTCCAATACATAAAAGGAGGCGTCATTTTTTGTTACTTGTTTTGCAAAACTATCTCCTATATTACCTGCCATACTCGCTTTTAAATCACCTTGTTTAAGCACATGATATGTAAGCATTGTAGTAGTTGTTTTACCATTACTACCTGTAATTCCTATAATTTGAGCAGTTGTATATCTAGCAGCAAATTCTATTTCTGAGATTACTGGAACACCTTTTTTTTGTAGTTTTTTTATTAATTCTACTTTATCAGGAATTCCAGGACTTTTCATAACAACATCGGCGTTCATAATTTCATTCTCTGTATGCTGCTGTTCTTCCCATTCTATTTCAAAATTTCTAAGAACTTCTTTATATTTTTCGGCGATCACTCCTTTATCAGAAACAAAAACATCAAAACCTTTATTTTTACCTAAAATAGCAGTTCCTACCCCACTTTCTCCTGCTCCCAAAACGACAAGACGTTTTTTTATTTTTGAATTATGATTCACTGTTTCTTATTGTTTTAACCTTATCTTACTTTAAGTGTAACCACTGCTATAATTGCCAGAAAAATACCTACAATCCAAAATCTTGCAACAATCTTACTTTCATGTATTCCTTTTTTTTGGTAATGATGATGTAGAGGTGACATTAAAAATATTCTACGCCCTTCTCCAAATTTTTTCTTGGTGTATTTAAACCAACTTACTTGCATCATTACTGAAACTGTCTCGATAAAGAAAATCCCACATAAAATCGGAATAAGAAACTCTTTTCGTATAGCGATAGCTATAACCGCTATTATACCGCCAATGGTTAAACTACCTGTATCCCCCATAAAAACTTGAGCTGGATATGTATTGTACCATAAAAACCCTACTAAAGCCCCTGCAAACGCTGTTATGTAAATAGTCATTTCGCCAGAATTGGGGATATACATTACATTAAGATAATTCGAAAAAATAATGTTACCAGAGACCCATGCAAACAAAGCCAATGTTAAAACTATTATTGCAGAAGATCCTGCTGCTAAGCCATCAATTCCATCGGTAAGGTTAGCTCCATTAGATACTGCTGTAACAATAAAGATTACAATAGGTATAAAAATCAACCATGCATATTTTGTTAACTCTGGACTGATCCACGTAATTAAATCTGAGTAATCAAATTCATTATTTTTAAAAAACGGTATGGTTGTTTTTGTAGATTTTACTGCGGGATTAAACCCTGATTCTCCTCCAACTTTTAAAGATACTTGTTCTGTTTGTGTTTTTACTTTTTCTTCTTTTATAGTAATATCTTTATGCAAGTACATAGTACACCCTACAATAAGCCCTAAACCTACTTGCCCTATGATTTTAAACCTTCCTGCTAACCCTTCTTTATCTTTTCTTTTAATTTTTAAATAATCATCTGCAAACCCTATAGCCCCCATCCATAATGTAGTAACAATCAATAAAATAACATATATATTATCTAGTTTCGCTAATAACAATACAGGAATTAGTGTAGCTAGGATAATTATGACACCTCCCATCGTTGGCGTCCCTGCTTTTTCTACTTGTCCTTCTAGTCCTAACTCGCGGATACTTTCACCCATTTGTTTTTTTCCTAGAAAATTTATGATTCGTTTACCATAAATGGTAGAAATTAACAAGGATAGTATAATTGCCATTGCAGCCCTAAACGTGATAAACTGAAACAGTGTAGCTCCAGGAAACTGATATTCACTTTCTAAATATTCAAATAAATAATATAGCATAAATTACCTACCTTTATTATCTCTCTTAAAGAGAATAAAAGGATTTATTTGTTTAATTTTTTTAGTTCTTTTTTAATGATTTCAAAATCATTAAAATCCATACGTTCACCATTAATTTCCTGATACGTCTCATGCCCTTTACCTGCAATAAGTATGATATCATTTTTATTTGCTAATTGACATGCTGTTTTAATTGCTTGCCTTCTATCTGTTATGGATAATGTTTTTTTATAGTGCTGCGGTTCTACTCCTTTTTCTATATCCTCAATAATTTTATCAGGATTCTCTGTTCTAGGATTATCACTTGTAAAAATTGTTTTATTACTTAGCTTTGCTGCAATGTTACCCATTACTGGTCTTTTTGTTTTATCCCTATCTCCTCCACATCCTACAATAGTAATTAAGGTTTCGTTGTTAGTTCTTATATCATTGATTGTTTCTAACACATTTTTTAGAGCATCAGGAGTATGTGCATAATCTACTATTGCTGTAATTTTATTCTCCGAAATCATATACTCAAATCTACCACTCACGCTATGCAGATCACTTAATAACTGAAGGGTCTCTATAGTTTCAAGTCCTAATAATTCTGCTGTTCCAAAAATAGCAAGCAAATTATACGCATTAAAAGTCCCTATTAGCTTTACCCAAACTTCGTGATCATTTAACTTTAACAATAGTCCTCCTAAACTATTTTCTAAAATCTGCCCTCTATAATCTGCATATGATTTTAAACCATATGTATATTGTTTTGCTTTAGTATTTTGAAGCATAAAAACTCCATTTTTATCATCTTTATTAACTAATGCAAATGCTTTTTCTGGTAAATTGTCGAAAAATATTTTTTTTACGTCTCTATATTCTTTAAATGTATTGTGGTAATCTAAATGATCATGAGAGAGGTTAGTAAAAATACCTCCTGCAAACGCCAATCCTTCTGTCCGTTTTTGATGAATCCCATGAGAGCTTACTTCCATAAAACAGTACTCTACTCCTGCTTTATTCATTTCTTTGAGATAATGATTAATCATTAAAGAGTCTGGTGTTGTATGTGTTGCCTTATACTCTTCTATATCTACCATGATCTTTACTGTTGATAACAGACCTACTTTAAAGCCTGCTTTCTTAAAAAGCATATATAATAAGGATGCTATTGTTGTTTTTCCGTTTGTTCCAGTAACACCTATTAATTTTAAATTCTCTGACGGAGAACCATAATAGTTAGATGCCATTATTGCTAATGCAGATTGGGTATCTTGAACCTCTACATAAGTAACCCCATTAACTATAACATCAGGTGTTTTTTCGCAAATTACTGCTAAAGCCCCTTGATTAATTGCTTTTTCAATAAAATCATGTCCATCAGAGACCGAGCCCCGAATCGCCACAAATACATCCTCCTGACCAACTTTTCGTGAATCAAACTCTATTTTATTAACATTTGTAATTGTGTTACCAACCACAGCATTAATAGCTACTTTATACAATATATTTTTTAACTCTGTCACGATAATTCTAATCTTATAGTTTGGTTATTTTTTACTTTTACTCCAGGTTCTATAGATTGTTTTTTAACTCTTCCTGATCCTTTTATCTCTACTTTTAATCCCATATTTTCTAATAGCGAAATAACATCCATTGCTGGCATTCCGGTTACATTTGGCATTATGGTTTTATACTTTTGAACATTGTGATAGTATTTATCGTAACTCTCTACAACAGGTGTACTTTCTACAGCAGCATAAGACACTTCGTCTATTACTGGTATATCATTATATATTTTTGTGGCAATTGTTTTAAAAACAGGAGCTGCAACTTCGCTACCATAATACCCTTTTTCTTTATTCGGCCTATGTATTACTACAATACAGGAGTAAATAGGTTTATCCGCAGGAAAATAGCCTGCAAAAGAGGATATATACTCTCTTTCTTTATCTCTTCCGTAATTCCCCCAACATGTACCTGTTTTTCCTGCTATATCAAAATTATCTGTTTGTATATTAGTTGCAGTTCCTTTTTTTACGACATTTTTCATCATTTCCTTAGCAACTCTTGCTGTTTGCTTAGAACATATTGTTGGATTTAGAACTTCTTTATCAAATTTCTCTCTAACTTTATCCCAGGTTTTTACTTCTTTAATAAATCTTGGCTTTACCATTTCGCCATCATTAGCTATTGCATTATAGAATGCTAATGTTTGTAAAGGAGTTATTGCAACACCGTATCCATGTGCCATCCACGGGAGCGTTGTACCGTACCAATCATCATCTCCTGGGTAAGGAATTTTAGGTTTTCCTTCTCCTTTAATGGATAATCCTAAAGTTTCTCCTAATCCCATATTAATTAATCGATCCACAAATTTTCTGGGATTACCTTTATAGTTTTCATCAATCATTTTTGCAAAAGCTGTATTTGAGGATAATTCAAATGCTTTGGCTGCAGAGATTTTACCATACCCTCCCCATTTAGAGTCTTTTACTACTCTATCATAAAATTTTACACGACCATTTCCTGTATCAATAACATAACTTGAATCAATTACTTTATCTTCTAAAGCTGCGACTATTGTCATTAACTTAAATGTAGATCCTGGTTCATGAGCTTCTCCTACAGCATAATTTAGCTTTTCATAGTATTTTCCGCTATTTGTACGTCCCAAATTAGAGATTGCTTTTATCTCTCCTGTTTTGGTTTCCATTACTACAACGGTACCGTGTTCTGCATCATATTTATCTAATTGTGCTAATAATGCATGATGAGATATATCCTGAATATTTACATCTATTGTTGAAACTACATCATATCCATCCTGAGGTTCTACCTCATTGGCATCTCCAATAGGTTTCCATTGATTTTTTGCTATTTTTTGTTTTTTTCTTTTGCCTTCTTTTCCTCTTAAAAAAGGCCCATAAGCTCCTTCTAACCCTACCCTAGTGTAGTATCCATTTTCGTCTCTTCTTTCATAACCAACAGTTCGTTCTGCTATTTTACCTATAGGATGCTCTCTCACAGTACGTTGCTCAACGATCAACCCTCCTCGATTAGCTCCTAACGCAAACAAAGGAAATTGCTTAACTCTCATATACTGAGAATAACCCAAATTTCTACGAATTAGTAAATACCTGTTTTTATTGGCTCTTGCGGTTCTTATTAATTTATTGTAGTAAGAAACAGGTTTTCCGAACTCTTTAGACAAGGATTCACAAAGTGGTTTAATATGTACTCTAAAATCTTTATCTGTAACTGTAAGCACATCAAATCTTATGTCATATTTTGGAACTGAGGTCGCAAGCAAATTACCTTTACTATCATATAGGTTTCCTCGATTTGCAGGTATATCAAAGGTTTTAAAAACTCGTTCCTGAGCTTTTTTACGGTATGCATCCCCTTCAACAAATTGTATATTTACCAGTTTCACCAATACTACAATTGCAAAGATGAACATACAAGCTGCTATAAAATACAACCGATTCAATATGTTTTTTTCTTTTGTTGCCAAAATAGTTTAGTTTTTTACTATTATTTTTCTTGGTGGTTTTGCTGGACGTTTTAACCCTTTTTGCGCCATCTTTTTTATTATAGACGACTCCATTTTCAACCTCATTAGCTCTGTCTTTCCATCTACAAATTGCGTTCTTAACTCTCTTACCTCATTATTTAGTTTTGCTATTTCATGTACTTTACTTTCTGCGTTATGAGAACTTGCAATCATTATTATTGCTAAAAAAGAAAGAAACAATAACATTCGCCAGTTTTTCATCGCATCGTCTGCGATAAGAAACTTTCCTTTTAATATGTCATAAATTGTTTGCTTCATACTCTTCTCCATTCTAGGCAGGGTTTTCTTCTTTTACTCTTTCCGCTATTCTTAATTTTGCACTTCGTGCTCTATTATTTTCTTTGATTTCATCATTATCTGGAATAATTAATCCTCCTACTTTTTTAAAAGGAACATATACATTACCATATAAATCTTTTTCTGGTTCTCCTTCAAACATTCCATTACGAATAAACCGTTTTACTAATCTATCCTCTAAGGAGTGATAGGATATAAAACTAACTCTTCCATTAGGATTAAGAAGCTCTGTAGTCTGCATCAAAAGCTCCTTAAGAGCTCCTATTTCTTGGTTTACTTCTATGCGAATTGCCTGATAAATTTGCGCTAGTATTTTATGTTCTTTATGTTTTGGTAAAAACGGTTTCAATACTTCTTTTAACGCTATACTTGTTTTTAGCGGCTCTTCTTTTCTAGCTGCTATTATAGTCCTTGCTAATTTTGGAGCATTTCTTAATTCTCCATATTCTAGAAACATCTTTTTTAAATCTGCTTCTTCATAGTCATTAATTACATTGTATGCAGACAGCTCTCCATTTTGATTCATCCTCATATCCAAATCCGCATCAAATCGAGTAGAAAACCCCCTGTCTGCTACATCAAACTGATGAGAAGAAACCCCAAAGTCTCCAAGAATCCCATCTACCTTTCTCACCCCATGAAACCGCAAAAATCGCTTTATGAACCTAAAATTTTCATTTATCAAAATAAAACGATCATCTTTTATCGTATTATCTAAAGCATCTAAGTCCTGATCAAAAGCAAACAATTTACCTTCGGGTCCTAATCGATTAAGTATTTCTTTAGAATGGCCACCACCGCCAAATGTAACATCTACATATGTTCCATTTGGCTTGATGACCAACCCATCTACTGTTTCTTTAAGCAAAACCGGATTATGATACTCCATTCTGTTTTATTTCTTTTTTTATCAATAGCGGCAATCCCCTTTCGCACACTTCAATTATCCTTTATCTAGACTACTAATCAAGACTTATATCATCATCAAACCCCATGACCTCTTCTGCTAAATCTGCAAAATCATCTGCCACGTCTTCAATTGCTTTTTCGTATTGATCTTTATCCCAGATCTCAACTATATTTACAGCCGACGACAACACCAAATCTTTCGTAATACCAGCAAAACTTATTAAATCCTTAGGTATTAAAAGACGACCTGCTGTATCCACCTCTACCACTTTAACTCCTGCGGTAAATTTTCTGATAAAGTCATTATTTTTCTTTTTAAATCGATTAAGTTTATTCATTTTCTGCATTAAAAGATTCCATTCTGCCATAGGATACAACTCCAAACAAGGCTGAAAAACTGCTCTTTTTAATACAAATCCATCTTTTAGTACTCCCGAAAGTTGCTTTTTAAAAGCAACAGGCATCATCAAACGTCCCTTAGCGTCTGCTTTGCACTCGTATGTACCAATTAGATTTACCACTTTACTTCCCTAAACGTTTAATAAGTCAAATATATTGAAAAAAATACCACTTTTTACCACAATCTACCACATTGTTAATAAGTTGTGATCAAAAACAACAATCTTCCACCCTGCTAAACTTTAAGATTTTGTTTATCAACACACTACAACAAGGCTTATAAATTCTCGACTTTAACGAATAGGAAGAAGAAATAATTCATCTTTAAAAAAATAAAAAAATCATTCTGTAGTATTCATAAAAAAACTCGAAACTAATTATGAAAATGCTATATTTGCGTTTAATTCTTGTAAGAAGTATTAATGAAGCACGAATTACAAAAAGACGGAAAATTTAGTTATCTAGATTTGGGAGAAGGTACACCAATCATCATCTTACATGGGTTGATGGGAGGATTAAGTAACTTTGAAGGTGTTGGTTCTTATTTTCCTGAACATGGATACAAGGTACTGATCCCTGAATTACCTATTTATACGTTGCCTTTACTAAAAACCAAGGTTAGTACATATGCCAAGTATCTTAACGATTTTATAGATCAATTAGGTTATGGTGATAAAGAAGTAATTCTTCTTGGTAACTCTCTAGGAGGACACATAGCACTTTTATGCGCTAAAATGTTTCCTGAAAAAGTAAAAGCACTCGTTATAACTGGAAGTTCTGGACTATACGAAAGCGCTATGGGAGAAAGTTACCCTAAGCGAGGTGATTATGAATACATTAAAGCTAAGGCCGAAAATGTTTTTTACGACCCAACTATAGCTACTAAAGAAATTGTAGACGAAGTATACAATACAGTTAATGATAGAAATAAATTAATCAGAACTTTAGCCATTGCTAAAAGTGCTATTCGGCACAATATGGCAAAAGATTTACCTAAAATGGATATCCCATCTTGTATCATATGGGGCAAAAATGACAATGTCACTCCTCCAGAAGTAGCTAATGATTTCAATAAACTACTACCTGACTCTAACTTATACTGGATAGATAAATGTGGACATGCCGCCATGATGGAACATCCTCAAGAATTTAACCGACTATTACATAACTGGTTACAAGAACGCAACTTTTAACCTTAATTAAGTACTATGAAGATTAGCAGCGCTGAATTTATAATGAGTAACAGCGACGTTGCCAAATGCCCTAAAGACAAACTCCCTGAGTATGCATTTATTGGAAGATCCAACGTCGGAAAATCTTCTTTAATTAATATGCTTACCAATCGAAAAAATCTTGCTAAAACATCTGGAAGACCTGGAAAAACACAATTAATCAATCATTTCATCATTAATAAAAATTGGTTTTTAGTTGATTTGCCTGGATATGGGTATGCAAAGGTTTCTAAATCTTCAAAAAAGGTATTTCAAAAGTTTATTACCGCTTACTTTGCTAAAAGAACTCAGATTGTTTCTGCCTTTGTATTGATAGATAGTCGTCACGAACCACAAAAAATAGATCTGGAATTCATGCAATGGCTAGGTGAAAATCAAGTGCCGTTTTCTATTATTTTTACCAAAGCAGATAAACTTACTAAAACCAAACTACCTGTTCAGATAAATAACTACATTAATGAAATGCTAAACTATTGGGAAGAAATGCCTAATTATTTCATAACCTCCTCATCCTCTGGATTGGGACAAGAAGATGTCCTTAAATACATAGAAGACATTAATAATCAGCTAGCAAAATCCTCTTAAGACATCTTTCTTTACACACTCTATCTCTAGCCTTTTAGAATAAGACAGATCAATAGCGAGAAGGCCTATATCTAAATTTTATTTTTCGCATAAACCAAAAATAATCTGATTCTCTTTACAGTGATTTCATTTAAACAAATGAGAGAAACGCATCTTCTATAAAAACTTTTTATTCTTTAAAAAAAATATTACGCAATACTCTAAAGACTATAAAAACAAGTTCTTGCACTTATAACCTCATGATATTACCTCGATATTTGATTTTATATTGTATATAAAAAGTATATATATTCAAAAACACCTCAACGAGACTTCAGTAGTTTTGAGATTATTTTTGTTCTAATTCTAACTTTTCAGCAAAATAATCACAAAAATCCTTCATAGTAGCAGACATTTTTTCATCTTGAGTAGCTTTATAAAAAGTATCACTCATAGCCACTAATGTTTGATGAAAAAATATTTTCATCTCATCAACAGGCATATCTTTTGTCCATAAATCTATCCGAAGACTTTCTTTTGTTTTATTATCCCAAACAGACAAAAGCATTGCTTTAGTCTCCTGATTCTCTACACCTCCATCTTTTGCTGTCCATTTTAATTTTTCTGGAATACGATTTTCATCTAACTCTATATCTATTCTAATTTCTGATTTATGCACGCTTGTTATTATTTTTTAGGTTTATATTTTGATCTATTAAAAATCGTTTCAGCATCTGCTAATATTAATTGTCGCAAAGATACATTGTTATTTTTCATGTATGAATCCACAATTCGCCACCCTATAAACTGAGCTATTCTATCTGGGGCCTCTTTATCTATTTCTTCTAAATAAAACTTAGAAAAAGGTGCTGGATACAAAAATCTAGGCATTAAAGAACTATCGGTACTATACAATAATTTTTTATCTATAAAATACCTCCATATATATTCTTCATTAGTTATTGCCCAAGAATACTGTTCTTCAGTATACCCTATTTTTCTTGCATTAGTAAATTCAGGCAACAGTAAATCTTTTATATACAGCTCTTTTCCAAAAGAGATTAAATTACCTATAAATGTTCTATCTCTAATTGGGCCTACCTGATTTTTAGCATACATAGAAGCTATATCTGGAACCATATATTTTCGTTCAAAGTTTTGTCTTAGATATTTTTGTATTCCCTCATAAAAATGGTGATCCTTTCCTAGATATGTATCTAAAGCAATAATTAATAATCCTTTTGATAGTACTATTTTGTTTCGATAATCTACATCATTAATGATTGTAACTATTTTTGGTGTTTTAATTTCTGGGAAATAATATTGGATATGTTGAAAAAGGGAATAAAGCTCTGTTTCTTCTTTAGAAAGGTCTAAAAAAGTTTTTTCTACCTCTATATTTACTTCTTGTTGTATTGTATCCTGAGACCTTTTAATCCAGATACTGTCTGCATATTTTTCTGGAAACAAAAATGGATATTCTTTTTTAAGATCAGGAAGAGTTTCTAGGGTTACCTTTGCAAATAACGTATCAAAACGCTCTATCTTTATTTCTATAGGTATTTTAGAAATTTCTTTTTTAACTTCACTTTCGTTTGAACAAGAAATAAATACATAAAAAACCAAAGTAAATTTTAAGATTTTAATGATATTCCTTTGTAAATTATAATATCTATCTAAATTATCTCTATTCCTCCAGAACGCCATCTTTTTTTATTAATTTTATGATCGCAAAGATACTATATCCTATTGCGAAGTACAAAGTATAGGATAGTCAAGTATCCTTTTTTGAATTAAACTTATTTTAATTATATTATTCACAAACATAAAGTATGCAAACAGAAAAAGTAATTGATCATATTGTAAATTGGTTAAAAGAGTATGCTATAAACGCAAATATGGAAGGTTTTGTTGTTGGTATTAGCGGAGGGATTGATAGTGCTGTTACTTCATCTTTATGTGCAAGAACTGGATTAAAAACTCTTTGCGTTGAAATGCCTATTCATCAAGCAGAAAGCCAAGTAACTCGAGCACAAGAACACATTACACAACTTAAAAAAAAATATACAAATGTATCGAATACCAATGTTGATTTAACTCCAGTTTTTGAAGAATTAAAGTCTGTATTCCCAAAAATCCCTGATAGCGCACAATTAGACTTATCTCTTGCAAATACCAGAGCCCGGTTAAGAATGTCTACTTTATACTATTTTGCTGGTTTACATAGATATCTAGTTGCTGGAACTGGTAATAAAGTAGAGGATTTTGGCGTAGGATTTTATACCAAATATGGTGATGGAGGTGTTGATTTAAGCCCTATTGCTAATCTTTTAAAAAGTGAAGTATACACTATTGCTAAGTTTTTGAAAGTACCTGTTTCTATACAAAATGCCGCACCAACCGACGGTTTATTTGGAGATAGCAGAAGTGATGAAGATCAAATCGGAGCTAGTTATGATGAATTAGAATGGGCTATGAAAATGAAAGAAGAAGGTAAAAATAGCAATGATTTTAAAGGGAGAGAAAAAGAAGTTTTTAAAATTTTTATCCACCTAAATACCGTAAACCAACATAAAATGAACCCTATTCCTGTCTGTAATATACCCATTGAACTGCTTTAATTATCTTTTTGTCGATAAATTAATAAAAAAAAGTTTATGAGGACTAGTTCTTAGTAATTTTGCACAAAGATTTAAATTACCCCTAGCCTAAAGAATGTTAAACTCTTAAATTAAACTAAAATACTCACAAACAAGAATGACAACCGTATTAATCGCAGATCATCATCCAATCACTAGGAAGGGGATCGTTTCTTTATTTCGCAATTCTGAAGATTATGAAATCATTGGTAAAGTAAGTAATGGAAACGAAATGTATGATGTTTTGAAAACTAACACTCCTGATGTTCTCATTATGGAGTTAGATCTACCTCAAATCAATGGAATTATGGCATTGAGAACTATAAAAAAAGAATTTTCTGGAATAAAAGTTATTATTTTTAGTTCTCACCCTGAGGAAATGTATGCTCTAAGTGCTATTAAAGCAGGTGCTTCTGCTTATTTAGCAAAAACAGTTCCTACAAAAACTCTTAAAAAAGCAATCGAACGTGTTGCAAGAGGAGGTATTTACTTAAATGACAACCTTACAAAACAACTGGCTAATGGAAATGCCAGTGAAAATAACATGGTTGTGAAATACAAGAAATTATCCTCAAGAGAAATAGAGGTCCTTAACTTATTATCTTCAGGAAAAAGAAATAAAGATATTGCAAGCACTTTGTCTATTAATGAAAAAACAGTAAGCACTTACAAAACAAGGCTATTAAAAAAACTAAAAGTAGACAATCTTGCAGATTTGATTCATCAATCAAGATTATTACATATTAGTTAAATCACTCGATTTAGCTTTTTATATAATAATTTCTTGAGAGTTTGATAATCTCGAATATCTTCTAAAACACTCGTATTATTTTCAAAATTTTGAGCTTTCACTTCTTGTGAAAGCTCATTTATTTTTTGATCTATCAAAAACCCTCTTAAACTTAGTATAATATTATTTACATAGTCTGCAACAGAATCTATTTTTTGTTTTACATGAATTTCTTTATCCACCCATCTATGGAGCTCGTAACGATCCTCGCTCATCATAATTTCTGTAATCTCTGAAGCTATTTCTGGTTGAATTTTATTTATAAAACTTTCTATTTTAAACTTATCAACCAAGTTTAATTCTTCGATTAAAATTCTATATATGTCCTTAAAAATCTGATCTGTAAATTCTATTTCATCATCTTGTAAATCTAGATATATTTTTTCAAAAACCTTTATTTTATGTATTTCTGGCTCTAAAATAAGTTCTCCTTCTTCATTCTCCTTCAATATCAAATCCTCGAAATCTGCCTCGAGAACACCATACATTAACAATGCTTTTATTATATGTCGTTCTAATATATACTGTCTATTTACTTTGGGTTGTTTTTGTGCTTCACCTCGCACAACTTCAAGAGGTTTTTGTTGCTGTTCTTTTTGCTTATGTTGACTTTTTGCATCTGTATTATGCATTTGTGCCAGAGTATCAAACAAAACATCCTCTGAAACATCCATTATTCTTGAACATTCCTTTACATAAATCTCTTGCTTAATTACATCGGGTATTTTAGATATGCTTGTTACCATATCCCTAACTAACTCTGCTCTTTTTATAGGATCACTTTTAGATTCTTGTAATAACAAAGAAGCTTTAAAACTTATAAAATCTTTAGCATTATCTTCTAAATACAAGGTCAATTCTTCTAATGTATTTTTCTTAGCAAAGCTATCTGGATCTTCTCCATCAGGAAAACTACATACTTTTACATTCATTCCCTGCTCAAGAATAAGGTCTATACCTCTTAAAGATGCTCGCATCCCTGCTGCATCACTATCAAAAAGTACTGTGATATTTTTGGTTAACCTATTAATCAAACGTATTTGATCTGATGTTAAAGCTGTTCCTGATGAAGAAACTACATTGGTAACTCCTGTTTGATTAAACTGGATAACATCTGTATATCCTTCCACTAAAAAACAGTTATCCTCTTTCGCTATTGCTTGTTTGGCATGATAAATACCATATAACACTTTACTTTTATGATAGATATCACTTTCTGGAGAGTTAAGATACTTTGCTGCTTTTTTCTCGTTAGTTAATATTCTACCTCCAAAACCTAACACTCTCCCAGACATCGATTGTATAGGAAACATTACCCTACCTTTAAATCTATCAAATTGTTTTTCTTCTTTTATTATAGTAAGCCCTGTTTTCTCTAGATATTCTAATTTATATCCTTTTTTGATAGCCTCTGTAGTAAAAGCATCCCAAGTATCAGGAGAGTATCCCAAACCAAATTTCTCTATAGTATGTTTTGTGAATCCACGCTCTTTAAAATAAGATAACCCTATGGCTTTACCTTGTTCTGTTTTAAGTAATGTTTTTTGAAAAAAAGTGTTTGCAAATTCACTAACCAGATACATACTTTCTTTTTCGTCTGCTTGTTGCTTTTGCTCATCTGTTCGCTCCGTTTCTTCTACTTCAATATTATATTTTTTTGCTAAATACTTTATAGCTTCTGGATATGTAAAATGTTCATGTTCCATCAAGAATGCAACAACATTTCCTCCTTTGCCACTAGAAAAATCTTTCCATATTTGTTTTACAGGAGACACCATAAAAGAAGGGCTTCTTTCGTCGCTAAAAGGACTCAATCCTTTAAAGTTACTCCCTGCTTTTTTTAATTGTACAAAATCCCCAATAACCTCTTCTAAACGGGCGGCTTCAAATACTGAATCTATAGTCGATTTATGAATCATAAAACTGGGGGTGCTAATTTTTGTGTATGCAACAAAAATAAGATAATTCAGCAAACACAATCCCTTCTTCTAATTTTAATCCCTCATTGAGTTTTTTTTTTAATTCCTTAGACTTACCTTAAAAATAAAATATACTTTTTTAGAAGCATTCTTCCTAAACTCGTACTGATACGATTTACGAATAAAAATCTCGCATATAATCGCATTCTTTTTGTACTATATTTTCTTCATAAAATGAAACAATAGTTATGACTATTCTTTAATTTGATTCATCAATCTAGCGAAAAACCTTTGCAATTATTTATACGTAATTCTCATCCGTAAATCGTATGAGATCATTATCAAAAAAAATAAGGTTGTCTTTTCAGGCAACCTTATTTAAAACTATATTTTTCTTATGTAAGATTATTTTTTAACCACAAAACTTCTTGTAACAATAGTTTCATCTGCTGTAATTCTAACAAAATATGTTCCTGCTGAAAGATCACTTACATCTATTTGCTGTTTTGTTCCTTGATTATCTACACTATGAATCAACTGTCCAAACATAGAAAAAATCTGTAAATTTTGGATAGGTGTTTTTCCTATCGAAATGTTTAAAACGCCACTTACTGGATTTGGATACAATTTAAACCTTTCTTCGTTTGTATTAACATCGGTTAACTCATAAGTATCCAACCTTGTTGCTGACCCTTGTGCACAAAATTCAGTAGTCTCAGAATTTGTAAACTGACTTCCTGATGCTATAGCCCCTGTACTACTTGATAACGTATATACTCCATTACCATATTGGCAACATATCCCATCTCCAAAAGAATCGGATATTGTAAAAGTATAGCTACCAGAAGCCAAAGCGTTAATAGTTTCTGTTACTGTAGACCCGTCTGGATTTGATGACGAATAACTTTTTGATGCTACTGCTGTTCCTCCAACATCTTTTAACACCCATGAAGTCTCTTCTGGATAATTATCAAATGTTATAGTCAAAGTTAAGTTGCCTGTAGCACAATTATCTCCAGTTGTACCTGCTGTAAGAGATATCGCATCTATTGCAACATCTGCTTGCCAAGTGTTTCCGGTTAAACGATTAAATCGTAATTGTAATCCTGAACCAAGATATGCTGCTAAATCTATGGTAGCTGTCTGCCAAGAGTTTCCTTGATTTCCACTTTTACTCCAAATACTAGTCCATGTTACTCCTTCATCATTACTTGCTTCTACATCTAAAGAGCCAAAGTTAGTAGCTCCATACATATGGTATTTGAATGAAAAAACTGCAGCTGTAGCATCATTAAGATCAAAACAAGGAGAATTAAGAATAGCTCGCTTGTTTGGATATCCTGTACCATTTCCTGATGCTTCAACGAATAAATAATTTGATCCGTCTGCTGCACTTGCAGGTCCTGTTCCATTAGAGGGAGTGCCACCTGATTTTCTTGTCCAATCCAGATTATCTCCAGATGCCTGAGTCCATGCACCTAGATTACTTTCAAAACTTTCATTATAAGGTGCTACTAGTCCATTTAAACATCCTGGCCCTGTTGTACTTTCTAAAGTAGTTACACTTACTGTATTACTTGCTGAAGATTGATTTCCTGATGCATCTTTTGCTATTACATAAAATGAATATGTAGTAAGGGGAGCTAACCCATTAACAGTATAGTTATTTGTAGCAGAATTAGCTACTACTGTACCGTCTTGATATATATCATACCCTGTTACCCCGATATTATCTGTTGAAGCTTCCCAACTTAGCGTAGTTTCTCTAGCAGTTGTTCCTGAAGCTGATAAATTTGCTGGTGTAGATGGAGGCTCATTATCTACTACTGCTGGTTCGATTTTAAAAGCCACTACATGACTCTTTCTAACGTTTGGAGATGGTCCTTTCATATACTCACTGATATGCCAGAACGTTTTATCATCTAATGGATCGATAGTGATTTGCCCATAATCTCCATATCTACCATCACTTCTATTATTTTGGCTATCTCCGTTAGCTGAAACTTGCTCAGCGACTGTCATTGTACCTACTGGATCACTTGCTAATCTACCTGTATATCTTAAAGAAGTATAAACACTACTGCTTACTACAGTATATGCTAATCCTATATTACCTTGAGAATCTTGAGCAATACTTCCGCAAAATGCACTTAGTCCATCTGGTTGTGTATATGTTCCTTCCTGGTAGATTGTCCATGGCTGCCCGTCAGCAGTTTGCCTAAGTTCGTACCAACGTATACCTGCTAGACTATCGTTACCATCTAAGTCTACAACAAAATTCATAACCACTGAGTTATGAGTACCAAAACGTCTGTAGTTAGTCATATACATCATAGTTGCCTGCAATGCATCTATATCTGGCCCATTTCCTGGCTCATCCAGGTTTTGAAAAGATCCGTTATCAAACACACTATCAAAAGGGGCTGTTGTGATCTCTTGCGGTTGAGAAATGGTAGAATTTGCTGGAGTAGTCCAATCTACGCTAGTAGTCCACACTTTTAAATGATCTGTTGAAATACCTGCCCAACTATCATCTTGTATATACACTATAGAACATCCTACACCTGCAGGAGGAAGTGTTGTTCCTGTCGCATTAAACCCTCCTGGACTATAGAAGCCGTTAGTTTCTGCTCCTGGCAATGGAAAACTAATCATTTGTGTAGAAGCTGCTCCTGCAATCATTTTATCTCTCTCTACTACAAATACTACATTATTAGTATCCGGAGCATTTTGATCTTTGTTTGCAGTAATGTAATACCCATCACTCCAAATAGATAGTTTTTCATAATCAGGAAATGTACCTGTATTAAACCTATAAGTAGACCATCCATCATTGATAGGATCTGGTCCTTTACATACCGCTATCAAAAATCCGTTTGGAGAATTACTAAATTGCATTATAATAAATCTACCTGCAAAATTGTCATAAACAACTACTGGATCCCCAAGTGATTCTCCTGGAAACAAGGTAGCTAACGATGCTTCTGCAAGTAAAACATTACCAGATCTATCTAAAATCCCAAAACCAGAATTAAATGCATACACATAATGGTTAGGGCCAATCGCTCCTGTTGCATCATTTAAAACTGTTCCTACATGAGCATCAAAAGATGCTAAAGGGGCACTAATAGCAATTTTATTAGCTTTTTTTTGAAATTCAATAAGTGGATCATTTCCTTTAGGAAATCCTTTCCCTGGAACTACAGTATTACTTCCTTTACGTTTAGGTGGAGCAACATGTCCTAAACCTTTAGCAGAAATAATATTTTTCATTTGAGAAAAAGCAGGAATATCCTTTTTATAAACAGATTTACCTACTGAGTTAGCTTTAACAACTCCTCCTTTTTGTGCAAACAGCCCAAAGCTGCAAAACAAGAATAATGTGAAATAAATAAAATTTGTTTTCATATATGTGAAATTTGGTTAATTGTTCAATTCAATACCCGTTTTCAGCATAAGTAGTGTCGACTACATTTTGAGACAAAAATGTAAAGCCGCTAAATAAATATGACAAAAATTATTTCAACTATGACTTCAATAAATATAGTGTATTTAGGTAGTAAATAAAAAAATAAACACTATAAAACATTCGTAAACAACAAGATACAGTTATACCGTAATTAAACCACGGGATAATTGTTTTTTATTGATTTAATAAAATTTACTGGTAAACACACATAACTCCAACAACAGGTATAATACTAATTTCGGTTGTTTTTTAAAAACCTTAATGCAGAACTTTTAAGGTAGCTTAACCTAAACTTTGAATGATTTAGAGTTATTTTGATTTTTTTTAATAAGCAAATCTAACCTCAACCTATAAAAATTCATTTCTAGGTCTCAAAAACTCTGATTGTGTACCCTTTACTTATACTAAAAAATCTAGTTTTTAATTTCAAAACTAAACTCTTGATTTACAATCATTGCTAAAAATATTATAATAAGACTAATTAGACATCTGTGTTATCATTAATTTTTTATTGCAATTTATTATACGTGATAGTTATAGTATTATTTTTTTCTATCAATAACATAACCTACCATCAATTCTAAGGAAGATTTATAATCTGATTCTGGATATTCTGATAAGATAGAAAGCGCTTCGTTCTTAAATTGATACATTATTTTAATGGCATATTCTAGTCCTCCGCTCATTTTTACAAATTCTATAACCTCTTTGACTCTTTTTTTATCTTTATTATGGTTTTTCACAGAGTTAATAAGCCATTTTTTCTTTTCTTTAGAGCAATGGTTTAAAGTATAAATTAAAGGAAGTGTCATTTTTTGCTCTTTAATATCAATTCCTGTTGGTTTACCTATAACGGTATCTCCATAGTCAAATAAATCATCTTTTATTTGAAAAGCCATTCCTATAAGCTCTCCAAATTTTCTCATTTTTTTAACACTATCGGAGTCAGGCTCTACAGAACAAGCCCCAAGACTACAACAAGCTGCAATTAACGTTGCTGTTTTCTGACGTATAATTTCATAATATATAGATTCTGTAATATCTAGATTTCTTGCTTTTTCAATCTGCAATAACTCTCCTTCACTCATTTCTCTAACTGCAACTGAAATAATCTTTAAAAGATCAAAATCTCCATAATCTATAGACAATAATAGTCCTTTTGAAAGTAAATAATCTCCTACTAAAACTGCTATTTTATTTTTCCATAACGCATTTATAGAAAAAAAACCTCGCCTTTGATTAGAATCATCGACAACGTCGTCATGAACTAGAGTTGCTGTATGTATTAATTCTATAACTGAAGCTCCCCTATATGTTCGCTCATTTACCTTTCCTCCAGACACCATTTTAGCGACTAAAAAGACAAACATAGGCCTCATCTGTTTCCCTTTTCTATTTACAATATAGTGAGTAATTCTATTAAGCAAGGCAACCTTAGAGGTCATTGATTGTGAAAACTTTTGCTCAAAAAGTTCCATTTCATCAACGATTGGTAGTTTTATTTGTTCTACAACTTTCAATATACCGTAATTAGTTCTGTTTCTTAACTTATGCGAATATAATGCAAATAGTTTTTCTTTGAAACCGATACCTTATATATAGGTATTAATTTTAACTACTTAATTATTTATATAAAAAACAATTGTTTTTTTTAAGACTTATTCGCTAATTGACCACAAGCTGCATCAATATCTTTTCCACGACTACGGCGAACATTTACTACAATACCTCTGGATTCTAAAGCTTTAATATAATTATCTGTTGCCGTTTTTGAAGCTTGCTGAAAAACCCCATCATCAATTGGATTATATTCGATTAAATTAACTTTACAAGGTACATAAGAGCAAAATTTAATTAAGGCATCAATGTCTTCTTTTTTATCATTAATCCCGTTCCAAACTACATATTCATAAGTAATTCTACTTTTGGTTTTTTGATACCAATATTCTAAGGATTCTTTAAGATCTACCAGCGGAAAATTTTCATTAAAAGGCATTATAGACGTTCTAACCTCCTCAATTGCAGAATGTAAAGATACTGCTAATTTAAATCGAACCTGATCATCCGCCATTTTTTTGATCATCTTTGGAACCCCTGATGTGGATAATGTTATTCTTTTTGGGGACATTGCTAATCCATCTATAGAGGTGATTTTATCAATAGCCGATAATACATTATTATAATTCATCAAAGGCTCTCCCATACCCATAAATACAACATTAGACAATGGTCTATTATGATACAATCTACTTTCTTTATCAATAGCCATAACCTGATCATATATCTCATCGGGATTAAGGTTTCTCATTCTTTTTAAGCGAGCAGTTGCACAAAATTTACAATCTAAACTACAACCAACCTGTGATGATATACAAGCTGTTGTTCTTGTTGATGTAGGAATTAATACTGATTCTACTATTAAACCATCGTGCAATCTTACAGCGTTTTTTATAGTACCATCTGTACTTCGCTGCATTTGATCTACCTTTATATGATTGATAACAAAATTCTTTTCTAACATTTCTCGGGTTTCTTTAGAAATATTAGTCATATCCATAAAACTATGAGCTCCTTTGCTCCATAACCATTCATAGACTTGGTTTCCTCTAAAAGCTTTATCATTATTATCCTCAAAGAAAACTCGTAGTTCTTCTTTGGTTAACGCTCTTATATCTTTTTTTTTCACATTCATATTATTTACAAAAGTAAAAGATAAAATGGTACTTTAACCACATCATCGTTCTTTATTATAATAAGCTAAAAAAACCCTGATATTTATTTATCAGGGTTTTTTTAGCTTAGCTTCTATTATAGAGTACTAATCTAATATTCTTTTCCATTCATGAACTCCGCCACCACCTTTATACTTAACATAAAGTATATTTTTATCATCCTGATCAATCCATATTTGGCAATCTGACACCTTGCCTGTATTTATATCTGTAAATTTACCGTTTACATATCTATCTCCTTCTAATTGCAATCTTTTTAAAATTACTAATCCTTCTACATTTTGGTTTTTATCCGCCCCTTCACACTCATAACAGATGGCATCTCTTTCTGATATACGTAACATTCTTTGTATAGAACCATATACCTTATCTTTAATAATATAGAGCTGTATTATATTAATAGCAACTCCTGTTTTTTTATCGTATGTTTTCCATTTACCTAAAATAGGGTTTGGTTCATAAGATGCTAATAAATTCTCTTTTAACTCTAAATCTACAGGATTTTCTCCCAACCAGATTTTAAATAGTGCTTTTTTAAATTCTTTACTATTAATTGTGCCTAATTTCTCCTTATTTTTAAACAAAGATAAGGTTCCTCCTTTAACATATAGAATCCTGAATATATCAAACTTATTTATTTCTCCAGGAAGAAGATTTAAAAAATCACGTATTTGATTTTCTAGCAGATAACTATTACCATCGGTAGCTCTCTCTAAACCATTTCTAATAATTTCTTTAAAATCACTATCCGTAACAGAAGAAATTATTTTAATAGTTATCGCCATAGTAACATCTTTTTCTGCTACCATTATTCCATCCTCTACGCCATCTACTTCAAAATCCAGATAAAGTGCCATTGCGTATAATTTGTCTTTTTCTCCTGCTCCGTTAAGCATCAACTCAGTATCATTATCAAAAACATCTATGTCATTAAAATGAATATCGCCTACTTTGGTTTGCGAAAAAGAAAAAAGAGCATTCAAAAATACTATGTAATAAATTACTTTCTTCATACTATAATTAGGTTTATTATTCTTTTTATAATTTGGGTACACAAAAAAACAATACAAATCTATAAAAACCTCATTTATTAGTTCTACATAAAGTGTTTTTCGATGAAAACCACTATTTACCGTTTTATGGCATCTAATAAATTATGGCTATGCCGTAATATTTTAAGGCGTCGAAAATAATACTTTTTCATACAAAAAACATTATTTACTTATTAATTTCTAAAAACATATAAAAACCCCCACCTAAATCAAGATTTAGCGGGGGTATTTTATGTTCTCTCATTTTATGATTAAATGATTAGCATGGCATCGCCATAAGAATAAAACTTATATTTTTCTTTTACAGCTTGTTCATACGCTTCTTTAAGGAAATCATGCCCTGCAAATGCAGAAACCATCATCAATAAAGTTGATTTAGGGGTATGAAAATTTGTAATCATACTATTTGCTATACTAAAATCATAGGGAGGAAATATAAATTTATTAGTCCATCCTCCAAATTCGTTTAGCGTTCTTTCTGAAGACACGGAACTTTCTAGAGCTCTCATTACTGTAGTTCCTACAGCACAAATCCTCTGTTTATTAGCAATTCCATTGTTTATAGTATCCACAGCTTGAGCTGTAACATATGCCTCTTCGCTATCCATCTTATGCTTAGACAAATCTTCTACTTCTACTGGATTAAATGTTCCTAAACCAACATGCAGGGTAATTTCAGCAAAATCAACTCCTTTTATTTCTAATCTTTTCATAAGATGTTTAGAAAAGTGAAGTCCTGCTGTGGGAGCAGCTACAGCTCCTTCATTTTTAGCATAAATGGTCTGATATCTTTCTTCATCTTCGGGTTCAGCTTCTCTTTTTATGTATTTAGGAAGAGGTGTTTCTCCTAAGTCTGTAAGTTTTTGTCTAAACTCATCATAGGAACCATCATATAAAAATCGTAAAGTACGTCCTCTTGAGGTAGTATTATCGATTACCTCTGCTACTAAACTTTCATCGTCACCAAAATATAATTTGTTTCCAATACGTATTTTTCTTGCTGGATCAACGAGTACGTCCCAAAGTCGTGTTTCTGAGTTTAGTTCCCGTAATAAAAACACTTCAATTCTAGCTCCAGTTTTTTCTTTATTTCCATATAACCTTGCAGGAAAAACCTTAGTATTATTAACAACCATTACATCATTAGGGCTAAAATAATCTATAAGATCTTTAAATTGTTTATGTTCTATGGTTTGTTCCTTTCTATTAAGAACCATTAGCCGAGATTCATCTCTGTTTTCTGCAGGATATTCTGCTAATAATTCTTGCGGAAGGTTAAAATTGAAATGTGATAACTTCATTCGTGTTTGTTTTTTTGGAAGATGCAAATATACAATCTTGAGATAGGCGTTGTCAAGTAAATTAGAATATATTTATTGTTTTAAATAAAACCACCCTTCTCTTTTTAAATAAAATACATCTTACTTATCACTTAATTTAGTATTAAAATGCTCTAAATCCGTATTAGTATTTACTCGTTCTGAAACCTAGTTTTTCTAAATCTGACCAAAAATCAGGATAGGACTTAGAAACGACATTGGCATCTTTAATAAACAAAGAGGTTTTAAGTGCCAAAGGAGCAAACGCCATAGCCATACGGTGATCATTATATGTTTCTACATAAACTTCTTTTTTAATAGATACTGGATGAGATTCCAAGTACAAAGAATCTTTTGTTATATTAACTCTACCTCCAAATTTCTCTATTTCTGTTTTTAAGGCTTCAAGTCGATCTGTTTCTTTTATTTTTAGTGTATGTAATCCTGTTAAACAACACTCTACTCCTAATCCAAAACAGGTTACGACTATAGTCTGAGCAATATCAGGTGAATTAGATAAATCTAATGCTTCAGGAAATCCAGAAATATTGTTTGAGTTTTTCTTTATGGTAATTGTATTTTGATTAAAAACAGTATCTACTCCAAGGTTTTTATATATTTCAACTAAAGAAGAGTCTCCTTGATAGCTTTGTTTTTTATAACTACCTATAGTTACAGATCCGTTTTCTGACAATGCCACTATACTATAAAAATAAGATGCTGAACTCCAATCTGATTCTACAACTATATTTTTGGGCAAAATTTCTTTATGGTAATTTATTGTAATTTTATTATTCTCATAACGCCCTTCTATACCTGCATCACTTAACAAACTTAATGTCATATTAATATACGGCACAGAGGTTACTTTTCCTTCTAAAAAAATTTCGAGTCCATTTGATAATGATGAAGCAATTAACATTAAGGCAGATATATACTGACTACTAACATTTGCTTGCAGAGAAACACTATTTGTAGTTGGGCTTTTTCCGTGAATTTTAATTGGCGGATATCCTTTTTCGTTCTCATATGTGATTTCACAGCCTAATTGTTGTAATGCTTCGACCAATATCTTGATTGGTCTTTCCTTCATCCTTTTACTACCTGTTAGCACAGTTTCTTTTCCTTCTTTTATTGCAAAATAAGCGGTAAGAAATCGCATTGCGGTTCCTGCATGATGAATATCTACTATAGTATCCGAATTCCTTAATGCTTTTTGCATTAATTCTGAATCATCACTATTCGATACATTTTCGATACTTATATTTGGATATAATGCTTGTAAGATAAGTAATCTATTCGTTTCGCTTTTAGATCCTGTAATTTGTAGTGTTTTGTTTTCTATATTAGAAATATAGTCTAATTTCAAATTCATACTATCGATTTGATTTTCTTTTTCTTAATTCAAAATAATACCCCATTATCATACCATACGCTAATCCTCCAACAAGTCGGGATAACATATATCTAATCCATTGTTGATTATAGATTCGTTGCTCGACAAAAGTATCTAAAGAGCTTACGCCGTATTGCATAAAATATTCTATAAGGCTAAATATAAACACAAAACCAAGCCCTATGAAACAGACGGAAAGCCAATATTTTTTAGATGAAATTATAGAAATAAACATTATTTTAATTTTTCATTATTATGATGGCGATCATGATCTCGTTTTGTTTTGATATCTAATTTTTTATCAAAAGCTTCTTGAAGATCTACTCCTGTTTGATTGGCCAGACATAATACTACAAATAAAACATCTGCTAATTCTTCACCAAGATCTTTATTTTTATCGCTCTCTTTTTCACTTTGCTCCCCATAACGCCTTGCTATGATCCTAGCTACCTCTCCTACTTCTTCCGTTAATTGAGCCATATTGGTTAACTCATTAAAATATCGAACTCCGTGATCTTTAATCCAATCATCTACGGTTTGTTGTGCATTTTGGATATTCATTATTATTCTTTATTTTTAGTATCAACAATTATGGTAACTGGCCCGTCATTTAATAAAGATACTTTCATATCTGCACCAAATACTCCTGTACCAACTTTTTTTTGCATATCTAATTCTAACTGATTTATAAAACTTTCGTATAACGGAATAGCTATTTCAGGTTTTGCTGCATTAATATAACTTGGTCTGTTACCTTTTTTAATACTAGCATGTAAGGTAAACTGACTTACGACTATAGCATCACCAGAGATATCTATCACACTTTTATTCATTACTCTTTTTTCATCTTCAAATATTCTAAGCCGAGATATTTTTCCTGATAACCAAAATATATCTTCTTCAGAATCTCCCTCTTCTATCCCAATCAGAATAAGTAGCCCTTGGTTTATACTTGAAATAATGTTGCTATCCACAGTGACCGAAGCACTAGAAACTCTTTGAATTACTGCTCTCATTTATTAATTGACAATTTAAACAACTTTTATTGACATCTATTTATACAAAAACAACCTTTCTTTAGGGGTTTCATATAATTTACGCCTCTCATAAATCCAAAATTATTTGAATCAATAATTTTCTTTTATAATTCGAGTTTTACTTTTCTAAGGAATCGACATTATTTTATAATTACATCTAATAAAGTCTATTCTTCATCATAATTATTTTTCCTATAATGCTCTTCTTCTCCTTCCAAAATTTGGAGATAGCTTTTATATCTAGACCAAGCAATTTCTTCAGCATCCAAAGCTTCTTTGACTGCACACTTTGGTTCATTAACGTGTAAACAATTATTAAACTTACACTCTGATTTTAATCTAAAAAACTCTGGGAAATAATCTCCTATCTCTTCTCTCTCTATATCTACAATTCCGAAGCCTTTTATACCTGGTGTATCAATAATTTTAGCATCAAAACTTAAATCAAACATTTCTGCAAAAGTTGTAGTATGCTGCCCTTGTTGGTGCTGATCACTAATTTTTGCTGTTTTTAAAGATAACTCTGGTGCAATAGCATTTACTAATGTCGACTTGCCGACTCCACTATGTCCAGAAAACATACTGACTTTTCCTGTCATAACGTCTTTCACCTTATCCACATTTTTACCAGATTTTGCAGAAATCCCAATACACTCATAACCGATTTTCCTATATAATGCTGCTAAATATTTCACCTCTAAAAGCTCCTCTTCGTTATAAGTATCTATTTTATTAAAAAGTAAAATAGCTTTAATACCATATGCCTCTGCAGTAACTAAAAATCTATCTATAAATGTTGTGAATGTAGTTGGATTATTTAAAGTGATTAACAAAAAGACTACATCTATATTTGATGCTATGATATGTGTCTGTTTGGATAAGTTAACTGATTTTCGAATAATATAATTTTGTCTTTCGTGAATATTTTCAATAACCCCAGTTTCCTGATCACTATTTGTATCTAATCTAAAATCAACTACATCTCCTACAGTTATAGGATTGGTGCTTTTAATACCTTTTATCCTAAACTTACCCTTTATTCGACATTCATATATTTTACTGTTATCGGCTTTAACCGTATACCAACTCCCTGTAGATTTATAAACAATACCTGTCATAAGTACAAAGATGCAAATATTAATATTTTTGAAGCTATTATTTTTTTTCTTAATTTAAAAAACTCCATATTGATATATAATTTCCTTGTATAAATATTGATTTTTTAATTAACTACGAGATAAAATTTGTTTTCAAAATACAGTTATCAATAATTTAGTAGCCGTAGCAAAAACAAATACTATATTTTTTTTTGAAAGCTAGGATATCCGCTTTTATCACTAATCCTGTAGTGATTTTCGTTACGATAACCATGATAATAACGCATTACTAGTGCTTCTTTAACACAAAATAACCTTCTATAAAGTGTATTTTATAAAGCCATCTGCTAAGAATATAGCAGATGGCTTTATTTTTATCCTTTCGCCACTTTTTTCTGATGATTAATAGATTCTTGATGAATTGCTTTGTAAATACGAAGCATAAACTCCTCACTCAATCCGTTTTCTTCTCCTTCGAGAATCATTTTTCCTAATATTTCATTCCATCTTTTAGATTGTAAGATTGCAACATTCTGTTTTGCTTTTACTTTACCAATTTCATCAGAAATTCTCATTCTTTTTGATAAAACATCTAATAACTGGTTGTCTGCTATATCAATTTTAGCACGCAACTCACTAAGTGCTTTTTGATATGCTTCATCTACCCCAACTTCTTTACGGATTTTTAAATCTTTCATATACTGAATTAATGTCTCTGGTGTTATCTGCTGCTTTGCATCACTCCATGCATTATCTGGATCATAATGTGTTTCTACTATTAATCCATCAAAATTAAGTTCTAATGCTGTTTGAGATAAATCAAAAATCAAATCTCTTCTTCCTGCAATATGAGAAGGGTCTAATATTAATGGTAAATCGGGAAAACGGTTTTGTAAATCAATTGGTATTTGCCATTCTGGGATATTACGATATTTAGTTTTTTCATAAGTAGAAAACCCTCTATGAATAACCCCTAGATTTTTTACATCTGCTGTATAAAAACGTTCTACCGCCCCTAACCATAACGATAAATCTGGATTAATAGGGTTTTTTATCAATACGGGGTTGTCTATTCCTCTACAAGCATCTGCTATATCTTGAACAATAAAAGGAGAAACTGTACTTCTTGCTCCTATCCACAGAACATCAACTCCGTGTTTTAAAGCTAACTCTACATGATGAGGGCTTGCTACTTCTGTAGCTATCTTCATACCTGTTTCTTCTTTAGCTCGTTGTAGCCATTTTAACCCCAAAGCACCTACCCCTTCAAAGTTACCTGGTCTTGTCCTTGGTTTCCAGATACCTGCACGTAATACTGTGGCATCAGAATCTTTAAGCTGATGTGCTATTTTAACTACTTGGTCTTCTGTTTCTGCACTACAAGGCCCACCTATTACTAAAGGGTGATCTAAATTATAATCATCAAGCCAGTTTCTAAGTTCTTTCTTATTCTCCATTTTAATTTTTATTTATTGTGTGTGTGTTATTACTATGCAATTCCTTTTAAAATTGTTTTTATATAATTAGTTTCTTCCATTTCTTTATGGATTGCTAAAAAATCCTCATTTTCTATTAATCCTTTAAAATGTGTAAGATTAGCTATATACTCTTTTAGAGTTTCTAATATGTTTTCTTTATTTTGTTTAAAAATAGGTGTCCACATATCTGGTGAACTTTTTGCTAAACGAACGGTAGAAGCAAAACCACTTCCTGCCATATCAAAAATATCTCTTTCATTCTTTTCTTTTTCTATTACCGTTTTACCTAGCATAAAAGAACTAATATGAGACAGGTGAGAGACATAAGCTATATGCTTATCATGTGATCCAGGATCCATATACCTAATTCGCATTCCTAGTCTAGAAAAAATCTCCATCCCTTTTTCTTGTAATTTAAATGCTGTTTTTTCTACTTCACAAATAATATTAGTTTTTCCTCTATATAAATTTGCAATAGCTGCTTGTGGTCCAGAAAACTCTGTTCCTGCAATTGGATGTGTTGCCAAGTAATTTCTTCTCTTATGATGTCTTTCTATTGTTTCACACAATTTTTTCTTTGTTGAACCTGCATCAAAGACCAAACAATCATCCCCTATTTTATCTAAAATAATCGATAAAATTTCAACAGTTGCATCTACTGGTATTGCTACAATAACAATATCTGCTTTTTCTAAACTTTCTAAATCAGACGTACAATCAATAAACCCTAATGATAATGCTTGCTTTAAATTTTCTTCATTTTTATCTACACCATAAATCATAGCTTCGTTAAAAGTTGCTTTTATATCTATTGCAAATGATCCTCCTATTAACCCTACTCCTATTACGAATACGTTCATCTATTATTAGTTTTGATTTATCATCGGTATATCAGTTATAAAATGTAATTTTTTATTTTGCAATCTTTGTATTGCTTCTTCTATATTTTCTTTAGCTATACATAATGAAAAACGTATATACCCTTTCCCATTGCTTCCAAAAATATCTCCAGGAGCAATAAAAATATCATTTTGATATAAGATATTATCGATAAATTCTACTGCATTTACCCCATCACGAAGCTTAACCCAAACAAACATTCCTTTTGTAGTTTTATCATAACTACCTCCTAATAAACTTGCTAATTTCCATATTAGTTCTCTCCTTTCTTTATAAATTAGATTCATGTTATCATACCAAGAATCACTAATACGCAATGCTGCAATAGCTCCTTTTTGAATACCCAAAAACATACCACTATCCATATTACTTTTTACTTTAAGTATAGCTTCGATCTTATCAGAGCTACCACTTACCATCCCTACTCGCCATCCTGCCATATTAAAAGTTTTGCTTAACGAATTAAGTTCTAAAGCTACATCTTTTGCTCCATTTATTGAAAAAATACTAATAGGATACTCATTTAAAATAAAGCTATATGGGTTATCATTAACCAATAGGATGCTATGTTTTTTAGCAAAATCAATCAGTTTTTGAAAAAGATTAATACTTCCAGAAGATCCTGTTGGCATATTTGGATAATTAACCCACATCACTTTAACCTTACTTAAGTCCATTTTTGAAAGGCTATGAAAATCTGGTTCCCAGTTATTATTTTCTACCAAATCATAAAACAGTGGCTTCGCTCCAATTAAATTAGCTACTGCTGTATAAGTAGGATATCCCGGATTAGGAACTAACACTTGATCTCCTTCGTTTAAATATGCTAGTGAAATATGCATAATCCCTTCTTTGGATCCCATTAAAGGTAAAATTTCATTTTCTGGATTTAAAGAGACTTTATATTTTGCTTTATAAAAATCTGAAATTGCTTTGCGTAACTCTGGAATCCCTTGATAGCTTTGATACTTGTGAGCCCCTTCTATAAGTGCTTCTTCTTGAATAGCCTGTACTACTTCTTTTGGAGGGTCTAGATCAGGGCTTCCTATTGCCATATTTAAAACTGGTTTTCCTGAAGCTATGCGCTCTCTTACTTCTCTTAGCTTTTTGGAAAAATAATACTCTTCTATAGTTTCTAATCTTTTTGCAGTTGATATCCTCATCCGTTCTGATTTTTATATTCTCCTAGTACTTTAAGTTCTAGTGCCATTATTTTTAAAATTGACATCGCCTTTTCGTAATTTTTATATTCAGTAAATGTTACATCTACAAAAAAAGAATATTTCCAAGGCATACTAATTACTGGCAAGGATTGTATTTTCGTTAAATTTAATCCACAATCACTCATTACATTAAGTACAGTTGCCAAACTTCCTTTTTTATGATCTGTTAGAAATTTTAAGGATGCTTTATTTATTTCTTTCTTCTCTACCTTTATTTCTTTGTATTTGTTTAAAATAAAAAAACGAGTGCTATTTGATTTTATAGTCTGAATCTCTTTTGCTAAAATATTTAGATTGTAAATATTTGCTGCTGTTTCACCAGCTACTGCCGCTATTCCTATTAGTTGCTTTTCATGAATTCTTTTAGCAACATCTGCCGTATCTGCATCTTCTACTAGTTTGATATGAGGTTGCCCTTTAAAAAACTCTTTACACTGTAACAAAGCCATGGGATGCGAATACACCTCTTTTATATCAGAAATCTCTTGATTATCTAATGCCATCAAACAATGATGAATAGGCTGAAAGTACTCTCCTCTAATAGTAAGATTATGCTCATCGATATATGCGTAATTAGGAATAATGGATCCTGCTATCGAGTTTTCGATAGCCATTACTGCATCTGTACTTTTTTCGTTCTCTAGACTAAGTACTAATTCTTGAAAAGACATACACTCTTTTACATCGACATTTTCTCCAAAATATGCTTGAGCAACTCCATGATGATAAGAGCCTTTTACCCCTTGTATAGCTACCTTTTGTTTCATTTATTTATTTTATTATTTTTCAATAATTTTAAACATTCAGATATTATTAATGAATCTATTCCAAAAAAAAATCCCGATTTTTTGTCGGGATTTTAGTTATATAAATTTTTGTTTATCTATTTACATAGTGATCCCGATCTTGCTTTTAAAATAAAAGAAGAAAAAATAAAATCGGTTCCAAGTAAATAAATTGCTCATTATTGTATCATTATTACATTGCTAAAGTAGCTAAAACTATTACGAATCAAAATATTTTTTATTTTTTTAATCCATTCACTTGAATTATCATCAAATCTAAATATTTAGCATCGTTTTTGTGAAATATTTTAAACAAAAATATAAGTATATTGAGAATCTTCTACATTTTAAACTGCTAACAAACGTTCGTGAACACTACTAAATCAGACCTTTACAAAAAAAACAGCAACCTATTCAACTAATTAATTCTTAAAAAGAACATTTTAGATACTTTTTAAACAAACTACCCTGTTCATTATTATATGAACAGGGTAGTTTGTTTTATATAATTTCTGCTTTTTTAAAGCTATATGAGATTATATTACATTTAGCTCTTTACCTACTTTAGTAAAGACTTTCACTGCTTTTTCTAAATGAATACGTTCATGTCCTGCGGACAGCTGAACTCTAATTCTTGCTTTTCCTTGTGGAACTACTGGATAGAAAAAGCCTATTACATAAATCCCTTCTTCTAATAGTTTTGCAGCAAACTCTTGTGCAAGTTTTGCATCATAAAGCATTACCGGAACTATTGGGTGATCCCCTGGTATGATATCAAATCCTGCAGCAGTCATTTCTGACCTAAAATATTTTGTATTTTCTTCTAATTTATCTCGTAACGTAGTTGATGACGATAGTATATCTAATACCTTAATGGACGCTCCTACTATAGAAGGAGCAACTGTATTAGAGAACAAATAAGGTCTGGAACGCTGTCTTAACATTTCTACAATTTCTTTTCTTGCAGCCGTAAATCCTCCAGATGCTCCTCCTAGCGCTTTACCGTAGGTACCTGTAATAATATCTATACGCCCCATTACATCTCGATACTCATGTGTACCTCGACCTGTTTTTCCTAAAAAACCAGTAGAATGGCACTCATCTATCATAATCATTGCTCCATACTTTTCTACCAGATCACAGATTTTGTCTAATTGTGCAATGGTGCCATCCATAGAAAAAGAACCATCTGTTACCACAAGTACTCGTCTTGATCCTTCTGCCGCTTTTAACTGCTTTTCGAGATCCTCCATATTATTATGTTCGTATCTAAAGCGTTTTGCTTTACATAATCTAACCCCATCAATAATCGAAGCGTGGTTTAATGCATCAGAGATAATAGCATCTTCTGCTCCTAAAATAGGTTCAAACACTCCTCCATTAGCATCAAAGGCTGCTGCATATAAAATACAGTCTTCCATTCCTAAAAACTCAGCTGTTTTACTCTCTAACTCTTTATGAATATCTTGAGTACCACAAATGAATCGAACTGATGACAAACCATATCCATGAGAATCTATAGCATTCTTACCTGCCTCGATAACCTCTGGATGCGAAGACAATCCTAAATAATTATTTGCGCAAAAATTTAAAACATCTTTTGTATTTGTGGTATCAATCTTTGCTCCTTGTGGAGTTGTAATTATTCTTTCTGTTTTATATAAACCAGCAGATTTAATTTCGTCTAGTTCTTTTTGTAAATCGTCTTTTATATTTGAGAACATAATTTCTTAACTATTTTAATTATTTATGTATTGTTGTAAAAAATATATTAAATCAATATGCTAAATTTTCTTGATTCTTAGATCCTGTTTTATATTTTTCTTTTAGTTTCTGGATCATAGTTTCTGTAATTGATTCTAGATCAAATTTAGGTTTCCATCCCCAATCTTTACTTGCCGCAGAATCATCTATAGAGTTTGGCCATCGAGATGCAATTTCTTGTCTAAAATCAGGAGCATAAGTAACTTTAAAATCAGGGTATAATTTACGAATTTCTGCTACTACTTCTGCTGGAGAAAAACTAATTCCTGAAATATTATAAGAAGTTCTTAGTTTAATATCTTCTTTTGGCGCATCCATCAATTCTAAAGTTGCACGTATTGCATCTTCCATAAAGATCATAGGTAGTGTTGCATCTTCTTTTAAAAAGCAACTAAATTTTTCGTTTAGTACTACCTTATGATAAATATCTACTGCATAATCTGTAGTTCCTCCTCCTGGCAACGATTGGTATCCTATCACTCCAGGATATCTAATAGATCTAACATCTAATCCATATCGCATAAAATAATATTGTGCCCAGTTCTCTCCTGCTGCCTTACTAATACCATATACTGTAGCTGGGTCCAAATAAGCATTATTAGGAGTATTATCTAAAGGAGCGCCTTCTCCAAAAACTGCAATAGAACTAGGAAAAAATACTTTTTCAATATTATTTTTTCTAGAAATCTCTAATACATTAAATAATGTTTGCATATTAATGTTCCAGGTTTGCAAAGGTGTTTCTTCTCCTTTGGCAGAAAGAATTGCTGCCAGATGATATATCTGAGTAACTTTATATTGAATAACTACTTCTTCAATTCTTTCTATATTGGTGGCATCTATTATTTCAAAATTACCAATATAATCTTCTCTAGACTTTAAATCAGAAGCTATTACATTAAGACTCCCAAATTTTTCTTTAAGAGATTCTGTTAAAACGGATCCTAACTGACCATTTGCTCCTATTACTAAAACTACCGTTTTCATATTTCCAAAAACTTTTAATTAATTAAAGTCAAAAAATTAAAACCATAAAAATATTTAAAAGCCCATCTTTAAAATATATTCTTGCTTTAAAATTATGACAATACAAAGTATTATTCCCTTGCTAAAGTAATAAATAAGGATTTTCCAGTTATATATCTCTAAAAATTAAGTAATAATCGCTTATTTTTTAAATATTATCCGCTACATTTACTTTCAATTAGGTTTTAACTATGTTTTTAAAGTAATTTTTTTGAAATAAAATGGAAGAATTAGACCCTACAGATCTTACTATACTTAGAATTTTACAGGAAGATTCTAAAAAAACAGCTAAAGAAATTGCTAATATCCTTAATCTAACTACTTCTCCGGTTTACGAACGAATACGAAGATTAGAAAAACACGGATTTATCAAAAAGTATGTTGCTATATTAGATAAAAAGTTAATCGATCGCTCCATGACTACTATTTGTCAGGTTTCTATGCGATATCATAATGAAGCTTTTATAGAAAAATTCGAAGAACAAATACAAAACCTGCAAGAAGTACAGGAGTGCTATCATATGGCTGGTCAGGTTGATTTTATTCTAAAAATACATACTAAAAGTCTCGAAGAGTATCATGATTTTGTAAAAACAAAACTTTCAAAAATTGAAAACATTGGGGTCTTAAACAGTACGTTTGTTCTAAAAGAGATAAAACACACTTCTGAATTTTATATATAATTTTTATTAGACTCAAGATCGCTACCGCTTCAAGAAATAAAAATTTATACCAAACTTAAACATCTGCAAACTATAAACTTAAAATGATTTATATGGTCACAATAAAAACAACCATTTTATATGTGTCTAATATTCATCATTATCACTCTTTTATATACTTTTTTAACCAAATTGCAGATTTTTTCATTTGTCGTTGTAAGGTGTTTCTGTTCAAACTAATTATTCCAAATTTAGGTATATAGCCTTCTGCCCACTCAAAATTATCGACTAAGGTCCATAGCAAAATCCCTTTTACGTTAATTCCTTTATCCATTACCGATTTGGTTAAATCAATCACTTTTTTATAATAATCAATTCTTTTCTGATCATCTTCCTTATCTGATAGAGCAATCCCGCACTCTGATAGCCACAATGGTTTTTCAGGATTATATGTAGAGAATCTTTCTAAAAAATACTGTGTTCCCTCAGGGTAAGTCTCCCAACCCATTATAGAGGTTTCTACATTTCTTTTTTTAGGCTTTACTTGCATTACTCCTAAATAAGGAACATACCATGCCGATTTAACGATTTGTCTTGTATATGTCTGTATTCCTAAAAAATCAAAATCAACTTTTAATGTTTCTAAATCCTCTTCTTTATAGTATTTTGGAATTCGTTTTAAAATAGGCAAATCTTCATGGGGGTATCCCATACCTAAATGAGGTTCTATAAATAAACGGTTCATTAATGCATCTATTCTATTTACGGCCTTTTGATCTGCATTTGTGTTTCTATAAGCTTCAATTTTAGTACAACTTAACGCTGTTCCTACTTGAAGTCCTTCTTTTTCTTTTAATACTCTAAAACCTTCCGCTTGCGCTAACAAAATATGATGTACACTTGATAGAAAGTTATCAATCCCTCTTTTACCAGGAGCATGTACTCCTAAAAAATACCCCGCCCCCATACACACAATTCCTTCATTTATTAATATCCAGTATTTTACTCTATCGGCATAATTATCTCTTAGTATAGCTACATAAGTTGCATACCAGTCTACAACATCTCTATTACACCAACCTCCTTTATCTTGTAGTTTTTGTGGTAAATCCCAGTGGTATGTAGTAATCCAAGGTTCTATACCTACTTCTAAACAATAATCAATCACTTTATTATAAAATTCAATCCCTTTTGAGTTTATCTTACCGAAACCTTCTGGCAATATTCTTGCCCAAGAAATAGAAAAACGAAATATTTGCAACCCAATATCTACAGCACAGTCAATATCCTCTTTATATTTATGATAAAAATCTGTAGCAATCCTAGCATTTGATCTATCTTTTATTTTATAACGTTTCTGCGTAAATGTATCCCAAATAGAAAAACCTTTTCCATCTTTATCATAAGCCCCTTCGGTTTGAGCGGCAGAAATTGTAACTCCCCACTTGAAGTTTTTATTTTTATTCATTTCCTACAAAAAATATAGGAAACATAATAGAATCTCGACATCTAACTAGTGTTTAAACAATCCTTTTTTGAGAAATAGTGATATTATTAAAAAAAGGATTTGTTGAACCCTACAAGTTAATTTTTGAAGCAGGCAATGTATTTTATATCTCAACATATCTAGTACTCTTATACTTATAAAAATAGTTCACAAAACCTCATACTTCTTTATCTTAATATTATTTTAGTGTTAAGGTCTTTTTTTCTATTTTTATTATAAAATACAGATGTGAAATATGTATTTTTGAAGATAACCCTATTTATATGCATTTTATATGTCCATAGTAGTATCTAATATTTCTAAATTTTATAATACTCAAAAAGCACTTAATTCTATTTCTTTTGAAATAAAACAAGGAGAAATTGTAGGCTTCTTAGGTCCAAATGGCGCAGGAAAATCAACTATGATGAAGATCTTAACTACCTATCTTGACCCTACTGAAGGAACAGCTATAGTAAACGGTTTTGACACACAATCTAAATCCATTGATGTAAAAAAAAGCATTGGTTATCTACCAGAACATAACCCTTTATATCTTGAGATGTATGTTCGAGAATATCTTGAGTTTAATGCTCGCATATACAAAATTTCAAAATCACGAATTGAAGAAGTTATTACATTAACAGGCTTAACTCCTGAGGCTAATAAAAAAATTAATCAACTCTCTAAAGGATACCGACAAAGAGTAGGTCTGGCTTGTGCATTACTCCACGACCCAAAGGTTTTAATTCTGGATGAACCAACAACTGGTTTAGATCCGAACCAATTGATAGAAATCAGAGAGCTTATTAAATCTATTGGTAAAGAAAAAACAGTATTCTTATCCACTCATATTATGCAAGAGGTAGAAGCAATGTGTGACCGTGTCATTATCATTAATGAGGGAGAAATTGTTGCCGATAAACATCTTAATGAAATAGCAGATAAAAAGGAACAGATTATAGAGGTAGAATTTGACTACCGAATTGAAGAAGCTTTTTTATTAGGTTTACCTAATGTTAAAGAAGTACAAAATACACATGGGTTTTGTTACCTAATTATTTTTGACACTACAAAAGATATGCGTAGTGTAGTATTTGATTTTGCTCATGACAATAAGTTAAAGATTTTACAACTAGCCAGAAAAAATAAAAATCTGGAAAGTTTATTTAGAGAATTAACTAATAAAAACACCTAAATTATTTAAGTTTTATTACTTATTTAATATTGAAATATAAGCTTGCCTGTAAAAAACTCTTCTACAGTTACAACTGGAGGCTTGGTAACAGAAATCACATCTCCTGTACTTCGTATTTCTCCTGTAATAGATTCTTGTGGATGTACTATGACTTTATTGGTTCCTCTATGAAAAATCGAAACATTTTTAGCTACTAAACCCCTTCCTTCAAACCTTCCAGTTCCAGAAGCCATAGTAACATTTAAAGTTTCTGTAATTCCTTTTATAAAAAAAGAAGCTATACTATTACCTACTATCGAGACAGAGGTATTGTCTACCTGCATAGTAAAAGTCCCATTTGTATTTGTGGTGTCTTCCCCAAAATCCTCAGACAACAATGTCAATGAAGGGTATTGTAATACTCCATCTGAAGAAATATCAAACTGAGTATTACTTCGTATTTCGGTCACATTAGGAGCGGTAACAAAAATCTTTGTTTGGTTAAAACCTCTAAAAAACCCACAATTATTAGCATCACTAAGTGTTAAGCGATCTCCTTGTACTGCTGCAGAAACATCATTTAAAAGATTATCTCCTGTTTCAATTATAACCGAAGTACTTATTCCTTCTTTTAAAACAAGCTCTATGTTTGGGTTTACCAAAATTCGATTAAAATCAGAAACTACAATCTCTTTTCTTACTATAGTACCTGTTCTTTGAAAGCAATCTGAAGCATTTTCAGAGTCACAACTAAACAAAAACAATACTCCTAAAATTAATATAATTCTAACCACGGTATATTTTAAAAAAGGGTCTAATACTATTGTCTTTATATTTTCTTTTCTTAAACTAAGATACATATTGTTATATTTTTATAATCTGTATCCTATCGAAAACTCCATTGCTTCTGCTTTTGCTGCATGGGATCTAACAGTTAAGGAACCAAATATATTTTTAGTGAAATGATATCGAACTCCTGCCCTAAGATACATTTGTCCTTCAAAATCGTATGGGTAATATACATAATACCCTAATTGGGTCACTACCGAAATTTTATTTACTCTTAATTCATGCCCAAAAAACATCCCGACTCTTTTAGAATCTTCCTCTCCTGTTGTTCCATCATTGAATCCTCCAGCAGCTCTATAATCGATGTATTTGGCTAAAGCTTTAGAAAAGAACACTTCTGTACCTAACTGTAATGCACTTTTTTTATTTAACCGTTTATCTGCATAAGCAGCAAAAGTATAAAAAGGAAATCGCCCTGACCCTACTACATCACTTTCATTAACCCCACTTCTAAAAACAAAACCATACCCTATAGGCTCTGCTCCTTTATTCGCATCTTTTTCTTTTTCTATGTACTCTGGATTACTCTCTTCTAGGTTATAGGTAATTCCCGCATTTATAAATAAGGTATTTGTACTTTTATTCGGAGCTTTAGAGTTTCCGTTAGAATAATGAACCACTCCCAATCCTGCTTGTACTCCAAATCTTTTAAAGATATTTTCTTTCCTAAGGTTTAACAGCGCATATGTTGCACTAGATAAATGGGTGCCGTGTGCTATATTCCTAAAATTATCATCTTCATCGTATGGATTTGTACTATATCCAACTCCTTGTCCTATTCTTAGATTCGCATATCGTTTTAAAAAATAAAAGTTATAATGAACAAACAGCCCTAAATGTGTTCCTAAAAACTCATTATCCATGTCTTGATATATAAACGAAACTCCATAATCCGGATAATTATACAGTCGTTGCCATTTTTCGTCTCCAAATGTTTTACGCTGAAAAGATAATAACATTCCAGATGGATGCCCTGTTATTAAATGAGAGATACCAGGGTTGTGATTTAATATGGTGCCATAAAAATTATTGACATCCAAGGTATAGTTTTTTTTAGAATCCATCTGGCTATAGATGCTAAAATGAACTATACAAAAAATCAAACAAATCTTTTTTATCATTTGGCAAAAGTAGGATAGCCCTTCATAGTTTCCAAAGTCTTAAAGATATTTTTAAAAAATAGCTTCTGCAATCTTTTTTATATTATCAGATTTACCCATTGAATAGTAGTGTAATACTGGCACTCCATACTCCATTAACTCTTTAGATTGTTGTATAGCAAATTCTATCCCTACCTCTCGAACTTCTTTATTCGAGCTACATTTTTCTACTGCTCTAACTAACTCATCCGGCATATCTAATTTGAATACTTGTGGTAATAACTGTAAGTGCTTTTTTACAGCTACTGGTTTTATCCCTGGTATAATAGGCACATTAACTCCTGCTTTTTTTGCTCTTTCTACAAAATCAAAATATCTTTTATTATCAAAAAACATTTGGGTTACTACATAGTCTGCTCCTGCATCTACTTTATCTTTTAACCTTCTAATATCAGAATCCATAGAGGGGGCTTCCATATGTTTTTCGGGATACGCAGCCACACCTACACAAAAATCAGATTTATTTCCAGTTTCTATAACTTCATGCAGAAATTGTCCTTTATTCATGTTTACGATTTGTTTCACCAACTCATTAGCATAGGCATGTCCTCCTTTTGCAGGAGTAAAGTACTTTTCTTCCTTCATAGCATCTCCTCGTAATGCCATTACGTTATCGATCCCCAGATAATGGCAATCTACTAATAGGTATTCTGTTTCTTCTTTGGTAAACCCTCCACATAAAACATGCGGTATAGCATCTACATTATATTTATGAGTAATCGATGCACAAATACCAACTGTACCGGGTCTCATTCTTGTTAATTTTTTATCCAACAGACCTTCTCTGTCTATATAAATAAACTCTTCTCTCGAAGTAGTTACATCTATAAAAGGGGGTTTAAAATCCATTAATGGATCTATATTATTGTATAACTCTTGTATACTTCTTCCTTTTTGTGGCGGTATTAACTCAAAAGAAAATAAAGTTTTTCCTTTTGCATTTTTTATGTGATCTGTTACTTTCATTACTTATTTTATTTCTGTAATTTCTAGATATTCAAAAAAATTAATTTTTCTATTTATTATGGCGTGCCCTACGTTACACTTCGGTCGGGCTATCCGCGCTACATGGTAGCTTGCTCCTATCCCTCACGCATTATTTATATTTTCTTTTAAGCTAATCCATGCTTTATCTATCAGGGTAAACACATTTAAAAAATTATTTTCATTTTAGAGATGAAAAGTTGAATTTACATAGGTTTGGTCTCGTTTTTTTTGATTGAAAAATAGATTCCAGCCTACGCTGGAATGACAAAATCCTACAAAAAAAAATCAAAAACCCTCTGCTTAACATATACTGATCTTAAATGTGTTTGCCCTGTTTATCTATCTACTTCTTTCTTTGTACTCCGAGGTTCTTTCTTTGTACTCCGAGGTTCTTTCTTTGTACTCCGAGGTTCTTTCTTTGTACTCCGAGGTTCTTTCTTTGTACTCCGAGGTTCTTTCTTTGTACTCCGAGGTTCTTTCTTTGTACTCCGAGGTTCTTTCTTTGTACTCCGAGGTTCTTTCTTTGTACTCCGAGGTTCTTGTTTGTGCCTGCAAGCAGGCACACATGTAGCTGTATACCTAAAATATAGTATCTAGTCTACTATATTTGGAGCCAACCATCTTTTTGCATATTCAAAATCTATATCTTTTCGTTCTGCAAAGTCTTTTACTTGATCTTCTTTTATTTTTCCTAACCCAAAATATCTTGCTTCGGGATTTGCAAAATAATATCCAGATACGGATGCTGCAGGCCACATTGCCATGCTTTCGGTTAATTCTACCCCTATTCGTTCTTTTACTTTAAGCATTTCCCAAATGGTTATTTTTTCGAGATGATCGGGACAAGCAGGGTATCCTGGTGCTGGACGAATACCTTTATATGCTTCTTTTATCAATTCATCATTGCTTAAGGTTTCCTCATTTGCATACCCCCAATCCTCTTTTCTTACTTTTTTATGTAAATATTCGGCAAATGCTTCTGCTAACCTGTCTGCTAGTGCTTTAATCATGATAGAGTTATAATCATCCAGATCTTTTTCAAAAGCTTCAGCTAATTCTTTGGTTCCAAATCCTGTTGTAACACAAAAGCATCCTATATAATCCTGAACTTCACTTTCTTTTGGTGCTATAAAATCTGACAATGCAAAATTGGGTTTGCCTGCATGTTTTTTTAATTGCTGACGAAGTGTTCTAAATGTAAAATCTCCTTCTTCAGTAGAAACTTCTATATCGTCATCATTAACTGTATTTGCTTCAAAAAGCCCATAAATAGCACTGGCACCTAGCAATTTTTCATTCAACACTTTTTGTAATAATTCTTTAGCGTCTTTGAATAAAGAGGTTGCTTGCTCCCCTACTACCTCATCGGTTAAAATAGCAGGATATTTACCATGTAACTCCCAGGATCTAAAAAAAGGAGTCCAATCTATATAAGGTTCTAGTTTTTTTAAATCAAATTCTGTTATTACCTTAATACCTAATTCGTTTGGTTTTGTAATTTCAGTAGTTGGCCAATCTATTATATATTTATTTTTTCGAGCTTCTACAATACTTAAATACTCTTTTTTCTTTGTTCTTTTTAAGAATCCTTCTCTAAACTTATCGTAATCCTCTTTTAAATCTCCTATATATTTTTGATTGCTTCTTTTATTTAATAAATCTCCTACTACGGTTACTGCTCTAGATGCATCATTAACGTGCACTACCGCATTTTTATATTGTGGATCGATCTTAACTGCAGTATGTGCTTTAGAGGTAGTTGCACCACCAATTAACAATGGAATATTAAAATTTTTACGTTCCATTTCTTTTGCAAGGTGTACCATCTCATCTAATGAGGGGGTTATTAAACCACTTAATCCTATTATATCTACTTGCTCATCGATTGCTGTTTGAATAATCTTTTCTGCTGGTACCATAACCCCAAGATCCACAATCTCATAATTATTACATCCTAATACTACTGATACAATATTTTTACCTATATCATGTACATCTCCTTTAACGGTAGCCATTAGGATACGCCCATTTGTTCCATTACCTTCTACTGGTTTAGGATTTTTCTTTTTCTCTTCTTCAATATAGGGCAATAAATGAGCTACTGCTCTCTTCATCACTCTGGCAGATTTTACTACTTGTGGCAAAAACATTTTACCAGAACCAAAAAGATCTCCGACTACATTCATTCCTATCATTAAATTTCCTTCTATTACTTCGATAGGTTTATCGGCTTTTTGTCTTGCTTCTTCTACATCTTCTACAATATATTGATCAATTCCTTTTACCAGAGCTCTTGTAATCCTATCTTGCAAAGGCTCTTCTCGCCATGAAAGGTCAATAACTCTTTCTTTACTAGTTCCTTTTACAGATTCTGCTAAATCTAATAACCTTTCTGTAGCATCTTCTTTTCGATCCAGAATAACATCTTCAACATGTTCTAAAAGATCTTTAGGAATATCATCATATACTTCGAGCATTGCAGGGTTTACAATCCCCATATTCATTCCTGCTTTGATTGCATGGTACAAAAACACAGAATGCATTGCTTCTCTAACCCTATCATTACCTCTAAAAGAAAAAGAAACATTACTTACTCCTCCACTAACACTGCAATGCGGCAAGTTTTCTCTTACCCATCGTGTTGCTTCAATAAAATCGATAGCATTTCTACGATGTTCATCCATCCCGGTTGCTACCGGAAAAATATTTAAATCAAAAATGATGTCTTCTGGAGGAAACTTAACTTGATTCACTAGTACATCGTAAGATCTTTTTGAAATCTCTATACGTCGTTCGTAATTATCAGCTTGTCCTACCTCATCAAAAGCCATCACAATTACTGCTGCTCCGTATCGCTTTATTTTTTTTGCATGTGCAATAAATTCGGCCTCTCCTTCTTTAAGACTTATCGAATTTACAACGCATTTTCCTTGCACTACCTGTAGTCCTGCTTCGATAATATCCCACTTAGAACTATCGATCATGATAGGTACTCTGGCAATATCGGGCTCTGCCATAATAAGATTAAGAAACCGTACCATTGCTTCTTTACCATCGATCAAGCCGTCATCCATATTAATATCGATAACTTGCGCGCCTCCTTCTACCTGATGCCTAGCGATATCTAAAGCTTCATCAAATTTTTCTTCTTTTACTAAACGCAAAAACTTACGCGATCCTGCTACATTAGTGCGTTCTCCTACATTAATAAAGTTAGTTTCTGCAGAAACTATCATGGGTTCTAAACCAGAAAGTTTTAAGTATTTTCTGGTTGATTGTTTAGAGTTGTCGGTTGATAGGTTTTGTGATTTATTTTCTATCATGACTTATAGGTTTTTATAATAGTTGATAAATCCATTTAATAACTTTTTACATTTTAAAATTTGGGCTAACAGGATCTGATGCTGTTTTATTTCAAAATAATTTTGATCCAAAGCCAAATAGGATTGTGTTTCTAATTCATACAATGAACCTCTTGAAATATGTAAAAACTGAAGTGTATCTGCAGAAGTTCTTCTTCCGCATCCCTCAGCGATATTTGACGGTATTGAAATCGCGCTTCTTCTCATTTGATTTGTTAATCCATATAATTCATCCTTAAGAAACGTTTTTGTAATTTCATAAAGCTTATTAACTAATATTCTTGACTTCTTCCAAACTTCTAACTCTTTATACTCCATAATCTATCCACTAAAAACTATCCACAGTCAACGGTCTGGGTGTATACTTTTTTGCTAAGTCTGCTATTGCTTTTATGTGTTCTGGGGTAGTCCCGCAACATCCTCCAATAATATTAACCAGATTCTTCTCCATATATTCTTTGATTTGTTCTGCCATTTGCTCTGGTGTTTCATCATACTCACCAAATGCATTTGGCAATCCTGCATTAGGGTGTGCTGATACTGCAAAATTTGCTTTTTGAGCAAGAACTTCTAAATGTGGTGTTAATTGACTTGCACCCAAGGCACAATTAAAACCAACCGATAACATAGGGATATGTGATATAGAAATCAAAAAGGCTTCTGCGGTTTGACCAGATAATGTTCTGCCACTAGCGTCCGTTATCGTACCACTTATCATTATCGGTACTTTTATGTTTCTTTCGTCTTTTACTTCTTCAATTGCAAAAAGTGCTGCTTTGGCATTTAAGGTATCAAAAATGGTTTCTACTAATAATATATCTGCTCCACCATCTAATAATGCTTCTACTTGTTGTTTATACGCTATTCGTAATTCATCAAAAGTTACTGCTCTGTATCCTGGATCATTTACATCGGGTGACATACTTGCGGTTCTGTTTGTCGGGCCAATAGATCCTGCTACAAAACGTGGTTTATGAGGCTCTTTTGCTGTAAATTCTTCTGCTACTTCTTTAGCTATTTTCGCTGATTGATAATTAAGTTCATACACTAATTCTTCCATCTCATAATCTGCCATAGCAATTGTGGTTCCAGAAAAAGTATTAGTTTCGACTATATCTGCTCCTGCTTCAAAATATAAACGATGTACTTCTTTTATTGCCTCTGGTTGTGTAATACTAAGTAAATCGTTATTACCTTGTACCGATACTGGCCAATCTTTAAATTGCTCTCCTCTAAAATCTTCTTCAGTAAACTTGTGTCTTTGCAACATGGTTCCCATAGCACCATCCAGAACAAGAATTCTTTCTTCTAATATTTTGTTTATATCTTTCATATAGCCACTTTAATATTTTGATTACCTCGTTTAATGCTATCAAATATCATTTACAAGTATTCCTCCTCAAATTATTGGAAACAACAAAATGCATCCTTTCTTTAAAAAGAGAATAATAATATATGTATCAAGAAAAACAAATGGAAAAAAATAGCTGAGCTATGTGTTTTCGTTATCTATACCGTTTAACGGATAGAATGTAGCACCTTCTTTAACAGGTAAAGGGTTGCTAAGGTATCATAGGGTCTATTCCCTCCACCTTTCTTGATAACATTTTATATACTTATGAACTAAATAGCATCAATTGCTAATGTGACTACAAATAAAAGGCATACTCTTTTGTTATGCAAGTTTATTTTATCAATTTTATTTATAATACAAAAAAATAAAGGCTATCCAAAACAGACAGCCTTTATAAATATGTGTACCTTATTTTATTATCTGCTCCAACTTGAGCCTCCAAATCCTCCTGTAACTGCCACTCTGGTCATTGTATTAGCTCCATTCATTTTTAGTTGCAAAGTTCCGTTTCCATTGGCGTTTCCTTTAGCAACATCTGCCCAATTCAAGTATATATTATTTCCTATTTTGATACCATACCCTACGTTAGCCCAAGCTGGTCTTCCTGATGTAAAATGACGTTCTCCAAACCATACCACCCTACTTCCTACTTGTCTTACATAATAATAGCCTCCGTCATTAGCATACCATCTTGCGGTTAGATTATTGATATTGTTTCGTACTCCAAATCCAGCGGTTCTGGTTCCTGGAAGACTAGACGGGCGAGCCATTTTATTCCAAACAGATCCTCCAAAGTTACTTCCTTGTGTTTTAGTGATCTTGGTACTGTTATAATTAACGGTTAATTTTAGTTGTCCTGATCCTTGTATTTTACCTTTTGGCACGTCATAAAAATTACCCGTTATTTTATTTCCGTCTAGCTTCCCTTTAAATATATTAGCCCATGATCCATTTGGATGTTCTCCAAACCAATATACATCGATCCCAATATGCCTAACGTAATAATGCCCTCCATCGTTTGCTTTGTAATAGCCGCTCATGTTGGGTACGGTACCGCATACTTTTTTATACATTCTCGAGACTCCTATTTTATCCCATGCAGATAGCGCTGTACGCTGCACGCTGTAAGTACTTCCATCTTTTTTGGTAATAGTGGGCATTCCATTTTTAGAAAAGGCATAAGAGCCATACATCATAATACTACCAAAATCTAAGGTAGGTGAATATTCGTCTCCATCTTCTCCTCTTTGCACATAGGTTTTAAAGTTATGATCTTTACCTGCTTGTATATTTGCAAAATTGATATTTACATAGGTATTTCTATCTTTTCTGCTTTGCTCATGCCATAACCCAATAGCATGTCCTATCTCATGTATGGTATTACCTGTAGAACACCCATCTGCTAAATTAATATTTTGTTTTCCTCCGGTACGCCCAACACTAGAGGAGCATCCACTTCCTTTACGGAAATTTACATACGCGGTCTGATTGGTTCGTTTTATAAATTGAAGATTGGTTTTACTTTTCCAATGTGCTATTGCATCGTATACCCGCTGTTTATTAGGTAAACTACTTTCTATACTATAATATACAATACAATTTGGCCAAAGATTTTGTGTTCTCCCTGTACTTTTGTTTGCGTTTTGAAGTTCTTCGGGCGTAATGAGTATATCTCCTTCAAACACATATACCCCATCCATTTCTTCTACCATTAATTGTTGCCCCTGATAGGTTATTTCAGTTACTTTTCCTTTTTTATCTGGAAAAGCTTTCTCTGTGATATCTTTTTCTTGTGTTACAATAATTTCTTCAGAAGTTTCTTCTGTAAAAAGTTCATTCTCTTTTTCACAATTAGTGAATATTAATAATGCCCCTAGTACTAAGGTTGAAATCCTTGATTTCAACCAAAATGTTTTTAATTTCATGTTGTTAGTTTTTTATTGTTCTAATTTTTTGTGTAAAGCAATTAGACGATAAATTGTAAATTGATAGTCCGGAAATCAATTGTATTTTTTGTTAAAAGTAGTATACAAAAAGTATCTAAAACAGAGGTCAAGCCCCCTTTATGCATAGGGTAATAACTCTTCTTTTGTGGGGCTTATGCCCTAAACATTATTAACAGTATATCTAGAGATAGGAAAAAATCGATTATTTGAGCAGTTCTACTTTGAGTTTACTAGAAAAGAAAATCAGCTATTTTTTTATATAACCAATAAAAATTATTCGTAACTACTTCTACTAAAGGAGCATGGTATAATCCCTATCCTGCAACAATTACTTTTTAAAAGATGTCTTTTATACACAGCACTCATATAACAGATATTTATGAATGAATTAATAGTGAATAGAAACTGGTGGGAAAGAAACTGGAAATGGTTATTACCAAGTATAGGAATATTGGCTTGTATTTCTATATTTTTTATGATTACGGGTAATGCTACGCATAGATATGTTTCTGTTCTTGCGCAACCAGCGTTAACAAACAATGCTTTGGAGATAGTTAAAAAAAATAATCGCGTAGTCGAAAAACTAGGCGAATTATCTCCTGTTGATTTTTTTCTTTTATTAGAAGGGGATGTTACTTATAGCAACAATAATACTATAGTTGCTCTTACTGTTGGAATTAGAGGCACAAAGGGAAAGGCTAAAATGGATATTCTAGCACATAAAAATGGATTAAACTGGAACTATCAAAAAATTACTGTAAGAATAAAAAAGCCTATAAAAGAAACTATTATAGTTTTAGAATAGTTTCTTATGATTCTGGTGCGAGTTCTATTTCGAGTCCGTCTAATTCTGGGGTAATCGGGATTTGACATCCTAATCTACTATTATCTTCGACATAAAAGGCTTCTGCTAACATTAAGTCTTCATCCTGACCCATTTCTGGCAATGTATGATCTGATAAAACATAGCATTGGCAAGAAGCACACATTGCCATACCACCACAAGTGCCTTCAACAGGTAATTCGTAAGCTTTACAAACTTCCATTAAGTTCATAGCCATATCTGTTGGCGCTAAGACTTCGTGTACTACACCTTCTCTATCTTTTATTTTTATGGTAATGTCTGACATATCTTTTTATTTCTGTACGCAAATATAAGTAAAGACCTCACAGTTTTAGATACCAAAATTGATTTGGCACAAGTCTGTGAGGTCAAAAGTATTATTTTTTATACTTAATTAATTGCTTTTACAACTTCTTTTTTAGCTTCTTTTTTGGTTCCATCAAATCCTTCTACTCCTCCTACTGTTGTATATTTCATTACATACTTTTTGTCTGGATGAATTTTTTGATATGCGCTTTGACACATAATTGCTGCTTCGTGAAACCCAGAAAGGATTAATTTTAGTTTTCCTTTATATGTATTGACATCTCCAATAGCATAAATACCTGGTATATTGGTTTGATAATCGTAAGAGTTATCTACTTTGATAGCATTCTTTTCGATTTCTAATCCCCAATCTCCTATTGGCCCTAATTTTGGAGATAATCCAAATAATGGAATAAAGTAATCTGTTTCGAAGTGAATATCGCCTTTGGTTTTATGTTTAATACCAACTGCAGTTAAATGGTCTTCTCCTTTTAATTCTTTTACTTCTGCTTCTGTAATCAGGTTTACTTTTCCTAATTTAGAAAGTTCTGCTACTCGTTCTACAGAGTCTAAAGCTCCTCTAAATTCATTTCGTCTATGCACCAATGTTACTTCGCTTGCTACATCTGCCAGAAAAATAGACCAATCTAAGGCAGAATCTCCTCCTCCTGCTATAACCACTCTTTTATCTCTATACACCTCTGGATCTCGTATAATATACGCTACTCCTTTATCTTCAAAATCTGTGATATTTGGGATAGGAGGTTTACGTGGTTCGAAAGAACCTAATCCACCTGCAATGGCTACTACTGGTGCATTATGTTTAGTTCCTTTATTGGTAGTTACTAAAAACGTATCATCTTCTAGTTTTTCGATAGTTTCTGCTCTCTCGCCTAATGTAAATCCAGGTTCAAAAGGTTTTATCTGTTCCATTAGATTATTCACTAAATCTCCTGCAAGTATTTCTGGAAACCCAGGAATATCATATATCGGTTTTTTAGGATATATCTCTGAACATTGCCCTCCTGGTTGTGGTAATGCATCTATAAGATGTGTTTTTAACTTAAGTAATCCTGCTTCAAAAACAGTAAATAATCCTGTTGGCCCTGCTCCGATTATTAAAATATCAGTCTTTATCATTTGCAACTTCTTTTTTTCCTATTAATCCTTTGGTGAATTCGTTTAGTGTTTCTACTTTTTCTTCGAAATCCCCTTTTATTGTTTTTCTATATTCGTTTAAATTTTTAACTAAATCGTCAATATTTTCGGGTATTACTTCTTCAAAAAATTGACGTAGTCGTTTGGCAGTGGTTGGTGAATTTCCATTAGTAGAAATTGCCACTTTTACACTTCCTTTGGTTACAATTCCTCCCATATAAAAATCACAATATGATGGATTGTCTGCTACATTAACCAATATACTTTTCTTCCTACAATCTTTATACACTTGTATGTTAATTTTTGGAATATCTGTAGTAGCTATTACAATATGTTTCCCTTTTAGAAAACGTTTATTATATTTTTTATGTATCCTTTGTACTCCAAATTTTTCTGCCAATGTTACGGTATTATCTCTATACATAGGAGATACCATAGTTACATTTGCATCTGGACTGGACTTTAATAAGAACATAAGTTTTTCCTCTGCTACATTACCTCCTCCTACAATAAGTACTTCAAGGTTTTTAACTTTCAGAAAAACTGGGTATAAATTATTTCTTTCTTCCATCACAAAGGGATACGAATCTTTTAAGATACTATTTCTTCTTTTATCTCTTTATAGATAGAAGTAAGTTTTACTCTTTTTTTAACAACTTCTCCTATTACAATAATTGCTGGAGAGGATAGTTTTTTATCTTTAACTACTTGTTCTATTGTTTTTATCGTTCCGAATCCAAAATGTTCATTTTTTGTGGTTCCATTTTGAATAATTGCCACAGGGGTGTCCTGCTTATTTTCGGCTGCAAAGATACTAACTATTTCACTTAACTTACTCATCCCCATCAAAATTACCACAGTTGCACTTGATTTTGCTGCCAGGCATACATCCTGTGATAATTTATGGGATTTTGTTGTTCCTGTGATTACCCAAAAACTTTCTGAGGAACCTCGTTTTGTTAGCGGTATTCCTTGATATGCTGGTACTGCTAAAGAAGAGGATATCCCAGGAACCATATTAGTTTCTATGTTAAATTGTCTTACATAATCTATCTCTTCTGCTCCTCTACCAAAAATAAATGGGTCTCCTCCTTTTAATCGTACTACATGACCATGACTTTTGGCTCTACTAACGATTAATTCATTAATCTGTTCTTGTTGGTATGCGTAACAGCCTTTTCTTTTACCTACAAAAATTTTTTCTGCTTCAGTAGCATAATCCAATAAACTCTCGTTAATGAGTGCATCATACAACACCACATCAGCAGAACTTAAAGCTTTAATAGCTTTGAGTGTGATCAGATCCGGATCCCCTGGCCCTGCTCCTACTACTGTTAATTTTGGTGTTTTATTAATCATCTTATTACCTTAAGCGTTTTCTACTTCGATTGCTCTAAATTCTTGTACTTTTTGTAAAAATTGTTTTGCACTTTTTATATAATCTACTGCAAAATCTTTTGTAGGTGCATTTTTTTGAAGCTGGTATATTAAATCTGAAAAAGTACCTTTTATACTTATTTTGCCATTTGCTACAAATTCTTCATCAAATTGACTTATAATACCTGCGTGCGTATTGGTCTTTTTATTTTCTGCTAATAGTAATGCTTTTGCAGAGTTTACTAAAGAATTATACGCATGATATACTGCATCTGAATATACTTCATTATCAAAAGAGATTTTGGCATTCTCTATTTTTTCTTCACTTTCTAAAAACAAGGTGGCAATTAAATCAATAACTACACCGGCACATTCTCCTACTCCAATAGCTTTTACATATTCTTCTTGTGTTCCCCAATCAATAAAGTCTTCTTGCGTTAGGTTATCTGCATTAGACAAATCGGTAAGAAGATCATAAAAATACTTTTCTCCTTTCTCTGCATAATAGTCTACAAAAAGCTTTCCTTCTGCATTTGCTTCATAATCATCTAAAATCCTGCGTAATGCCTCTGGACCTCTTCTACTAGGTATTTTTACTACCTTATCTGCAAAACGGCCATTACCATCTCCAAGGTTTCCTCCTCCTAATAACACTTGTAATGCTGGTGCTACTAATTTGTCTTTCGTACGGATTGACATTCCTTGAAAACCAATATTTGCCATATTGTGTTGTCCACAAGCATTCATACACCCACTAATCTTAATAACTAAATCTTCTTTTTGAAGATATTGCGGGTATTCTGTTTTTATAACTCTTTCCAGCTCTTCTGCTATACCTGTACTACTTGCTATTCCTAAATTACAAGTATCTGTTCCCGGGCATGCCGTTATATCTACTGCTTTATTATATCCTGATTCTACAAATCCTAATTTTTCTAATTCCTGATAAAAAAATGGTAATGCAGTTTCTTTAATAAAAGGAATCAAGATATTTTGACGCAGAGACAAACGTATTTCTCCTGCTGCATATTTTTCTACCAAATCTGCTAATAATCTAGCTTTATCGGTATAAAAATCTCCTAATAATACTTTAACTCCTATTGCCACATATCCTTCTTGCTTTTGAGCGATTACATTCGTAGACCTCCATAAATCAAAAGCTTTTTGATCTTTAATTTCAGCTTTTGGAATCTCCACTTCTACTGGAGTTGAAGTTTTATAAGCGTCTGCATCAATCGCAACTGTTTTTTGCACTATTGCGTTTTGCTCTGCCTCTACCAACTCCTTAAAAGCTTCTAAACCAATATCTTTAATTAAGAATTTCATTCTGGCTTTGGCTCTACTTTTACGCTCGCCATGACGATCGAATATTCTTAATACGCCTTCCATTAAAGGAATAATTTTATCTGACGGCAAAAAGCTATATAGCTCATCTGCATGTCTTGGTTGCGAACCTAAACCGCCACCTAACATTACTTTAAACCCTCGTACTCCGTTTTCGATTTTAGCTATAAAACCTAAATCATGCATATAGGATAATCCTGTATCTTCATCTGTTCCTGAAAAGGACACTTTGAATTTACGTCCCATCTCCTGACAAATAGGATTTCTTAGAAAGAAACGGAATAATGCATCTGCATATGGAGAAACATCAAAAGGCTCTTTTGGATCGATCCCTGCTGTTTCTGATGCGGTTACGTTACGAACCGTATTACCACAAGCCTCTCTTAAAGTTACCTCATCTTTTTCTAGTTCTGCCCATAACTCTGGCGTTCTGTTAAGGTCTACATAATGTATCTGAATGTCTTGACGTGTCGTAATATGCAAACGACCTCTGGAATACTCATCGGATACCTCACAAATACGTCTTAATTGATTGCTTAATACTTTACCATACGGTAATTTAATACGAATCATCTGTACACCTTCCTGACGTTGACCGTATACCCCTCTAGCCAAACGAAGGCTACGAAACTTTTCTTCATCGATCTTGCCATTATGAAATTGCTCAATTTTATTAGCTAATTCTATAATGTCTTTCTCTACAATTGGGTTTTCTATTTCGGTTCTAAAACTTTGCATCTCTTCTCGTATTTCTATCCTCAAAAAAGGACATAGTTATGACTTTTGTATGATGTATTTTTACTTTAAAAAAAGGTGTTATTTTCTTTTTTTAATCGGCTTTTATCTACTCGATAAAGCCGACCCCAGAAGTATTATTGTTTTGTGAGTCTATTAAAATAAAGGATCCCGAAGCTTTATTCTTACTATAAGAATCGATAGCTAAAGGTTTACTTAATTGTATCTGCACTTTTCCTACTTCGTTTAAACTTAATGTATTTTTGGTAGTATCTTCTCCAGAAAAATCTGTTGCAATAGTACCGCTTATATTTTTTATTTTGGCTAAAATCCTACTACTCCCGCTTTGTATATAATAATTTGTTCCTGGATTTAAGTTTTTACTATCCATCCAACATACGGTTGCTGTTAATTGTTTTTCTACTCTTGGTTTCTCAGATGATTTTACAATCATATCGCCTCGACTTACATTTACATCGTCTTCTAATGTAATTGTGCAAGAGCTTCCTCTGCCTGCTGTTTCGAATTTTTGATCAAAAAAGTATATTTCTTTTATTTTTGAAGTAGTTAATGAAGGTAAAACCGTTACCTCATCTCCTACAGAAAGATCTCCTCCATATATTTTACCTGCATATCCTCTAAAGTCGTGAAACTCATCTTTTTTAGGACGGATTACCGTTTGTACAGGAAAACGAACTTGTGCTTCTTCATATACATCTTGTGCATCTAACTCTTCTAAATGTTGTAATAAAGTTTGCCCGGTATACCAAGGTGTATTTTCGGATTTATCTACAACATTATCTCCTTGTAAAGCACTTACTGGAATAAAAGTTATGTTTTGTTCCTTATAATCACTTTTTGCGATTAACGTTTCGAAATCTGCCTTAATAGCCTCATATTTTTCCTGAGAAAAATCTACTAAATCCATTTTATTAATTGCTACAATAACGTCTTTAACTCTTAGTAAGTTATTAATAAAAAAATGGCGATACGTTTGTTCTATTACTCCTTTACGAGCATCGACCAAAATAATCGAAGCTTGTGAAGTGGACGCTCCTGTAACCATGTTTCTGGTATACTCGATATGTCCGGGAGTATCTGCTATAATATAACTTTTTGTTTTTGTAGAAAAATAGATATGTGCTACATCAATAGTAATTCCTTGCTCTCGTTCTGCTACTAATCCATCTGTTGCCAATGAAAAATCTAAATAATCAAATCCATTAGCTTTACTTCTGGCTTCTATTGCCTCTAATTTATCTGTAGTTAATGATTTTGTATCATATAGGATACGACCAATCAAGGTACTTTTACCATCATCTACACTTCCTGCTGTTGCTATTTTTAATACGTCCATAGCTATTTATTTTTCTCTTAATAGAGAGTGTTTTAGTTTTATTTTCAATTCTAGTATTTGCTAAATTTTGCATTTCGACAGGTTCAATGTAACATGCCGAGAATGACAAAAAAGCTCTAAAAGTATCCTTGTTGTTTACGTTTTTCCATTGCAGCTTCGGATCTTTTATCATCAATACGAGCTCCTCTTTCTGAGATTGTAGATTCTCTAATTTCTGCTACGACTTTATGTATGGTAACTGCATCAGATAATACTGCCGCGGTACAAGACATATCTCCTACGGTTCGAAAACGCACTAATCTTTCTTCTACCACCTCATCTTCTTCTCTATAAACAACACCATCTTCTGCAGACCAAATCATGCCATCTCTAACAAATGTTTTACGTTTATGCGCAAAATATATAGATGGGATTTCAATATTTTCTTTTTCGATATAGCTCCATACATCTAACTCTGTCCAGTTACTGATAGGAAATACGCGTACATTCTGTCCTAAATCAATTTTTCCATTAAGGTGATCAAATAATTCTGGGCGCTGATTTTTTTCATCCCATTGTCCAAAATCATCTCTAACAGAAAATATACGTTCCTTGGCTCTTGCTTTTTCTTCGTCTCTACGTGCTCCACCAATTGCTGCATCAAATTTAAATTCTTCTAAAGCATCTAAAAGTGTAGTGGTTTGTAAACTATTACGGCTGGCATATTTTCCTTTTTCTTCTACTACTTTACCTGCATCAATAGAGTCCTGAACATTACGAACAATAAGTTCTACTCCTAGTTCTTTTACCAATCTATCTCTAAATTCTATAGTTTCAGGAAAATTATGCCCTGTATCAATATGTAATAACGGAAAAGGTATTTTTGCTGGATAGAATGCTTTTTGTGCCAGTCGCACTAACGTAATAGAATCTTTTCCTCCTGAAAAAAGTAATACTGGCTTTTCGAACTGTGCTACTACTTCTCGAAAAATATAAATTGCTTCGCTTTCTAAAGGGTTTACAGTTAATACTTTTTTACCTGTAACCTGTTCTTTTATATTTTTTTCAATCACTTCCATTTAATTTCTATTCTATTACGTTTTTGATATTATTTTCTAAAAAGCTATTAAATTAGTTAGTATGCAATCCACACTCTCTATTCTCTAATACTTTTGTAGGGTCAAAATATTTAAACTCGTTTGGTAAATTATTTTCTTCTAAATATGTGTCCAATTCAGCATCACTGTAATAATAAAAGGGGCTTACTTTCAATACCCCGTCCTTACCCATACTTAGTATATCTAGAGAGTCTCTTAATGCCGTTTGTCCTTTTCTAAGATTAGTAAACCATACATCTGGTTTAAAATCTGTCATTGCTCTTTTAAAAGGCTCTAACTTTACTTGCTCTGTAAAAATCTTATGTTTAGGATCTTCGACATCAGGAATTCCCATAATAACATCTCTATGTGCAGTAGTCTGTTTTGGAACATACAACTGAACATTTAAACTCAATAATTTAATTACTTCTTCTGCATGTCGATACGTGTTAGGTGTATTATAACCAGAATCACACCATATAACAGGCATATCAGACAATGCTTTTGAGCATACATTTAGAATTGCGGCTTCATAAGGTCTAAAATTAGTAGTTACTACAGGCGTTTTCGCATTTGAAACTGCCCATTGTACAATTTCTAAAGGAGTTTTATCCTTTAGGGTTTTATTTAAGCTTTCTATTTCTTTTTCTGTAAAACTCATGATTTGATAAATTTCTTTTTCTTTTACAACAATTATTTCCCCCATTTGATTCGATTCCAAATTCTTTCATGGAAAAAATATAGAATCATTTTTGTAACAAAATCAATAGATGCAATCGATGTAGCTAGCGCCATCTCGCCTGTTAATAAATAAGATACAATTAATGTATCTAATGTACCTACTATTCTCCAGCTTATTGCTTTTACAATACTACGTACTGGCTTTTCTGTGGACTTATCATCCTGATACGTTGATTTTTGCGCAGCTACCTTATCTAATATCATTTGATCTATAATCATTTTTTTAAAAAAACTCTATTACCCTATCGGATTAGTAGATTATAAAACAAATGTATACATAATATTTTATTTATAGTGCAAAAAACAAGAACGTTCTTACAAAAAAATAACAGAATTATGATATACTCAACAAAAACCCTAGTAACCTAGTAGATTATCAATACAAACTCTATTTACATAAACAATCTTTTAAAAAAAATCTATTATATTTTTATCAATATCCCTTAAAAAGATCCCAAAAAGCAATCCTCCTTAAGGAATTAACTACATGGTAATATACACTTCGTTGATAAATTTAAGTAGTAACCCAAAATATATTTAAAAATGAAAAAAATGTTATGTTCTTATTTTTAGCAACTACCTCATTATTTTTATCTTGTAAAAATGATGATGATTCTCCTGTTAAAGTAGATGCATCTTTGGTAGCTGGAGAATGGAGTCTTTCTGAAACAAAACCTGAAGATAGAAAAATAACTAAAAGAGGCCGAATTCTAAGTTATAAAACAAATAATTCAGCCTCTTTTTCATGTATTATATTTGCTCTAATGCTTGGTCAATATCATTGATAATATCCTCGACATATTCTAATCCCACAGAACAACGAACCATACCATCTGTAATACCAACAACTAATTTATCTTCTTCTGCCAATTTACTGTGTGTAGTGGAAGCTGGATGGGTTATTATCGTTCGGGTATCCCCAAGATTTGCAGATAGTGAGCACATTTTTACACTATCAAAAAAGGTTTTCCCTCCTGTCACTCCTCCTTTTACTTCAAAAGCTACAATATTACCTCCTAATTTCATTTGTTTTTTAGCTACTTCATATTGTGGATGAGATTTTAGGAATGGATATTTTACCCAATTTATTTTAGGGTGTATTTCTAAAAACTGTGCTAATTTTAGAGCATTCTCACAATGACGATCTACACGAACTGCCAATGTTTCTAAGCTCTTAGATAATACCCACGCGTTAAAAGGAGATAAAGATGGTCCTGTATTTCGAGAAAAAAGATAAATTTCTCGTATTAATTCTTTTTTACCAACGGTTACTCCTCCCAAAACTCTTCCTTGACCATCAATCAATTTCGTTGCTGAATGGATTACTAAATCCGCACCAAATTTTATTGGGTTTTGTAAATAAGGTGTTGCAAAGCAATTATCTATTACTAAAAGTAAATTATGCTTTTTAGCCAGTTTGCCTAATAGCTCTAAATCCAACACATCTACTCCTGGATTTGTTGGGGATTCGGCGTATATAATTTTTGTATTTGGCTGTATTAGACTTTCTAATTTCTCTACTTCGTCTACTCTAAAGTAACTAGTCTCTATATTCCATTTCGGAAAATATTTAGTAAACAATGTATGTGTAGAACCAAAAACAGATCGTGCAGAAACGATATGATCTCCTGCATTTAACAATGCGGCAAAAGTAGAAAAAACGGCTGCCATTCCTGTAGCAAAAGCATAACCATCTTCTGCTCCTTCTAATTTACAAATCTTATCTACAAATTCTGTGGTGTTTGGATTACTAAAACGACTATACAGATTACGTTCTTTTTCTTCTGCAAAAGCTGCTCTCATCTCTTCGGAATCTTCGAAAACGAATCCCGAAGTTAAATACAATGGCGTAGAGTGCTCTAAAAATTGCGTTTTATCGGTTTGCGTTCTTATTGCTTGTGTTTCAAAATATAAATTATCCTGACTCATACTACTTTATTATTAACTATCACTTTATATTCGATGGTAGCAGTAGGTTCCAGCGTTTTTGAAACTGAACAATATTTCTCAAAAGATAATTCTGCTGCTCTTTTTGCTTTCTCTGGATCAATATCTCCTTCTAAATAAACAATTACTGTAATATTTTTAAAAGGCTTTGCTCCATTAACTTCTTCGCGAGTACCATCTACTTCAGCTCTATAATCTGTAATTTCTTGTCTTTGTTTTTTTAAAATAGAAATCACATCAATAGCACTGCAACCGGCTACTCCCATTAACACATACTCCATTGGACTAGGTGCCATATCATGCCCCCCAACCTGAGCTGTACTATCTATATGAGTTACATGTCCTCTTTCATTTTTTAACTCGAAATAAAAATCATTATCTATTCTTTTAAGTTGTATTTTCATTTATTTGTGTTTTTATATTTTATAATATTGGTTTTTATATTTTATTATCCTCTTTCTGCTAATCGCAATATATCGCCAAATACTCCTCTTGCTGTTACCGCTGCTCCAGCTCCAGCTCCTTGAATCACAATAGGTTGATCACCATAAGACTCTGTGTATATTTCAAAAATAGAATCTGATCCTTTTACTTGTCCTAACGCACTACTCTTGGGTACAGAAACTAATTTTACATCCAGATTTCCTTTTTCTTGAGATAAATCTCCCCAAAGATCACCAATATATCGTAATACATGGTCTGGATTTTGTTCTTGTTTAACTTTTTCATACACCTTATCTAATTCTGTAAGCTTTTCTAAAAACTCTTTTGACTCTCCTTTTCTTAAAGGTTCAGGAATCAAATTATGAATATTAATATCTTCAAACTCATTACTGAGATCTAACTCTCTGGCTAAAATTAAAAGTTTTCTACCTACATCATTACCACAAAGATCTTCTCTTGGATCAGGCTCGGTATATCCTTTATCTATTGCTTCTTGTAACACCTCACTGAACGGTCTTTCTTCTACTGAAAATGTATTAAACAAATAACTTAATGACCCAGAAAAAACACCTTTGATTCGGGTAATATTCTCTCCTGACAAATGTAATAACTTAATAGTATCAATTAATGGCAAACCTGCTCCTACATTTGTTTCATACAGATACTGCTTTTGATTTTCTTCAAGTTTGATTCTTATTTTTTTATAAAAATCAAAACTCAGTGTGTTTGCTACTTTATTAGATGATACCAGATCAAAACCACTTTCTACCAAAGAAATATAATTCTCTGTAAATTTTTGACTTGCTGTATTATCAATAGCAATCAGATTCTCTAAGTGGTTATCGTCTGCAAATTTAATCACTTCATTAATTGTATATGAGACTCCCTTTTTGGTTATATCATTTTTCCAATTTTGATCTACTCCATTCGCATTTAAAAGTATTTTACTAGAATTTGCTATGGCAAAAATGTTCAATTTTATTTTTTTTCTACTTTCAATTTGTTCACGAGATTTCAAAATTTGATCCACTAATGTACCTCCTACCAGTCCATGACCAAATATTGCTACATTTATTTTTTTTGAAATTTCAAAGATTTCACCATGAATAACGTTTAATGCTCGATGTAATTGTTCTTTTCTAACTACTAAACTTACATTTTTACCTGTAACCGTATTATTAAACAATAATGGAACCACCTGATTTTTTATTAAAGCGTTGTATGGCTTATGAAATGTACTTAGATCCTGACCTATTATAGAGATTACAGAAACCGCTTCTTCTATCGTTATCCCACTAACATCTCGTTTATAAAAATCAGATTCAAATTCTTGTTCTAATATAGATTTTGCTTCTTTTGCCTTATCTGCTTCGACTACAAAACCAATACCTCGTTCTGAGGATCCTTGAGAAATAATACTAACGCTAATATTTTTATTTGCTAATGCTTTAAATATTCTGGCATCCACACCTACTCGACCCAACAATCCTCTTCCTTCTAAATTTATTAAAGCTACATTCTCTAAAACCGAAAGAGATTTAATTCCTTTCTCACTAGCTTCTCCCGTAATTAAGGTTCCTTGATTTTCGTGATCGAACGTATTTAGTATTCGTAATGGGATGTTTTTTTCGATAAGAGGTATAATGGTTTTGGCATGTAAAATATTGGCTCCAAAATACGCTAGTTCATTTGCTTCTGTAAATGATAATTTTTCGATCTTTTTTGCCTCTGGCACCAAATCTGGATTTGCAGTATAAATTCCATTTACGTGTGTAAAACTTTGTAACTCTTCTGCTTCCAAATAATTTGCTAATAACGACGCAGTATAATTACTACCATTTCTGCCTAGAGTAGTCGTTTCATTTTTAGTATTAGATGCAATAAAGCCAGTAACAATGTTTACTGTATCTCCATTATATTTTTGAAAATGATTTATTACGTTTTCTTTAGATAGTTTATCTAATGGTTGTGCATCTCCAAATTGACCATCGGTTATAATAAGTTCTCGACTATCTGTAAAATGTGCCTTAATATTTTTCTCTTTCAAAATTTGAGTTATCAATTTGGCCGAGATAACTTCTCCTTGTGATAATATCTGATCTTTTATGCGCTTGCTATAATCTCCTAAAAGCGAAACTCCTTCAAAAAGTTTATCTAAGGTTTCAAATTCTTTTGTAAAATCAACTCCTGAAAAATCAGATGCCTGATATTCTTTAAAAGCCTCTAATTGTCCTTGATATTCCTGATTCTTAACTGCTTTATCAAGTATCTCTTCTAGCTCATCTGTTGCATTACCCCTTGCAGATAGCACAACAGTTATATCTTCTCTGTTTTTTACTTTATTTTCGATTATATTGATAACGGCTTCAATTCCTTTTCCGTTAGCCAGAGATTTACCTCCAAATTTTAAAATCTTCATTTTTTCTTCTCTTTAAAAAACGTCCTTTAGCAACGTACTTAATTGTTCATATTCTATTAAAAAAGCATCATGACCATGAACTGAATTAATAATTCTGTGATTCACATTTTGTTTCACTTGTTTAAGTTTTTCAAATGTAATTTTATCTTCTGCAACGGTAAAAAACATATCTGAGTCTACACTTATAATATGAATATCAGACTCTATTTCTTGAACTACTTCCAAAAACCCTTCCCTTCCTTTGGTTATATCAATATTTGCAAGGATATAGTTTAGTTCTTTATATGCGGAAAGTGCAAATCTGCCATCTAATTTTTCTCCGTGATGTAATAACCAACTCTCTACATTATATATGTTTTTTTCTTGATTATATGTTCTATTAAATTTTTGTTTAAAGGACTCGGGAGACCTGTACATTAACATCGCATGTAATCTGGCATCATAAACTGGGTTTTTAGAGTTTAATAAAATCTGTTCTTGTACTAAACAATTTGCCTTTAACCAATCTGTAGATTTCCAATCTGTCGCAATTGGTATTAAATGTTCTATTAGTTTTGGATGAAGAGCTGCTAACTCCCAAGCAATGCCTCCTCCAACAGATCCTCCTATTGTTGCATATAACTTATCAATCTCTAAAGATTTTAATCCTTCTAAAAAAATTGCCGCGATATCCCTAGCATTAAATATTTTATATTCTTCTATTAGATTTTCTGCTATACCGTCGTATCCATTTCCTGGAATATTAAAGGATAAAACTGTATATTTATTTGTATCAATACATTTACCTTTTCCTATTAACCCACTCCACCAACCATCTTTTCCACACACTGTAGAGTTACCAGTAAGAGCATGATTCACCAAAACAATTGGTGCTTGATAAAGAGGTTTTCCAAATACCTGATATGTAAGAGGTATTTTATCAATACACTTACCTTTGATTGTAGTGAAATTTGAAATATCTAATTTTTGAAGCATAATAAAATCGAGATAGTATCTTTTAGTTTGACTTAACAGTTGTAATTATTTTAGCAAATGCTGCTTTTAAATCTGCTTTAAGATCTTCTACATCTTCTATCCCAACAGATAGGCGTATCAAATCTTTTTTTACTCCTGTAGACTCTTGTTGTTTTTCATCTAGCTGTTGATGTGTTGTACTTGCTGGATGAATTATTAAAGATTTAGAATCTCCAATATTAGCTAACAAGGAAAAAAGTTTTGTTTCATCTGCTATTATTTTTGCTGAATCAAATCCCCCTTTTACTCCAAAAGTTATAATACCGCTTTGTCCTTTTGGCAAATATTTTTGTCCTAGCTGGTAATAAGTGTCATTTTTAAGTCCTGGATATTTTACCCACACTACTTCGTCTTGGTTTTCTAACCATTTAGCTAATTCTAAAGCATTTTCACTATGTTTTTTAACTCTAATTTCTAATGTTTCTAAGCCTTGTAAAATTTGAAATGCATTAAATGGACTTAAGGCTGCACCATGATCTCTTAACCCTTCTATTCTTGCCTTTGCTATAAAAGCAGCTGCGCCTAATGCCTCATGATATACTAGTCCGTGATATCCCGCTGAAGGCTCTGTAAATTCTGAAAATTTACCATTAGACCAATCAAAAGTTCCTGCATCAATAATTACCCCTCCAAGAGAAGTTCCATTACCACTAATATACTTGGTAAGTGAATGAATCACTATATTAGCCCCGTATTCAATCGGATTTAACAATGCTGGTGTGGCTACAGTATTATCTACTATTAAAGGCACTTTAGCTTCTTTTGCTTTTGATGATATTTCTTTTAAATCTAATACATCCAACTTTGGATTTCCCAAAGACTCTACAAAAAATACCCGAGTATTTTCTTGTACTGCTTTTTCAAAATTTTCAGGCCTAGAGGGATCTACAAATGTGGTAGTGATTCCAAACCTTGGAAGTGTTACATTTAATAAATTATAAGTCCCTCCATATAAACTATTAGAAGCAACTATATGGTCTCCTGCTTTAAGCAATGTAAGTAATGTAGTATTAATTGCAGCTGTACCTGATGCGGTTACTACTGCTCCAATACCTCCTTCTAAAGCTGCGAGACGCTGCTCTAAAATATCATTTGTTGGATTGTTTAATCTGGTATAAATAAACCCTGATTCTGATAAATTGAATACATTGGCTGCATGATCTGAATCTTTAAAAACATACGATGTAGTTTGATAAATAGGCACTGCTCTGGTACCTCCATTAGCAGAAACGTCATGACCAGCATGTAAAGCTTTTGTTGCAAATTTTTGTGTACTCATAATTTTCTATTTTAAATTTTAAATAAAATTCAAATACATCAAACACTGTTTACAGTGAGTGGATATAGAAAATTAAAAAGAAAGGGATATAACAATTACTAATAAAATGTAATTATATCGAGTTATCTTCTCCTATTAATCAATAGGATAGAATTTAGCACCTTCTTTAAATAAATTAAAGGGTTGCTAAGGTTTCACAGGGTCTATTCCCTCCACCTTTCTTAATAACTTACTAATATGTATAAGAAACTTGGCAGCAAATCTAGTAAATATTTTTAAACGACGTACTTTTTTAGCAAAAAATTATTTTTAAAAAGAAAACCCATATCAAACTACATAATCTAAATTGATAATCATTTTTTCTTATAGAAAGTAAATCTTTATTATTTCTTCAAAATTTTTAGAAAATGAAATATTCCCAAAATTAATGATACGTTAAATACTTTTAAGTATTATCATTTTTTTTACCTTTGATAAATATTTTTACGGGAAAAATTTGACTGATTGCAACCCAAAATACTTAATCCTAGATTAATAGTATAAAAAATGCTAAAGCAGTTCGATTTATTAAAACTAATCGAAAGCTTTATTTCGCAACTTCGTTTAAACAAATCTCAATAAAACCAATAAAAAATGGCATATTTATTTACTTCGGAGAGTGTATCTGAAGGACACCCAGATAAAGTAGCAGACCAAATTAGTGATGCATTATTAGATAACTTTTTAGCTTTTGACCCAGACTCTAAAGTAGCATGTGAAACCTTAGTTACCACAGGACAAGTAGTTCTTGCTGGAGAGGTAAAATCCAAAACCTATCTTGATGTACAACATATTGCAAGAGAAGTAATCAATACGATTGGATACACAAAAGGAGCTTACCAATTTAGTGGGGATTCTTGTGGTGTGATTTCTCTTATTCATGAGCAATCACAAGATATAAATCAAGGAGTGGATCGTGAAAACAAAGAGGAACAAGGTGCTGGGGATCAAGGAATGATGTTTGGTTACGCTACCAAAGAAACTGCTAACTACATGCCTTTGGCTCTTGATATTTCTCATAAAATCTTAATAGAATTAGCTAAACTAAGACGAGAAGGTGTTGATATACCTTATTTACGCCCTGATTCCAAAAGCCAAGTTACTATTGAGTATAGTGATGATAATGTACCTCAACGAATAGTAGCAATAGTTGTATCTACACAACATGATGATTTTGACAAGGATGATGATAAAATGTTAGGTAAAATTAAGAAAGATATCATATCCATCTTAATACCACGAGTAATTGCACAGTTACCTCAGTACACACAAGAGCTGTTTAACGACGATATTACATACCACATTAATCCAACTGGAAAATTTGTAATTGGTGGTCCACATGGAGATACAGGTTTAACAGGACGAAAAATAATAGTAGATACTTATGGAGGAAAAGGAGCGCATGGCGGAGGTGCTTTTTCGGGTAAAGACCCAAGTAAAGTAGATAGATCGGCTGCTTATGCTTCTAGACATATTGCCAAAAATCTAGTTGCTGCAGGTGTGGCAAACGAAGTATTGGTTCAAGTATCCTATGCAATAGGTGTAGTTAAGCCTACTTCTATTTTTGTGGATACATACGGAACTAGTACTCTTGGAATGACAGATGGCGAAATAGCTAAAAAAGTAGAAGAGATATTCGACATGAGACCTTCTGCAATAGAAAAACGTCTTAAATTACGAAACCCTATTTATCAAGAAACTGCTGCTTATGGGCATATGGGTAAGGAGCCTCAAACTATTACCAAAGTTTTTGAAAGTCCATATTCGGGTAAAGTCGAAAAGAAAGTAGAGCTATTTACTTGGGAAAAACTAGATTATGTAGACACGGTTAAAAAAGCTTTTGAAATTTAAGAAAATTCGTTCTTGTTGTATTTTTATCTATTTCTTAATAAACCATTTAAAAATGCGACTCATTCGTATTATAAGATCAAGTAATATTACTACATTTATCGCGTTAATATAAACATATCTATTTTAGAGGGAAATATTTTGATATGTTTTTTTTATAGTTTCAATGTATCATTATTAATTAATACATTAAAATCCAGGGAAATGAAATTAAAATTTGCAATAAATATCACTTTTTTATTACTGTGTGGCATCTCTTTTGGTCAAAATTTTGAAAATGAATTTACTTCAGTAAAAAACATTGATAATCAGATTCTGGAAGAAGAATATAGTACTGATAAAATTTCTACTACGGATAGACTAATAGTACAAACTCCTTCAGTAAAAAAAGATAAGAGCTTCTATAGCAAAAAAGAATGGAAAAAAATAAAAAAGCAGCTTAAAAAAAATAAAAAAAGATTTTCTAACATAAAGAATAATATCTACTCTTCTAAGACAATAGATACTATCTATTTAAATGTTCCAGATCACAGTACAGAATCACGCTTATCGGGATGGTAAAATAAATTAGTATTAATTGTAAATATTAAAAAAAGGAGTTAATCAACGTTGATTAACTCCTTTTTTTAATATTATAAAACAAACTTTTCTTCTCTAATACGATTTACGGATGAGAATTACATATAAATAATTGCAAAGGTTTTTCGCTAGATTGATGAATCAAATTAAAGAATAGTCATAGCTATTGTTTCATTTTATGAAGAAAATATAGTAGAAAAAGAATGCGATTATATGCGAGATTTTTATTCGTAAATCGTATAAAAGGTATTTTTAAAAAAAAATCACACCTTTATTCGCTCAATTTTTTATGTGTTTTTTGAATAAAAAAATGAGTAAACATAGTGTTTAAAAAGCTCTTTTAGGGGATAAACACTTATAATATATTGTGGTTTTACCATAATTGATATTAAAATAGTATAGCTATATTAGTAACTGAAATACAGACACTTATTTAGCACACACTATATTTAAACTAAATAAAAGTTTTATTTTTTAAATTATTAATATCTAAAAATCTAAAAAAAAATGAAAGCATTTTTCACTACTATTATATTACTTTTAGTATTCAATATGTCTATAGGGCAAAATAGTATTATCAATTATAAACTTATCAATACAGCTAACAAAAGTAATCTACAAATATCCGATAATCAAATTAATAACAAATTAATCAAGCACGATACAGTAACTACAAACAAACCTATAAGGATTAAATCTTATAACGAAAAAGAATGGCGAAAGATTAAAAAGCAAATTAAAAAAAGTAAAAAAAGATTTTCTAATGCAAAAAATCCTATTCATTCTATAAGAAAGATAGACACCGTATATATACACACAAGTAAAGAATCTCTTTTATCTGGGTGGTAAAAAAAACAAAGAACACGTCTAAAAGTAAAAAACAGAATAAACTACTAACATAACTTTACCTAAAAAGTCATGTCAAAATCAATGAATCAATAACCTCTGAGGAAGCTCATGAAGTATGCTCCCGAAAATACATTTTGTTTTCGAAGCAAGTCTCGAAGAATTAAACTCCACAATATGGATTAAAAAGCCCACCTATTGTTATTCTGTCTTTCAAACAAAAAACATACACCTATAGGATACACTAACCAAAATAAGGTTTACTACCATACTTAACAACTCTTACAAAGATACTAATCCCCCCTATAAATAAAATTAAGCCATTACTAACCCCATTCTAACTATCCAAAAATAACAAGAACACCTTTATTAAATATACTTGGCTACATAATGAATTATAAATGGGTTTAACAATAAGCTATACTAAAACCTAAATATTACTTATAAAGTTATCCTTTAACAAATAAACCTAAACTAATACGCATACATATTTCCTTTTATTTAACAGTCTTATTGTTTGCCCAAGTATAATAAGCTGATTACAAAACTATAAGATGTTCTTTAAAAAAAAATCTATCTCCTTATATATCTACTATTTTTAAATTTTCGAATAATATCACTTAATAAATCTCCAGAAAATTCAGACATAATTTTAGTTTTTTGAATTGTCTTATCTAACAAATTATAAGTCCCCAATTTTAGTTTTTTTTCAATTTTATAATAAAACAAAACCAACGAACATATACTTACTATAAATATCAACGCCCCAACAAAAACTTGTATTGGGGATAAACTATGATAAAAAAATCTACTAAGTCCTAACCCAAACCAACTTCCATAAAGAACAAAAAAATGAATGATATAGATAGATAATGTTCGTCCTCCTATTTTTGTTATTATTTTATTAGTAAGATAATCTCTCGCCAGAATGAACAAAGAAAAAAGTATACACACATTTCCTAATCTTATAAACAAAAAATTATTATAGGCTACAGCTTTAAAAATTTCAACCTCTGTAAATGAATGCCAAAGCATTAAAATTGGTGATGAAAAGAAAACTAACAAAATCCCAACAAAAAAAAGAACTATCGTTGCACAGAAATAAAATCTTTTACAATCCCCATGCTTTAAAAAAAAAGTAGACATAAAACTACCAAAACACACATAACCAAACCAAGGTAATAATGTAAAAATAGATCCATTTTTATTTGTGAAATAATTAGCTACTGTTTGAGGTAAAGATTCTAATATAAAACTACTATAGATAGGCTGAAAAAGAAAGATAAAAAACCCTAAACCAAAAACTGTATTTCGAAACCAAGTTTGATTAAGGCGATACAAAACAAGATAAATACCTGTCAACAACAACAATGAAGTACCTATACATTGCAAAACATCTACATAAAAAAATGAGGCGTTAACAGTTCCTGTAAAAAGAGCATAAAAACTTAATCGCAACAAATAGCCCCAAAAAACAACTTTAATTGCGCGTTTCACTCCTTTTAACACTCTGGGATTCTCTAACCCAGTAATTTTTTGTTTTAGTAATAGATACGTAAAAATAAAACCAGTTATCGTAAAAAATGTAGGAGCAGTCATCCCTCTAAAATACTCCCATATAGTATACACAAGGTTATTTTTATCCCGATACACATCTCCCAAAAGAGAGTGCACAAAATGCCCTTGAAGCATCATAATAATTGCGAATGCCCGTATTGCATCCATAAAATGCAATCGACTATTGCTTTTAGTCATTATTGAAATCTTTGGTTAGTCATTCCCAAAAACGAGTTCTGGGTTCTATTATTGCTTAAAAGCGCGCAAAGCTAACCAATTTTTATTTGTATTTCTATACTGATTTTTAAGTATTTACAATTAATACACTTTCTCTATTGTCAAACACAATGAACACCTCTATTTTTCAAACAAATTTCTACATATTACAATAACATTTAACATCTATCTTATTCAGAAATCTAACTCAAACAATGTTTTAGATAAAGAGCACATTATTCTACCTATAAATTAAGAATAGCTCTGTAATTGTAAAATCAAACAACACCTATGAACTAAGCTTAAATATTAAACATAATACAACTATAACGTAAGAACCGATAAAAGCAAGCCACTAAACTCATCTAAAGATCTAAATTCTAAATAGTTGATCTATAATAAAAAATAGAGCAATCAAATATCAATAACTACTTTTGAAACCACACCTATAAACTTCAGTAATAAAACTTAAAACCATATCGAAACATCACATGTTTTGGTTGCGATAAAAATCTTTACAACTAACTCTAAACATGTTGCTTGGACAATAACCTCAGAGCAAAATCATATTTTGTTTTCGAAGACAATCTTGAAGGGATTACTCACTTAATCAAAAAGACGAATAGTGTTTTTTATTAAATATCTGTTTAAGCCCCCCCTAAAAACATTATCTAATACTATGTTACAAACTAACAAAGCCAGAAATACATAAAACTATTAATACCTCAAAATTCTTTTGTATCCTTTTTTTTATGTTACTTATAAAATGCCCTATATTTACACCCAATTTAGCACACCTTTTTCACAAAAACACCTCAAGAAAAAAATCTATTATGCATATAGCGATAGCTGGAAATATCGGAGCCGGAAAAACAACATTGACCCGATTGCTTGCTAAACATTATAAATGGGAAGCCCATTTTGAAGATGTATTAGAAAATCCTTATCTAGAGGATTTTTATAATAAAATGGAACGCTGGTCTTTTAATCTTCAGATTTACTTTCTTAATAGCCGTTTTAGACAAATATTAGAAATTCGTGAAAGCGGAAAAGATATTATCCAAGACAGAACTATTTATGAAGATGCTTATATTTTTGCACCAAACCTTCATTCAATGGGACTTATGACAAATCGCGATTATGAAAATTACAGATCTCTTTTTGATCTTATGGAAGGTGTTGTTGAAGGTCCAGATCTTTTAATCTATCTTAGAAGTAGTATTCCTAACTTGGTAAATCAAATCCATAAGCGAGGTAGAGAATACGAAAACACAATTAGTATTGACTACCTAAGTAGGCTTAATGAACGTTACGAGGCATGGGCTCATGATTATGATAAAGGAAATCTTCTTATTGTAGATGTAGATCATATTAATTTTGTAGATAACCCTGAAGACTTAGGTAATATCATTAACCGTATTGATGCAGAACTAAATGGGTTGTTTTAATAAAATAAAGCAAAATGGATTTCACTACTCTTTTCCAATTTTTACAGGATTTACAAAATAATAATCATAAAGAATGGATGGATGATAACCGAAAACGATATCAAGATGTTCGAAATTCTTTTATACAATGGTTAGATGAATTAGACACCAAATTTGCAGCTATAGATCCTACTTACTACCCTACTTCTGGAAAAAAAGGGATAAATCGTATTAATAATAATTTACTTTTTCACCCAAATAAACCAGTGTATAAAGATCATTTTGCTGCTGGATTAGACCAAAGAACAAAGCAAGGAGATTTTTATATCCAAATAGGTATTAACGAGTGTGAATTAGCTGGTGGCTATTGGAAACCTGATAATGAAACTCTTAATAGTATTCGAGAAGCTATTGATTATAATGGTGAAGAATTAGTTAAAATTCTTAATAAAAATAGTTTCAAAGCCACTTTTGGCGGGATGTTATTTGATAAAAACATGTTAAAAACAGCACCAAAAGGATATAGTGCTAACCATAAGCATATTGACTTACTTAAGCATCGAACTTTTGCTGTAATTCATCCTTTATCTAAAGAAGATATCCTTAGCAACAATTTTACAGATAAAATCATAAAGGTTTACAAAGAAATGCTTCCATTTAGGCGATATTTTAATCAAGCCGTAACTGTATAATTTATAAATAAACAAGAGACATAAAAAATCTTACATCTCTTGTTTGTTTTTGATCTAAATTGATTTCAAGAAATTAATGAAATCTAGTATAAGATCTATAAGAACCTGTACCAGAAGTTCTTTTTCTTACAACTTTTCTTTCTGTATTACTTGATGTTAAATAATTTGCATACCATATTCCATTATCAAAATCAACTTGATATTTTAAAAACCATTTATAATCAGACCAAGGCCATATTCCATCTTTTTCCCATGCGTAGAATTGCACTCTAACTCTTCCGCATATCACATTTGTCCATGTACGTGTATCATCTAATTCTCTCCAAGATCCACCAAAATAAGATTCTCTGGTTAATGCAGATGTTCTTGCTCCCTCATCACAAAACTCAATATTAGAAGGTGTAGAAGAAACAGGTGCATAACAATAAGTATTTCTGAAATTAGTTGCCCCTACATCATAGCAAGCTGCTTTTTGGTTCAATTCGACATAATTAGCATCCAAAATTTCTACTTGCTTCTCAAACTTCTGGATTTGTCGATTAGAAGCTTTTAAAGCTTCTTTACTAGCTGTTTTTGCAATTCTATCTGGCACTTCAATATTATTATCAGTAACCTGCACAAAAACATCAAACGGAGTTAGTTCTTCATTTTTTATTACCCCTTTTTCTTGATTACTAAATGCATCCCCATATAATCTTTCTATAACCACTATATCATCTTCTTCTCCTAATGCTATAAAGCTAAATTCGTGACCTTGTTTTTGCACTTTTGCCACAAGACGTGAATGCATGGATACATCGGTAGGAAGCACAGCATCTTTAGTTGGCTCCTCATTTAATACTATTTGTTGCTGTTCTACAACCTCTTCTTTTTCGCAAGCAATAAATCCTATACTAAGGACAATTACAATTATTACTGTTTTTAAAAATCGATTTTTCATGATTAATAAGTTTTTAGAGTTATTAATTTTGTTTTATTTAAAAATTGGTAGCATTAAACACTACCTAAATCCCCAAAACAAATTTATAATCAAAATTGATTAAAAAACAGAGTTAATCAACTGTATATCAAAGGGAAACAACCCTAAAAAAAACAAGGTTTATACTAATAAAAATAAGTTAAAACACTAAATATTTGTACGGTAAAACTGTTGTTTGTTAAAAAACGACTATGATATAACAAGCAAAGAAGTAACATATAACAAGAGTTTAAAATGCACTGGGAAAAAGCATTTTGCACAAAATTAGTAGTGTATCAATTTAGATAAATACTCTAAAATAGTTCTTGTAGCACCCGTATTGCTATTGATAAAGTGCCCTGAAATCATACCTGTTTTTTCTCTGAATTTTTTATCTTCAATAAGTTTATTAGTAATTATAGCAAATTCATCTGCGTTAGAAACAGAAAATAGCCCTGCAAGTTTTTGAAGCTGTATCGCCTCTCTAAATTTCTCAAAGTTTTTACCTATAATAATTGGGATTCCAAAAGTTGCTGGCTCCAAAATATTATGTAACCCTCCTGTTCCCATTGCTCCGCCAACATATGCTATATCTGCATAACTATAGATTCTGGATAAATATCCTATAGAATTCATAATAAACACTTGTTTATTTTTCAGTATCACTTCATCTTTTTCTGAATATAAAACTGTTTTCTTTTTGATTTTTTGCTGTAATAAAGAAACACTATTTTCTTTTATTTCATGAGGTGCAATAATAAAACAAAGAGTATCTGGTGCATGATTTACAAAATCTATAAAAACCTCTTCATCTTGCTGCCAAGAACTACCGATCACTATACAAAGTCTGTTATTAACAAAATCTGATATAAAATCTACATGGTTATCCATTTCAATCTGGCGGGAGACTCTATCAAAACGAGTATCTCCACTCACCGTTAAATTCACAAAACCTTGTTTTTCCATTAAGGTTTTAGATATTACATCCTGAACAAAAAAGTGATCCACAGTTTTTAATACATTTCGCATAAAAGTTCCATACCATTTAAAAAATGCCTGATCTTTTCTAAATGCTGCCGAAATAAATACCGTAGGTATATTGTGAGATTGTAGTGTTTTTAAATAATTAGGCCAAAACTCATACTTTACAAACACTGCCAATTCTGGATTTACAAGCTTTATAAATCGTTTAGCATTTGATCTGGTATCCAAAGGAAGATACACAATCACATCTGCCAAAGTACTTTTTTTCTTTGCTTCATATCCTGAAGGAGAAAAAAAAGTTACCAATAATTTATGATTTGGGTATTTTTTCTTTAAAACCTCCATAACCGGAACCCCTTGTTCGTATTCCCCTAAAGAAGCACAATGAAACCAGAGGACACGATCCTCAGCGAGGATCTTCTTATTTAATACCTGAAAAACTAATTCCCTTCCATTTGCAAATAATTCAAGCTTAGGACTTAATAGACCTATTACAGGAAGTAACCTATTAAATATTGCAATAAAAATGTTATATAAAATGCTCAAAAATCTTAATTTTTATGAATTGCTAAAATACTGTTCTTTACTGTAAAAAATAATGTGAAAACACTAAAAAAGAAAACAACAAAATCTGAATTCAACTACTCATTATACAGAAAATATAATTTAATCCTGTTTTTTTTACTAAATTAATAACAACTTAATAGAATATTTACACAAACTCAATACTTATGAAATTAAAAATTACTTTAATTGCACTATTTTCATGTACCATCTTGTGCGCTCAAAACTTTAAGGAAGTACAACTTCCTAAACCAGACAAATTGAATCCTTTTTTTATAGGCCCAATACTTAAATCTACTATTCATTATGGCGCCATCCCTCCTAACTACAACGGAAAGGTTATTTTATTTAATCATGGATATATTGATTTAAATCAATCTCAATTTTTATTTGATAATTCTTTTTACCGAGAAGCCTATAAAAATGGGTATCAAGCTGTTTTTGTTGCGACTACCAGAGGCGGAGGCATTTGGAAAAACGGGGAGCTATTAGCCGAATCTATAGATATTATTACTCAAAAATTTAATGTCGACCAAGTTTACCTGGTAGCACATAGTAATGGAGGGAAAGCCTCAGAAGCCGCTATGTTTAGATATGGGAAAAAGAATAAAGTAACAAAAGCTTTTGCTTTGGGCACTCCGTTTTGGGGCACACACTTAGCAGACATTTCTCAAATGCCTTGGTTAAACTGGGCGTGGAAACTTACCGGATTAAACGAAGGTGCACGAACCTCCACCACCTATTATTGCAGAGACGTAGTTCGACCATACCTAGACAACCATCCTGATAATGAGCCAGAAAAATTTGTTACTCTGGGAGCATCTGGATTCTATAAAGGATCTACCATCGCTGCTCCTGCTTTTTTATTGACAGGAGGGTTATTACTTCCTATTGAAGGAGCTAATGACGGGGTCGCGGCATACAAAAGCACTCTTAGGCCAGGCGCTGATTATATATTTAAAAAAAATGATCCCAGAGCACTTTTTGATCATCTGAATATTAGCTTGGGTCAATTTAGCTGGTCATACATAAAAGCATATATTGAAAACAACTCTAAAAAAAATCCTATTATCCCTAAAAACACAGACAACCCCATTAAAATTGAAAGTAATTATTACATCATTCATTCTGAAAATGAATATGATAAAATAATCTTGGATAAAAATTCAAAATACGCTATAGCCGATATTATTCATGAAAAACCAACTGCTAACTTTCAAACTTTTGATAAGAATCATAAAAAAATACAATCGTTCAAAAAACATAGTACTCACAAACACAAAACAGTTATTCCTTTTTCAGAAAATAAAATAACCCTAGAAAGTAATTCTAGATTTGCTGCCTTTGTAAAACAAAACAACGGAATAAAAATGTCTCTAGAACAGATTACAAATGCGAAACACCCTATATTAAAAGTGAACCTTTATTCTCACAAAAAGGATACACAACTACTTATAGGTAGTAAAGTTCGGGGTATAATTATCAAGACTTCTAAAATTGATGGCACTCTATTAGAAAACGAACCTGAGGTTATATTCTTTAATGAAAAGAATAATAGTTTCTATTTTGACACTAAAACCCTGGATGATGGTATTTATAGTTTGTTTTTAAATTCAGAAAATAAAAATAATTTTAGAAGAAGTATTATTTCTGGATTTGTAGTGGGAGATATTACAAAAGGTATAACAAACAAAGAGGAAAAGCCTTTTTACAAATCAAAAAAGTCTATTCAAATAACCCCAAACCCTTTTAAAAACAAAAGTTTTTTATCTATAAATGGATACTCTTTACCCAAAAAGCTCCCTATAAAAATATATGATATTACAGGCAAAAAAATTAAGAGTTTTATAATCATAACAAATTCAGATTCACAATATAACCTTTCAGAAAAAATGCAATCCTTAAACAGAGGCATTTACCTACTAAAAATTGGAGATTTCAAAACCATAAAATTCTTTAAAGAATAAACATATTTTAAAATCGTCATTCAATCTTTTAATTCTAGCTATAAAGATATATTTCGCACGCTAACTTGAATCTTTTTTACATTTTAAATACAAAGTTTAACTAACTTCAAAAAAAACACATCAAATCTATATATCTCATTGGCAATCGTATCATTATTTTGTATTTTCGTCGAGTTACAACAAATACATTCATGAAGAAAATACAAATGGTTGATCTTAAAGGTCAATACGAGCAAATCAAGGAGCGTATCAATTCGTCAATCCTTGATGTTATAGAATCAACAGCTTTTATTAATGGGCCAGAAGTTCATAGTTTTCAAAAAGAATTAGAGGAATATCTGGATGTAAAACATGTCATTCCATGTGCCAATGGTACAGATGCTTTACAAATTGCGATGATGGGGTTAGGATTACGACCTGGAGATGAAGTTATTACCGCAGATTTCACTTTTGCAGCAACCGTAGAGGTTATTGCATTACTACAGCTAACACCTGTATTAGTAGATGTAGAACCAGATTCTTTTAATATTGATCCCGAAGCGATTAGAAAAGCAATTACTCCTAAAACTAAAGCTATTGTGCCAGTACATTTATTTGGGCAGTCTGCAAATATGGATGCTATTATGGAAATCGCCAAGGAGCATAATTTATATGTGATAGAGGACAATGCTCAAGGTATTGGAGGAAATTATCATTCTAAAAATGGAAATATTTCTAAATCTGGAACCATCGGTCATGTAGCTTCTACTTCATTTTTCCCTTCTAAAAACTTAGGGTGTTATGGTGATGGTGGTGCTATTTTTACCAATGATGATGATTTAGCACATACGCTTCGTGGTATAGTAAATCATGGTATGTATATACGATATCACCATGATGTTATCGGTGTAAATTCTCGCTTAGATTCTATACAAGCAACGGTACTAAGAGCAAAACTTCCTAATTTAGATCATTATAATACCGCAAGAAGGGATGCAGCAAAAAAATATACTGATGCTTTTAAAGATCAAGAACATATTATTACTCCTAATATTATTGGATCAGATGACACTCATGTATATCATCAATATACACTAAAAATCACTAATGGTAAACGTGACGCTTTAGCACAACATCTTAATGATAATGATATTCCTCATGGAATATACTACCCTATTCCTTTGCACAGCCAAAAAGCATATAAGGATGATCGTTATAATGAAGCAGATTTTCCTGTGACTAATCAGTTAATAAAAGAGGTTATTTCTTTGCCAATGCATACAGAATTAGATAATGACCAAATCGATTTTATTACCAAAACTGTTATCCGTTTTGTAAACAAATAATTTTTTTACTATTTAATAAGTATCTAAAAACAGGATTATAAGATATTTAAAAAGTAATATACAGCCATCAAACTAAACCTGATAGGATTTTAACCAATGGGTTATAAATTAATCTTCGATAGGCTTAGTTTGGTAATTTATGTTATTTTGAACTTTTACAACACTCTTATAATCTTGTTTTAAATATTAGAAAACATTAATTCATTCAATATCTAATCTCTCAAACCCCTTTATCTATTTACATGGATTCATTTTGTATTTGTTATAATCTTGTTGATCATAATTTACCAGGAATTCCCGCCTTACCAGACGCTTATGTTGTACCAATAACGGAGAATCATCTTGGATATGGAGAAAAACAAGCTACCTCTCAAACTTTAGAGAGTTTCAAAATTATATATAACGACACCCCACACGAGCAATTATTAAATATCTGTTCTGAATTAAAAATTAGCGCACTAGAACAGCGGTTTGTAATTACAAAAAGAAGAAAAAATTTACCTCTTGCAGAGATAGCAAAAGACCCTAAAGTAAAAGATGTTTTATTAAATTATATCCAAAAAAAATTATACCTATTTTACTCTTTGATTACTGCTAATGATTTTCCTATAAGTTTTAATGCACAAAGAAAAGATCCTTTTCAAAACCATAGGCTTTCTATTAGCAATAATGCTTTGCAACCAATACTAGAGTTTACAAAAACAGAAGATGGTATTGAGTATGCTTTTTCTCTTAAAGACAAAGACACTCTTTTGATTCCAAAAAATCATGATATACAAATACTGCTTAATGATCCTTCTTGGATCATTATAGATAAGTGTATGTATCAAATTGAAAACCTTAATGCTAATAAACTAAAACCTTTTTTTGATAAAGAAAAAATTACTATTGCCAAAAAACATATTAAGATATATCTAGAGAAGGTAATTATTCCTATAATTAAAAACGTAGATGTTATAACGCATGGTTTTGATATCAGAAGTACTAACGATATCACATCGTATGGAATTGAAATAATCCAAGATTTTATTCAAAATACCTATGTATTAAAAGCTACTTTTCAATATGGCGAAGCCTTATTTGATTATAATAGCACAAAAACAACAGTTTCTAATGTAGATTTTAAAAAAGGAGAGCAAATAGAAATTACTCAAATCAAAAGAGATAGTGATGCCGAAAATAAAGTCATTAGCTTATTAACATCCAAAGGCTTAGAAATTAACAGCAATATTTTATTAGAAACAAAAAACTCTGATGATCCTTTTGAAATTCTAGAATGGTTAAAATTACACAAAGCTCAGTTGGAAAAAGAGGGGTTTGTTATAAAACCACCGTTAATAGAAGATAAAACTATTAGTACATCTACTTATGATATTCATTTAAATAGTAAACAAGAAAAAGATTGGTTTGATATTAAAGGTTTTGTTACTATTGGAGAGCAAGAGATTCCTTTTTCTAAATTTGTAAAATACATAAGATTAAATGATCGTTTTTTTCCTATTGATGACCACACCGTATTTATTATTCCAAAAGAATGGATGACCCGGTATAAAAAAATGGTAGATTTCGCTCAGGTAACAGACAAAAACATACAGCTTCCCAAAAGCAATTATACACTACTAAAAGATGTTATCCCTCCAGAAGAAATCCCAATAAAAGATACTCTGCAAAATCCATACACCCAATCTTCTAAACTTAAAGCCACATTACGTCCCTATCAAGAAGAGGGAGTGCAATGGTTAGTTAATCACCATCATCATAAACTTGGTGCGTGTCTGGCAGATGATATGGGATTAGGAAAAACTTTACAAACTATTGCAATGTTACTTTTTGCAAAAGAACAATTAACCCCTGTAAAAGAAGAGGTTAAAAAGGTTAGACTGGATTTATTTAATGACCCCTTAGAGGTAAAAACCTATCTTAAAGCTCTTATTGTTCTACCATCTTCTTTGGTTTTTAACTGGGCACATGAAATATTAAAGTTTGCACCACATCTCACTATTGTAAAATATACTGGGTCAGATCGCAAAAAAATAGCACCATATCTAGAAACCTATGATATTATTTTAACTACCTATGCTACTGTATCTAAAGATATTTCCTCATTAAAAAAAGTGAATTTCACTTATTTAATAACAGATGAAAGTCAACAGATTAAAAATAAAGAGTCTAAAATATTTAAAGCAATAAACACTATTAATACTACTCATAAAATTTCTTTGAGCGGTACTCCTATAGAGAATTCTTTATCAGACCTTTGGTCGCAAATGGAATTTATTAACCCAGGAATGCTTGGTAGTTATTCTTTTTTTAAGGATCATTTTAAAACCCCAATAGAAAAACATCAGGACACAGAACGCATTAATGAATTAAAAAACCTTATAGATCCTTTTATATTAAGAAGAACTAAAGAGCAGGTTGCTAAAGATCTTCCTAAATTATCAGAGCAGATTATATATACCGAAATGCTTTCTGAACAGGAAAAAGAGTATGAATCCCAAAAGTCTGCAGCAAGAAATTTACTATTAGGAATCGACACAACTCAAAAAAACAAAATACACATTATCAATACCTTAATGAAGTTAAGACAAATTGTTAATCATCCAAAACTAACAGACTCTGACTCTGATAATCTTTCTGGTAAATTTCAAGATGTTACTAATTATTTAAGTACTTTGGTAAAAGCTAATAAAAAAGTATTAGTTTTTAGCTCTTTTGTTTCTCACCTTAACTTATACCAAGAGTGGTGTAGGCAACACAATATAACGTATGTAACCTTAACAGGAAAAACTAAAGGAACGGATCGAGAGGCAGTAGTATATGAATTTCAAAAAAATGAGGCTGTATCTTTATTTTTTATTTCTTTAAAAGCTGGTGGTGTTGGATTAAACCTTACCAAAGCATCTTATGTAATACTATTAGACCCTTGGTGGAACCCTTTTATAGAAAAACAAGCTATTGCCAGATCCCATCGAATAGGGCAAACCGACAATGTAATGGTCACCAGATTTATTACTAAAAATACTATTGAAGAGAAAATAATACAACTTCAAGAAAAGAAAAAAGGATTGTCTGATGAGATCATTGATGTTAATACTATTCCACAATATATAGAACAAAATCTCGAGGAATTATTAAAATGATGATAAAAAATCTTAGTTTGATATAAAATAATTTATCTTATATCAAACTAAGATCTCATACCATTTTTAACTTTTTCTTTTCCCCCCTAGAGCTTCCACAAGTTTCGGGTGGTCTTCTAAAGCGATCTCTGCAATAAAATAAAACTCTAACATCCAATCGGTTACCTTAACAATAGCAGCTCTTTTTTGTTTATTGGCATTTTGTAGTTTTCCTTTTTCACGCAAATATTCTGCTCTTGCCATTTCTACTTTTTCGACCTGTACCAAACTATCTGCTACATCTCGTTCTGTAATTTTCAATAATATCAACCTTTGTTGTATACCAAAATCTATTTCTTTATAAAATTTACGAGTATTTTCTATCCAATTGATATATACATAGGGCACGATACTATCTATTCCTAGTTTTTTAAGGATTTCTGGATTTTTACGAAATATTGTTTTTGCTTTTTTACGATGTTTTTTAAATTGTTTATTCAGGATTTCTTTTTCTTTCTTAAAAACCTCAGACACCTTTATCGTTTTTTTATCTTCTTGTTTGCTAAAATTATAAGCTCTGCGAGCTTGTAATAATAACTCTTGCCCTTCTGTTATTTTATTGGTGTCATAGTTTAGTTTTTCCATTTCTGACACAATTTGTGGTTGATTTTTGGTACCCTCTAAGACTATACGATATTGCTCTAATAAAGCGACTTCTGATTTTCTTGAATTTACCATAAATATGTATTTAAATTAAAAAATTTATGTTTAGAAATATTATTCACCTATCGACTAGAAAGACCCTCTGTTCACAACAAGAGGTTATTTGTTAAAATTAAAATACAAGTATACATTATCTTAGTTTCATTTTTCGACACTTTTGATTTTTTTCAGAAAAATATTTCTCTCAAAGTCTAAAAATTTTATGAAGTAAACAAACAAGAAATAGTCCAAAAAGAGTAATGTATCAAATTCAATCCCTAAAAAACGTATCCATTTATACCTGTTTTTTCCAAAAGAAATCTTAATCTATTCCTAAATCACGACTATTTATTATAAATTGTTGCTTTTACCGATATACTTTTAAATAAATCTTTACACAATGAAATACATATACACATTAGTATTTATACTGTTATACTCTACACTTCTAGCTCAGGATACTTATTTACAATGCGGAAAATTAATTGACACTAAAACTGGAAAAGTATTAACCGAAAAAACTATTATCGTTTCGGGAAATAAAATTACCAAAATCGAAAATGGGTATATTACCGGAGAAAAAAAAGATATCACTATTGACCTTAAAAACAAGACAGTAATACCTGGGCTAATAGATATGCATGTACATCTAGAAGGAGAAACAAACCCTAAGGCTTATCTACAAAAATATACAGATAACGAAGCAGATATAGCTTATAACTCAGTTACTTTTGCTACAAAAACTTTAATGGCTGGATTTACTACAGTACGGGATCTAGGAGGGAGTGGTGTAAATATTTCGCTTAAAAAAGCAGTACAAAATGGAAAAATAGAAGGTCCAAGAATATTTACTGCTGGTAAATCTTTAGCTACTACAGGCGGTCATGCAGATCCAACCAATGGCAATAAAAGATCTTTAATTGGAAATCCAGGCCCTAAAGATGGTGTGATAAACAGTGTAGAAGATGCAAAAAAAGCAGTAAGACAACGTTATAAAAATGGAGCTGATCTTATTAAAATTACTGCTACAGGAGGCGTTTTAAGTGTAGCCAAAAGTAGCTCAAACCCACAGTTTACTGTAGAAGAAATAAAAGCAATCTGCGAAACTGCAAAAGACTATGGATTTCATGTAGCAGCACATGCACATGGCGATGAAGGTATGCAACGTGCCATTTTAGGAGGTGTAAAAACTATAGAACATGGTACTTTAATGAGTGAAAAAACAATGGATTTAATGAAACAACATGATGCATATCTGGTACCAACTATTACTGCTGGTAAAGAAGTTACAGAAAAAGCAACTATAGATGGATACTATCCAGCCATCATTGTTCCTAAAGCTTTAGAGATTGGTCCTAAAATACAAAATACATTTAAAAAAGCATACGATCGTGGAGTAAGTATTGCTTTTGGTACCGATGCTGGAGTATTTAAACATGGTCAAAACGGAAAAGAATTTGGATATATGGTAGAAGCTGGCATGCCAGCAATGGCTGCATTACAAAGTGCAACTACTACCAATGCAAAAATCCTTAATATGCAAGATCAACTAGGACAAATAGCTCCTGGTTTTTTTGCAGATATTATAGCTGTAAATGAGGATCCTACTCAAAAAATAAATACTATGGAAAATGTAGTATTTGTTATGAAAGATGGAAAAATATATAAAAACTAATTATCTTTTTTAGATGAAGAATATATTCAACTGGTTTTCAAATAAAAAACCAATATTATCCCCAGAGGTTACAAAACTAACATCCGAATTAATTGAATTAATTTTTCCAGACCATAAGACCAGAACACCTGTTGCTATCTGTCATTTTGGGGATATTATAATCAAAGAAATTAACAACGACGGCACCTCTGTCTATTCTATTCTTTTGATTGAATATCATAACAATACTAGTAAAAGAGATTATCATTTCCATTTTAAAATAAGCATAATTGCATTATCCGAAAAAAGAATGCTTGATTTTTTAAATCAATCTTTTAATAACCAAAAAAGTAAAGAATATATATTACGCTATAACTTATTTGATAAAGCTACTCTAGAGTATGGTTCATTATCTAATAATGAAGTCTACGCCTATTTTGGCAGCAATAATTATGATATATCTCCTAAAAGTCAAAAATTAGATATTATTTTATATCTTCAAAACATCAAAGCTTATATACGAAACCACCCATATGCAATAAAAGATGTATACCCATTAAACCGATTAAATGAAGTTACTCCTCCTTTTATAAACAAACTATACTATGGATATGACCATGGTAAACTAGACAACACTATCTACACCTGTATTAATCTTAGAGAATTTGCAGTCTGGAATATGGTAGATCCTGATTTAAATTCAAAAATTATACAATGGGAAAACTTAAATAGTTTATCTATAAGCAATCTTCATGTTGTTGATCCAGAAATGTTAAATATTATACATAAATTAGAGTTTCTAACTTCATTAAGTATTACATCTTCTAGCAAGCATTACTATAAATTAGAACAAATACCTCCTAAATTAAACAAACTACGTAGCCTAAAAGAGCTTTATCTAAGTGGAAACATTATAAAAGACTGGAGCGAAATTTGTAAATTAAAAAAAATAAAAATACTGGATCTAAGTAATAATCAGCTAGAAAATATTTCTGCCAATATTAAAGAATTAAAGCTTCTAGAAGAACTACATCTTAGTAATAATAAAATCACACAATTACCTATAGAACTTAAAGAACTAAAAAATCTAAAGGTTTTAAACATTAACAAAAACACTATAAAAGAACTTCCTGATTGGATTGGAGAATTAAACAATTTAGAATCTTTAGATATTACCCAAAACCAGCTCGACACTTTACCTGAGTCCATCCTACAACTAAATCTTAAATCTTTAAGCATCAAAAAAAATAAATTTAAAGACTTACCTCAAGGATTTAAAAAAATAAAAAAGAGAGTCTTACATTTAGAAGAACGATTTAAAGCTTTGTATGATGATGATGTAAAAGCTAAAATAGATAAGTATCCAAAAGGAAATTGTTTTTTTGAAAAGGATTTCAATTTTAAATTAATGATTATACAAAAGCTAATGTATGAAGATGAAGTCTTGCTTCCTAAATTTGATATCTGGAAATTTACAGAAACTTATACTGCAAGAAAAATAGATATAGAAGCAGAGGGCTATCATAAAATCCCTGAAGCAATTACATATTTTAAAGAACTTGCTATCCCTATGGAACTACTAATTGATATCACCGAATTAAATCCTGATGGTGGAGATGAAATTCATAGCCAGATTATTCCTTTTTGGGATGGCGAAGACAATGAATTTGATGTTATCTCCATTGCAGATATTGATTACCTACCAAACTTAAAACGAACTAACGACATGAATTTTTCTAAGGAAATCATAAAAGATTTAAGGCAAAGAAAAATTAAAGTCAGCTCATACTAACACTCATAACTTTCTATTAATTATAACTCCTAAAAGATATCGTATATTATTTCTATGATATTTAATCTATATCGGGAAGTATATTTTTGGATAGAAAAAAACTAAAATCACAAATTATATAAAAAACAAACCCCAAGAGAAATACGTTTCTTTTTGGGGTTTGTTTTTATTTATTTTTTAAATTGAGGCTAAAATTGTTTCCATAGATCGATCTACCTTTTTCACTAGTCCTGATAAAACCTTACCTGGTCCTACCTCTGTAAATGATATCGCTCCATCTTTTATCATATTCTGCACACTTTGAGTCCATTTTACAGGAGCTGTAAGTTGAGCGATCAGATTCTTTTTAATTTCTTCAGGATCTGTAACTGCTTTTGTAGTTACATTTTGGTACACTGGGCATTTGGGAGTATTAAATGTAGTAGCTTCAATAGCTGCTGCTAACTCTTCTCTTGCCGGTTCCATTAAAGGAGAATGAAACGCTCCTCCTACTGGCAAAACTAAAGCACGACGAGCTCCTTTTTCTTTCATCCATTCACAAGCTTTATCAATAGCATCTATTTCGCCAGAGATCACTAATTGCCCAGGGCAATTGTAATTTGCTGCTACAACAACACCATCTATAAAACTACATCCTTCCTCTACTACTTCATCTTCTAAACCTAATACTGCTGCCATAGTTGAAGGTTGTAACTCACATGCTTTTTGCATGGCCATTGCTCTTTTAGAAACTAACCGTAAAGCATCTTCAAAACCTAAAGTACCATTAGCTACTAATGCCGAAAACTCACCTAGAGAGTGCCCCGCAACCATATCTGGTTTAAAACTATCTCCTAATGCTTTACTCAAAATAACTGAATGCAAAAATATTGCAGGCTGCGTAACATTAGTCTGTTTTAGCTCTTCTGCCGTACCTTCAAACATAACCTTAGTGATCTCAAACCCCAGGATATCATTAGCTTTATCAAAAAGTTCTTTTGCTATGTCTGATTTTTCATATAAATCAAGACCCATTCCTGAAAACTGAGCTCCTTGCCCAGGAAATACGTATGCGTTCATAAAATACCGTATATTTAAAATTTCGACAAAAGTAAGGATTATATTTACAACGCTGATCTTCGTGTTTTAGAAGTCCGAAATGTTACTAAATTAAAGACTATATCTGGTCTTTCTAACTTTTTCTTTTATAAGTTAAATACGTAAAGGGATATTTATGTTTTTCATCAATATCATGAAATTCTTCTTTTACCATCACCCATACTTTGGGATCAATTTCAGGAAAAAATGTATCTGCTTCAAAGGTTTCATGTACTCTGGTGAGTTCTATGCAATCTGCATATTCCATACCCATTTTATAAATTTCGCCACCACCGATAATAAATGGCTGCTGATCTCGTCTTGATACATCTAAAGCATCTTTCATACTATGCACAACTACTGCTCCTTCTGCCTGATAGTATCTATCCCGAGTAATTACAACATGTTTTCTATCTGGAAGTAACTTAGGAAAAGTCTCAAAGGTTTTGCGTCCCATTATAATATGATGCCCTGTAGTAAGTTTTTTAAAACGTTTAAAATCATCTGGCAAATGCCATATTAAATCATCGTTCTTACCTAAAGCATTATTTTCTCCTGCCGCTGCAATCATAGTAATAACACGATTAGGTTTTTCTGGTTTTTCTACAGGCTTAGATATTCTTTCTTGTATAAAATCCTCTTTCTTTTTAATTAATTCTTCTTTGGGATACATTAAATCTACATCTTTTTGTAGTAAAATAATTTCTTCTTTTTGTTTAGCTACTAATCTTGTTATTTGGCGATCGCTCCACTCTTTACCCATAAATGCACTAAACAACCATACGTTACAAAAATGTATCGCAAAGAAAAATGTCCAAAACAATATTGCAATAACAAACCAATCGGTTCCAAAAAATGTGATTCCTTTTCCATAACCAAAAACCAGATTAAGAAGAATAAAGAATACAGAGCCAACTATTAAAACTATAAAATGTCTGAATAGTTTTTTTTTCTCAACGACACGTTTACGAGCGTGTTCATATAACTCACGTTGTTGAGGGTCAATTTGTGAGATTTCTTTCTTTTTTAAAAACATATTAATGTTACCTTAGTATCGACTAGTAAAGATATAGTTTTTACTAAAAAGCATTAAAGTTAGTTATGAAGAATTTAAGAAAAGAATTCCCGATTTTAGCCCAAAACACTTATCTCAATACCGCATCTTCAGGATTATTATATGATTCGCTTTTAGATTTTAGACAAGAACATGATTTCGATTTTCTTGTAGGTGGCAGTATGTTTAGAGATGAACAACATCTGTTTTTAAATAGCGTACGCAAAACCATTGCCTCCTTTTTTAAGGGTTCTTCTAACAATCTTATTTTAACCCCAAATTTTTCTTTAGGCTTTAATACTATACTAAATGGTTTAGAAAAAAGCAAAAAAGTGCTTTTGCTAGAAGGAGACTATCCATCTATTAACTTTGCTACAGAAAACAAGGACTTTGAGGCTGTTTATGCCAAAATAGATATTTCTTTAGAAAAAAATATAGAAGATGCTATAAAAAAACATAGTCCTAATGTTTTTGCTTTTAGTTTAGTACAATATCTTAATGGTATCATAATAGATTTAGATTTTATTAAAAAACTAAAAGCCCAGTATCCAGACATACTTTTTATTGCAGATGGCACACAATTTTGCGGTACCAAAGTTTTTGACTTTAGCACTTCAGGAATCGATATACTTGGTTGTAGTGGTTACAAATGGTTGCTGGGTGGCTATGGCAATGGATTCATATTGTTTAACGACAATATTCTTAACCAAATAACTCCTATTTCTTATACTAATGCTGCTTCTACATCTAGTCATGCCCCGTCCTACACAAGTTTACAAGCTCGTTTTGAATGTGGACATTTAGATACTTTAAATTTTGGAAGCTTACAGTATTCTCTTAATTTTTTAACCAAAATTGGGCTTTCAAAAATTGAAGAACATCTAAATGAATTATGCAGTTATGCCAAGTCTGAGTTCACTAAATTAAATTTACTAGAAGATACTGTAGCTAACCGAAAAAAACATAGTACTATTTTTAATATAAAAGGAGACCAAAAACTACATGCATACTTAAAAAATCAGAATATCATAACTTCACTTAGAGGAAATGGACTTCGAATTAGTTTACATCTTTATAATACCATAGAAGATATAGAAACGGTATTAAAAAAAATACATTATTACCGTTAATATCCAAATTGTTCCAAACACCTGTTAAACAACTGTAAATCTAATATTTACAGTTGTTATTATTAATATTTTATAGTAACTTAGTTTTGATTTTATTAACCAATATTTAATTTTAAACAAAATCATGGCAATTACCAAACAATATTTAAAGTCAAAACCTATTTGCAAAGTTACTTTTATCGTCCCTGCTAAAGGTGCTAACTCGGTTAGTGTAGCTGGAGAGTTTAATGAGTGGAATACTAAAGCAACTGTTTTAAAAAAATTAAAGAATGGCGATTTTAAAGGAACCCTCGATCTCCCTAAGAACACTAATTTCGAGTTTAAATATGTAGTAGATGGAGAGTGGACTAATGAAAAAGAGGCCGACGGATATCGATGGAATGATCATGCCGCCACAGACAATAGTTTATTGATAATATAAAACTATCAACATCAACAAAGGTGTTGCGAAGTATTAATCGACTACCTCAACACCTTTCCAAAAAGCTACATATCCTTTGATTTGTTTAGCAAGATCACTTGTCTCTGGATAAAACCATGCTGCGTCTGGATTTTCTTTTCCGTCTACCTGTATGGTATAATAAGAAGCTACTCCTTTCCACGGACATTTTGTATGTGTGTTACTAGATTTAAAAAACTCTTTTTTTATAGTTTCTGGAGGAAAATAGTGGTTGTTTTCTATCACTTTGGTATTATTACTTTCTGCTATTACCTCACCGTTCCAAATTGCTTTCATTTTTCTTTTTTTTACTTTGTTTTTAATTATTTAACCTTAGAAATTAAATAATTCTTATAATCTTTATTCTTATCAGAAAAAGACTTCTCTATTTTTAAACCAGATTCTTTTGCTAGCCACTTTACAATATCATCATCATACTTTTGAGAGATTTCAGTATGAATACTTTCCCAAGCTTCAAAATAAATCTGTAATGACAAACCATTAATATCTACTGTTTGTTTTTCTTTACTTATAAGATAACTTTTAGCCGTTCCGCTTTCTGGATCGTATGTTTCCCAATGTATAAACTTATCTAAATTAAAATTAGCATCAAGTTCTTTGTTAATTCTCGCTAAAATATTTTTATTAAAAGCTGCAGTTACTCCGGATTTGTCGTTATACGCATCTAAAACTTTCTGTGGATGCTTTTTTTGATCAAATCCCATAAAAAGAAGGTCATCGTTATGCATTGCATTGCATAATTTTTTCAAAAACTGAATAGCTCTTGGATGCAATAGGTTGCCAATATTAGACCCAAGTACCATAATCACCTTTTTACGATCGCTCATTTGTTTTAAACGATCTAAAACCTCAAAATACTCTCCTATTTGTCCTTGAACAGCAACATTAGGCATCTCTAGATTTAAGTCTTTCACCAATCCTTCAATTGCATTCTCACTTATATCAATTGGGTTATACGTAAAGTTATGTTCTTTTTGAAGCAACTCTTCTAATAATAATTTTGTTTTTTTTCCATCACCTGCTCCTAATTCGATAAGATCAAAACCTTCATTTTTTGCATCGAAATGATGAATTATATTTGCTTTATGAGTTTTAAAAATTTCGTATTCTGCTCTAGTAAGATAATATTCTGGCAATGCCATTATCTGCTGAAAAAGCTCGTCCCCAACCTCATCATAAAAGAACTTAGAGGATAAATATTTTGGAAATGCAGTTAAACCTTCATTTACTTCTTTTACAAAGGAAGAAACTAAAACTTTTTGATCTTTAGAATTCATGTGAAAATAAGTTTATATATCCTTTACCAATCGCAATCCTGTAAATTGCCATCTAAGGTGTGGGTGAAAAAAATTACGATACGTCGCTCTAGTATGATTTTGAGGTGTAGCAACCGATCCTCCTCTAAGCACTTTTTGATTAACCATGAATTTGCCATTATACTCTCCTAGTGCTCCAGGAGCTTTTTTATAATTAGGATAAGGCGAATAAGCGCTTTCTGTCCACTCCCATCTCTCTCCCCACTTAAAAAAAGATTGTGCTATTTCCCATTCAAACTCGGTTGGCAAGCGTTCTCCTTTCCACTGTGAAAAAGCAAAAGCTTCATAATATGACAAATGAGTTACTGGTGCTTTAGTGTTTAAAGGTACTAAACCTTGTAAAGTATATTGATAGTATTTTTTATCTATTTTATACCAATATAAGGGAGTCTTAATTTTTTCTTTCTGTATCCAATCCCACCCTTCTGCGTGCCAAAGTAAACTATCTTTATACCCATCATTTTCTATAAACTCCAAATATTCTTTATTTGTCACTAGTTTATTTGAAATAGCATACTCTTTCAGAAACACCTTATGTTTGCCATATTCATTATCATAACAAAAATCGTTTCCAGAATAGCCGATTTCGTAAACTCCTTCATTTACCGTACTATAACTCTGAATTTCTTCGAAAACTGAATTTTCTATAAAAGTATCATTATACTTAGGAAATAAAGGGTTATTACCTAATATATATTTTATATCTGTAAGTAATAATTCTTGATGTTGCTTTTCATGATGAATACCAATCTCTACCAATTTCCTTATTTTGGGGTCTTGATTTTTTTCTAAAAAAAACTGTAAATTCGAGGTAACATAATCTCTGTATTTATACACTTCTTTTACAGTAGGTCTGGAAAGATTTCCTCTATTAGTACGTATTACTCGTTTCCCTACACTCTCATAATAACTATTAAAAACATATGCGTACTCTGGATGAAAACGTTTATAGCCTTGTGCGTGTTTAGATAAAATAAATTCTTCAAAAAACCATGTAGTATGCCCAAGATGCCATTTTGGTGGTGATACATCTACTATTGGCTGAACTACATAATCCTCTATTTGGAGAGGACTGCAAATCTTTTCAGTATCTGATCTGGTTTTTAACAAAGAGGTACGCAAATTATCTGTAATGGTCATAAAAAAAAGTGTATACGACTTACGTATACACTCAAATTTACTGTTTTTTATAATTCTACATCCTTTAACAAGGGTTAATCCAATGTTAAAATTAAGATATTTTGGCTTTAATTGTTATTTTGGCTTTATAAAAGTAATTGGCACAACATAAGCTACAGCGATAGGTTTTTCACCCCATTTACCTGGATCCATCTTTGGTATTGCTCTAATTATCCTGATTGCTTCTCTTTGTAAATATCTATGTCCTCCATCTACTTCGAGCACTTCTACTTTTCCTTTTTTGTTGATAATAAACTCTACAGTGACTGTACCACTTAGCCCTTCGCTTAGGGCAAGATCTGGATATTCAAAATTATGAATGATATGATCTCTTAACTTTTGATCAAAACATTGTGCTGGAGTCTGCCTAGATCGGTCACATTTAGGCCACATTGGCGTAATTCCTTTTTCGTTAGCATTCTCTTGTGATAAAATTATTGAATCTTGGGAAAAGGATAATCCTGTAAGAAACAAGGTAAATATTAGTAATGTTTTCTTCATATTAGTTCTTTTAAATTTGGGCCTAAACTGCAACCACTCCCTTTATGTGAGGGTGTGATTTATAGTCTTTTAACTTAAAGTCATCAAAAACAAAGCCAAAAATATTTTTTACTTCTGGGTTGAGTATCATTTTAGGTAATTCATGAGGTTCTCTGGACAACTGAAGCTTTAATTGCTCTACATGATTATTATATATATGTGCATCTCCGAAGGTATGAATAAATTCTCCTACTTCATAACCACAAACTTGTGCCATCATCATCGTAAAAAGTGCATAAGATGCTATATTAAAAGGTACTCCTAAAAAAACATCAGCACTTCGCTGGTATAATTGGCAAGATAGTTTACCGTCTGCAACATAAAACTGAAAAAATGCGTGACAAGGTGGCAATGCTACTTTACCATTTTGTACATTTTCTGAAAAAGATTTAGATGTATCTGGTAATACACTTGGGTTCCATGCAGACACTAACATACGTCGACTATCTGGGGTTTTTTTTAGTGTCTCGACTATTTCTTGAATTTGATCAATTTCATTATCATTCCAATTACGCCATTGATGACCATACACTGGACCTAAATCTCCATTTTTATCTGCCCAATCATTCCAGATACGCACTCCATTTTCTTGCAAATAGCTAATATTGGTATCTCCTTTCAAAAACCATAGCAATTCATGAACTATCGATTTTACGTGTAATTTTTTTGTGGTAACCAAAGGGAAACCTTCACTAAGATCAAAACGCATTTGATAGCCAAAAACACTTTTAGTTCCTGTTCCAGTTCGATCTCCTTTTTCATTTCCATTATCTAATACATAACGTACAAGGTCAAGATATTGCTTCATTCTCCTTTACTCCTTCTTATTAAAATTCGTCATCAAAATATATTCAAATATACAAAAAATCAGAAACGAGTCAGCTTTCAACTTTTTGATTATCGGATAGTTGTTCAATAGTTTTCAACAATAACGTTAAATTTATGTTATCCTATGATCATTCCTGCAATAGTAGCAGACAAAAGAGAGGCTATTGTTCCTCCTATTAAAGCTCTCATTCCAAACTCCGATAATGTTTTTCTTTGGCCTGGAGCAAGCGAACCTATACCTCCTATTTGTATACCTATAGATGCAAAGTTTGCAAAACCACAAAGCATATAAGTCGCCATAATTACAGATTTATTATATGTAAAATGCAATACATTGGAAGGGTTTTTTAAATCTGCTAGTTGTATATATCCAACAAATTCGCTAGCCGCTAATTTAATCCCTAACAATTGTCCCATAAGCATCATATCTTCTTTTGCTACCCCAATTAACCACATTAAAGGCGCAAATACAGTTCCTAAAATTGCTTCTAAAGAAAACTTGTTATATGGTGTGTGATTCGCAAGAAATTGATCTAAACCCGTTAACTCTCCAAACTTACCAAAACAAAAATTAATCATAGCAATAAATGCTATAAAGACAAGTAGCATTGCACCAACATTAGCTGCTAACTTAAGTCCTTCTGTAGTTCCATTTGCTATAGCATCCAAAATATTAGATCCAATCTTATCTGTAGAAACTTTTACGTCTGTATCTATTGGTTCTTGCTGTGGATACAGTAATTTAGAAACTACAATAGCTCCTGGCGCGGCCATTACAGATGCTGCCAACAAATGTTTTGCAAACTCTAATCTTAGAACAGGATCTTCACCTCCTAGAAACCCTATATATGCTGCCAAAACACCTCCTGCAACGGTTGCCATCCCCCCTATCATTACTAATAGAATCTCAGAACGAGTCATTCTTTCTAAATAAGCTTTTATCATTAAAGGCGCTTCTGTTTGACCTAAAAATATATTTCCAGCAACGCTTAAACTTTCTGCTCCTGAAATTCCCATTAACTTAGTCAATATCCAAGCCATACCTTTTACTACAATTTGAATGACTCCTAAATAAAATAAAACAGAAGTCAACGCCGAAAAGAATATGATCGTTGGTAATACCTGAAACAAGAATATAAATCCAAAACTATCAACGTTCATCATATCTCCCAACAAAAATTCACTTCCTGCTCTTGTAAAATCTAAAATTAAAACAAAAATCTTGCCTACTAGCTCAAAAGCTTTTTGAACAAAACTCACCTTTAACACTCCAAAAGCCAGAAATAACTGAGCCCCTAGACCTATCCCAACAGTTTTCCAATTAATAGCTTTTTTATTTGTACTAAATAGGTATGCAATAATCAAAAGAACCATCATACCTAAAACACCACGCCATAAACTATTTAAAGAAAATCCTTGATTTGGCACTATCTGCTCTCCTTTATTCAGCAACTCTACAGGGGCTTCTTTTTGTACTATAAGAGCATATGAAATTCCTTTTTTAGAAACCACCAAAGTAGAATCTGTTACACTAGTAATTCTATACCGTATTAATGAGTCCTGAGCGGTTTCAGGAAAAAATAACAGAATATTATTTTGTTGCAGATAATCACCTTGAAGCATCTTAGAACCTCCTTCAAAAGAGTAAGAAAATTGTCCCTGATCTAGCTTAAGATAATCTCCTTTTTCTACATTAAAAGCTTCTTCTGAAGCTCCTTTAATTTCGTCTAAAATCCATTTTTTCTCTATAGATTGTGCAATTATTATATTAAGAGCAAACAGAGAAAAAAGAAAAGTAAGTAATCCTTTCTTCATAAAAATTACGTGATTTAAAAAATGCATTAGATCTTTAATACCGATTTGTGCAACTAACTTCTTTTAGAAATTTCATCACGAATTCTGGCAGCCAGCTCATAATCCTCATTATCAACAGCTTGACCAAGCATTCGATTAAGCTCATCTATAGACAGATCTTTGTAACTAGTTTCTGTCCCTACCATTTCAACATCATCCGATACTAGCTCATCTACCAAAAGACTATCAGAATCAGTTTCATCGTCTTTTTTTGGATTAACTTTAAGATATATACCTGCTTGATCCAAAATGTTTTTGTATGTAAAAATAGGAGCTTGAAAACGTAATGCTAACGCGATAGCATCGCTTGTTCTGGCATCAATAATTTCTTCTATTTTATCCCTTTCACAAATAATACTAGAATAAAAAACACCATCTACAAGCTTATGAATAATCACTTGTTTTACAACGATTTCAAATCGATCTGCGAAGTTTTTAAAAAGATCATGGGTTAGTGGCCTTGGAGGTTTAATTTCCTTTTCCAAAGCAATAGCTATAGATTGCGCTTCAAAAGCACCTATAACTATTGGTAATTTTCTTTCTCCATCCACCTCGCTTAAAATTAGCGCATATGCGCCATTTTGGGTTTGACTGTAAGATATTCCTTTTATGTTCAGTCGAACTAAACTCATAATTATTTATCAATAAAAAAAAGGCTGTTTGAACATGCGGACTTTTACATAAGTTCAAACAGCCCCTAATTGGGCACAATTTATGAAAATTATGCGTTATTCGTCTTAAATTCCTTTAATTTTTCTATAAGCTTTGGAACTACCTCAAAAGCATCTCCCACTATCCCGTAATCTGCAGCCTTAAAAAAAGGTGCTTCAGAATCATTATTAATAACTACTTTTACTTTACTTGCATTAATTCCTGCTAAGTGCTGAATAGCTCCTGAAACTCCAATAGCAATATACAAATTAGAAGCAACTGGTTTTCCTGTTTGACCAACATGTTCTGAGTGCGGCCTCCAGCCCATATCACTAACAGGTTTAGAGCAAGCTGTAGCTGCTCCAAGAACATCTGCTAATTCCTCTATCATACCCCAGTTTTCGGGTCCTTTTAACCCTCGCCCTCCTGAGACTACAATTTCTGCATCTGCAATAGAAACCTTATCTACAGCTTTATCCACAGACTTTATTTCTACTGTAAAATCAGCATCCGAAAGAGATGGATCAAATACCTCTGTAGTTGCAGACCCAGGATTCTCTTTGAGACCAAAAGCGTTATTAGACAATCCTATAATTTTTACCTCTGTACTTACTTCTGTTATATTAAAAGCTTTATTTGTAAATGCGGTACGTTTTACCGTAAAAGGAGATATATTTTCTGGCAAGGCCACTACATTAGAAACATACCCTGCATTAAGGGTAACTGCTAACAAGGGGGACAAAAATTTACTATCTGCACTAGAACTTACAACAATTACCTTAGCTTCTTCTTGCTCCGCTGCTTGTTTTATAATATCTGCATATGCCTTTGCATTAAAAGCAGATAATTTATCATTTTTTACAGCCAAAACCTTATCCACACCATAAGTTGCTAACTCGCTATCATCTACTGCATTAACACTTATAGCAGTTACTGTAGTACCAAGCATAGCAGCAACTTCTTTAGCATAAGAAGCAACTTCGAAGGCTGCTTTTTTAAATTTTCCACCTTCACTTTCTGTATATACTAAAACTGACATATATTTTATATTTTTTGTACTGATTTTATTTTCAGCATTATTTTAGAATTTATTTTTGAACCTTATTAAATAACTTTAGCTTCGTTGTGTAACAACTCTACCAACTGCCCTACATTTTCAGGATCTATTAATGTTACTTCTCCTTTTGGTGTAGGTTTTTTAAAATTAACAACTTTTGTTCCTTGACTTGCTTCAATTGGTTCTATTACCGTAAGTGGTTTTTTACGAGCCATCATTATCCCCCGCATATTTGGAATACGCAAATCACTTTCTTCAACCAGTCCTTTTTGTCCTCCTATAACTAGTGGCAACTTAGCAATAGAAGTTTCTTTTCCTCCATCTATCTCTCTAACAACAGTTGCTGTATCTCCCTCTATCTCTATACCGATACAGGTATTTACGAAATTAGCCTCGATAAGTGCGGCTACCATCCCAGGAACCATCCCTCCATTATAATCGATAGATTCTCTTCCTGCTATTACAAGATCATACCCTCCATCTTGTACAACTTTCGCTAATTGCTTAGCTACATAAAATCCATCTGTAGCTTCTGCATTAATCCTTATAGCATTATCTGCTCCAATAGCAAGAGCTTTACGTAAAGTAGGTTCTGTTTCAGAACTACCAACATTTACAACATCTACAGATGCTCCTTGCTTTTCTTTAAACCACATAGCCCGAGTTAATCCAAATTCATCATTAGGGTTAATAACAAACTGCACTCCATTAGTGTCAAATTTAGTATCACCATCTGTAAAGTTAATTTTGGAAGTTGTGTCTGGCACATGGCTAATACAAACTAATATTTTCATTTTATATAGGTGTTTTTTTGAGAATTTAATAATAAAAGCGAATGTACAAATAAAAAGTCTAATTTACTATGCGTGCATAGTAAATTTTTTACTGTTACATCCTATCAAAAAGGTTTTAATTGCTACTTTTGCCTTCGCTATTAGCATAAAGTATTTTTTTGCTAAAGAAAAGAAAAATAATACATATTTTTATTATTTCCTATTACGACTAAAAAAACAATTAAATGAAAATCATACAATTCAGAGAAGCAATTTGCGAAGCAATGAGTGAAGAAATGCGAAGAGATGAGTCTATATATTTAATGGGCGAAGAGGTTGCAGAGTATAATGGCGCTTACAAAGCGAGTAAAGGTATGCTGGATGAGTTTGGTCCAGATCGAGTTATAGACACACCTATCTCTGAGTTAGGTTTTTCAGGTATTGGCGTAGGTAGCGCTATGAATGGGAACAGGCCTATAATAGAGTTTATGACATTTAACTTTTCTTTGGTCGGCATAGATCAAATTATCAATAATGCTGCAAAAATGCGCCAAATGAGCGGTGGACAATTTAATATCCCTATTGTTTTTAGAGGCCCCACAGCTTCTGCTGGTCAATTAGGAGCTACACATTCACAAGCTTTTGAAAACTGGTTTGCAAATACTCCTGGTTTAAAAGTAGTCATCCCATCTAATCCAAAAGATGCAAAAGGTCTATTAAAATCTGCTATTAGAGATAATGATCCTGTTATTTTTATGGAGAGCGAGCAAATGTATGGAGATAAAGGTGAAGTTCCAGAAGGCGAGTTCACCATCCCTCTTGGTGTTGCTGAAATCAAAAGAGACGGTACGGATGTTACTATTGTTTCTTTTGGAAAAATCATCAAAGAGGCTTACAAAGCTGCCGATGAGCTTGCTAAAGAAAATATATCTTGTGAGATAATAGACTTAAGGACAGTTCGCCCTTTGGATTTAGATTCTATTTTTACTTCTGTAAAAAAGACTAACCGATTAGTTATTCTGGAAGAAGCTTGGCCTCTCGCCAATATCTCTTCTGAAATAACATACCAAGTACAATCTGAAATTTTTGATTATCTGGACGCTCCTATTATAAAAATCAATACAGCAGACACTCCTACTCCATACTCTCCTGAATTATTAGAAGAATGGCTACCAAATAGTAAGGATGTTATTAAAGCTGTAAAAAAAGTAATGTATAAATAAGAAGAAATCTTTTTATTTACACATTACTTCATTTTCTAGAATACCATTAATTAAAAAAATGAATACAAGTTGTGGCGACTTAATAATTATCACAAATAACAATCTTAATAGCTTTAGATGAAACATTTCATTTTAGGAGTACTTATTACCATATTTGGCTTTACTTTCACTTATTCACAGACCAAAATTAGTGGCCAAGTATATGATAATTTTAACCAACCAGTGCCATTTGCTAATATTGTATTTGTAAATTCTACTATAGGTACAATTACTGATGAGAATGGTAGATTCTACATGGAAGCAGACAAAAAGTATTCTAGTATTAAAGTTTCTTTTATTGGTTTTCAGACAAAAACCATAAAATTAACTGGTAGCGTAACTTATAATATGGAAATCATCCTAGAGGAAGAAGCTTCTACACTAGATGAAGTTGTTATTTATAAAGGCAAAACCTCTAAAAAAAATAATCCTGCTATTGATATCCTAAGAAAGATATGGAAGAATCGTAGAGAAAATGGAGTTAAAAAATTCAAACAATACACCTATAACAAATATGAGAAATTAGAATTTGACCTAAATACTATTGATAGTGCTTTAATAAATAGTAGAATTTTTAATGGTATGGAATTCATTTTTGATGATATCGATACATCAAGAGTAACTGGTAAAACATATTTACCAATCTTTCTAAATGAAGCTCTTTCAAACGTTTATGGTGATAACACAATAAAAGAATACAAAGAAGTTCTTAAAGGAAATAAAAATGCTGGATTTAGTGATAATCAAACTTTAATTGCTTTTGTTAAAGACCTTTATTCTGACTATGATATTTATGAAAATTATTTAAAATTTTTTGACAAAAGTTTTACCAGTCCATTATCTCGAACAGGCGTTAGCGTATATAATTACATTCTTACCGACAGTGCATATGTTGACAACAAGTGGTGCTATAACATAATTTATTACCCCAGAAGAAAAAATGAATTAACTTTTAAAGGAGATTTTTGGGTAAATGACACTACTTGGGCTATTAAAGAAATAAACTTAGAAGTAACTAAAAGCGCAAACATAAACTGGGTAAAAGACCTTTATATAGAACAAGAATTTGATGTATTAAATGATTCTATTTTTCTAATCACTAAGGATTATTTTCAATCTGATTTTGCTTTTAGTAAAAAAGAAAAATCCAGAGGTATTTACGGCAAAAGAACTACCTTATATGACAATTATAAATTTGATATAAAAAAAGACAAAAAATTCTATCAAAGTCAAGTAGACCCCTATGACCAAGATATTTATAATCGGGCTGATTCTTTTTGGGATGCTGCCAGAATGGAAGTTTTAAACAAAGATGAACAAAAAGTATATAAACTACTAGACACCCTTAAAACTGTAAAAGCTTTTAAACGGCTTTATAATATTGGCACTATACTAGCTACAGGGTATATCGAGTTTAATGGCTTCGATTTTGGACCTCTATTTTCTACCGTTGGATATAATGATATTGAAGGTTGGAGATTACGAGCAGGAGGACGAACTTATTTTACCGCCAATGATCGATGGAGAATTGAAGGTTATGGAGCCTATGGTTTTAAAGACAATAAATTTAAATACGGTTTATCTGGTAAATATCTAGTAGATAGAAAATCTAGGCTTATTGTTTCGGCAGGAAATCGAAGAGATGTAGAACAATTAGGAGCCAGCTTAACAAACACAAATGATGTAGAAGGTAGAAGCTTGGCTTCATCCTCTATTATATCTACAGGGGATAACGACAGATTAACCTCCATTAATTTATCGGCTGTCGCTATGCAATTAGAACCCAGAAAAAACTTAACTATTGGGATTACTGGATCTTTTAGAACTTTAAAACCAGCAGATCAATCCCTATTTAGTTTAGATTTTAATGATCCAGAAACAAATGTTCTTAAAACAAAAATTAAGCAAACTGAAATAGCAACTACAATTGCTTATTTTCCTGGACGAAAAACTGCAGGGTACGGTGTAGACAGAACAATAGTTAATTCAGGAAATCATGCAACTCTATTTCTTAATTACGGAGTAGGGATAAAAGATATTATCGAAAGTGATTTCGATTATCAAAAAATACAGTTCTTATATCAACAACCCTGGAACATTGGAGGTTTCGGGCAATTAAACAGCACCCTCGAAGTGGGTAAAACCTTTGGAGACGTACCCCTTGGTTTATTAAGTGTAATACCAGGAAATCAAACATATATTTCTATTCACAACACTTTTCCTTTATTAAATTTTTATGAGTTTGTAACAGATACTTATGCAACCTTACATCTGGAACATAATTTTAATGGAAGAATATTTTCAAGAATACCTTTACTAAGAAAATTAAACCTACGAGAGTTGGTTGGATTTAGATCTGCATGGGGGGATTTATCTAATGCTAATAAATTATTAAGTAGCCCTTCAGGAGAATTTCTAATAGCTCCTAAAGACAAAGCTTACTGGGAATATAGCTTAGGAGTCGGTAATATTTTTAAAGTGTTTAGAGTTGATTTTCATTTTAGAGGAAATTATTTTGAAAACCCTGATGCTCGTAAATTCGGAGTTACTGGATCTTTTGGATTTCATTTCTAAATGTTCTTTGGGCAAAAGCTAAAATTAAAAAACAACAACTTTAAATTCATAAATATAGTTTTATACCATCTTTTTTTATCTATTTGTTATCGAAACCTTTATAGATTATCTTAACATTAAAATTTATATAAAACTTAATATTTTACCATAATAAATTTTAACCAACCTCTTGTAATCCCTATATTTGCTGCCATTAAAAAAAGAGAATAAAATTATGAGCGCAGCCACTCGCGAAAGCTTTGATGTACTTATTGAAATCCCTAAAGGAAGTAGAAATAAGTATGAATACGATTTTGATATAAAAAAAATTAGATACGATCGCATGATCTTTTCATCCATGATGTATCCTGCAGACTACGGTTTCATTCCTGAAACCCTTGCATTGGATGGTGATCCACTAGATGTTTTAGTTTTAGTTACCGAACCAACTTTCCCTGGTTGTGTAATGGAAGTAAAACCAATTGGTGTATTCCATATGGCTGATGAAAAAGGGCCTGATGAAAAAGTTATATGTGTACCCGTTTCAGATCCTATAGCTTGTCGAATTAATGACCTTAAGGAACTAAACCCACATTTGATAAAAGAAATAGAACACTTTTTTCAAGTATACAAAGATTTAGAAAAGAAAAAAGTTGATGTTGGTGGATGGGGCAATGTTGATGAAGCTAAAGAAATCATCAAAGCATGTGTAAAACGTTTTGAAGATCTAGAAAATAAACCAAATGGACTATTTAGCATTTACTAACTGCCTCTTTCAAGAGCATAAAAAAATCGCAATATTTTTATATAAAATATTGCGATTTTTTTATGCTCTTGAAACACTAAAGTAAGGCTTTAGTTTATAATAGCGTTAATAATTTTATCAAAACTCAGCACATTCCCTTCCCAAAAGAAAAGATTTAGAGCAGGATAAACACCTTGGAATAATTAAATGTATATTTTTCACAACTATCAACGCTATTATAAACTAGAACCTAATAAATTTACGTACGTTTTTTTAAATATTTTTTTTTCATAATCTAACTTAGATTATGAAAAAAAATATTTACTATATAAAAAAGAGGTTATCTTTTCTGATAACCTCTTTCCATACATTAATTCTTATTCAACTCTATCTTGGTCTTCTTCCTAAACTCTCTAATACAATAACATCAACAGTTCCTGATATTATCATATCATTTCCTGTTATATTATTCGCACCTGCAACAGTCATAGTAAAAGTATATTTTAGATTATTAGTCATCTCATCAAAACTATATTCTGTTATACTAAAATTAGACACACTAGTATTAGAATCCGCATATCCAGCAGATATTTCAAAATACTTTAAATCATCTGAAATAATAGAATAGCCATTAAAATTTACGAAAAAACCAAAGTTTTGGGTCGATAAGCCCGCATCGTTAACAGTTAAATTAAGCCTAACCGAACTATTATCATGAGAGTCAGGGGAATTCACAAATCGTACGACTGAATAATTCACATTAGGATCATTAAATTCCACATCATTATTACCTGACTCATTGTGAGTAAATTTCAATTCGCCAGCATGAGTAAAATCGACATCATCTGATCTTGTTCCTGAAATATTCAACGTTACAGCTCCATATTTGGTTAACTCCTCAAAACCTACTCCATTTGCTCCATTTGCTCCATTTATACCATTCTCACCACTTACACCATCAACTCCAGCCTGTCCATCAATTCCATTCACTCCATCTTCGCCTTCGCAACTAACAATAAACATTCCAAAAAAACCGATCAAAACAGCTTTACTTACAATTTTCAAATAACTTTTTTTCATAATTTTCAATATTAATTTAAACTTATAATTAAGATGTACAAAACATCATTTTTACTCACAATTTTCAATATACTTTTAGATACAATCGTCTCGTCTCATCGAATATTAGAAACACTCCAAAAAAACCTATATTCTTATTTGGCCACATCCAATTTTTTTCGATATTCATCAAGTATATCATTAAACTTTTTTCAGACAATATTTCTTCTATTTCGAAAAAAAATATTGTTTAATAATTTTTATTATCACAAAAAGTTCTATTCGTTTTTATTTTTAAACATTGACAAAACTATACGATTAATTCAATAGCCAGCACCCTATAAACAGTGTATTTTTCAAATATCTCACCGTAATGATTAATCGTAATTATTTGCTATTCAACTATCTTTTTCTTGTTTAGGGTATTTTTACTACTTTTAGATACTAATTAACTTAAACACACACTGAATGGGATCAAATATGATTTATATGCCAATTGTATTGGCATTACTAGGGCTAGTTTACATGCTAATCAAAAAATCTTGGGTAATGAAACAAGATGCAGGCGATGGCAAAATGAAAGAAATTTCAGATCATATTTACGAAGGCGCCTTAGCTTTCTTAAATGCAGAATATAAATTACTAGCAATATTTGTCGTAATAGTAAGCATCTTATTATTTATTGTTTCTTTAATAGTCGACACCACACACTGGCTAATTGTGATTGCTTTTATTTTTGGAGCTATATTCTCTGCTTTTGCAGGAAACATAGGCATGAAAATAGCTACCAAAACAAATGTTAGAACTACTCAAGCAGCTCGTACTAGCTTACCAAATGCACTTAAAATATCTTTTGGTGGAGGCACCGTAATGGGACTTGGTGTAGCAGGACTAGCGGTATTGGGGTTAACTGCTTTCTTTATTATATTTTACAATGTATTTATGGGAGGCGAATGGACTTCTACAGATAAAATGACCGTGGTTTTAGAAACCTTAGCAGGATTTTCTTTAGGAGCAGAATCTATTGCTTTATTTGCTCGTGTTGGTGGGGGTATTTACACTAAAGCCGCAGACGTAGGTGCTGATCTTGTAGGCAAAGTAGAAGCAGGTATTCCTGAGGACGACCCACGTAACCCTGCTACTATAGCTGATAATGTAGGAGATAATGTAGGAGATGTAGCTGGTATGGGAGCCGATTTGTTTGGGTCTTATGTAGCAACTGTACTTGCCGCTATGGTACTAGGTAACTATGTAATTAAAGACATGGGAGGTGCGATTACAGATGTTTTTGGAGGTATTGGACCAATCTTATTACCAATGTCTATTGCTGGTGTAGGTATTATCATTTCAGTAATAGGCACTATGCTTGTTAAAATCAAAAGTAACGATGCCAAAGAAGCTCAAGTAATGGGAGCACTTAACATTGGTAACTGGACATCTATTATTTTAGTAGCAGCATCTTGTTTTGTACTATGCAAATGGATGCTTCCTGAAACTATGAAAATGGAATTCTTTGGTGAGGGTCTTATAGAAATTTCGTCAATGCGCGTATTTTATGCAACTTTAGTTGGATTAGCTGTGGGAGCATTAATTTCTTCTGTAACTGAGTATTATACTGGATTAGGCAAGTCACCTATTCTTAAAATTGTACAACAATCCAGTACTGGTGCAGGAACAAACATTATTGCTGGTTTAGCTACAGGGATGATTTCTACATTTCCATCTGTTTTATTATTTGCTGGAGCTATCTGGGCATCTTATGCCTTTGCAGGTTTTTACGGAGTTGCATTAGCAGCATCTGCTATGATGGCTACAACAGCTATGCAGTTAGCGATTGATGCTTTTGGACCGATATCTGATAACGCTGGAGGAATTGCAGAGATGAGCGAACAAGAACCAATAGTAAGAGAACGTACCGATATATTAGATTCTGTAGGAAACACAACAGCGGCGACAGGAAAAGGATTTGCTATCGCTTCTGCAGCTTTAACATCTTTAGCTTTATTTGCTGCTTATGTTACCTTCACAGGAATTGATGGGATTAATATTTTCAAAGCTCCCGTATTAGCAATGTTATTTGTCGGAGGCATGGTACCAGTGGTATTCTCTGCATTAGCGATGAATGCTGTAGGAAAAGCAGCTATGGAAATGGTACAAGAAGTACGTCGACAGTTCAAAGAAATTCCAGGAATCATGGAAGGAACAGGTAAACCCGAATACGATAAATGTGTAGCTATTTCTACAAAAGCGTCCTTAAAAGAAATGATGTTACCTGGTTTATTAACTATTGGATTTCCTTTAGTAATCGCTTTCGTTCCAATGATTTTTGGAATGGATACTAAAGCTATTGCTGAAATGCTTGGAGGATATATGGCTGGAGTTACGGTAAGCGGTGTATTATGGGCTATTTTTCAAAACAATGCTGGTGGAGCTTGGGACAACGCCAAAAAATCATTCGAAGCAGGTGTCGAAATCAATGGAGAGATGACATACAAAGGTTCTGATGCTCATAAAGCTGCCGTTACAGGAGATACTGTTGGTGATCCTTTTAAAGACACATCTGGCCCATCAATGAATATTTTAATTAAACTAACCTGTTTAATAGGTCTTGTAATTGCCCCTATTTTAGGCGGAAATCACTCAGAAACTATAGTTGCCGCTAATAATACTTCAAAAGTAATAGAGTACACTGATGATTCTTCTAAAAATAAAGTAGAAGTTAGTATGAACGTAGAAAATGACCTAGCAATTGCTACTGTGACTACTCAGACTTTAGAGAACGGAAAAATAAAACGCAAAACACAAGAATTAAGAGGCTCCGAATCTGAAGTAAAAGCTGAAATCGAAGCTATTAAAATTTTAATAAAATAAAAATATTAAATTTACTTTATAATCAACCTCCCTCTTTGAGCGAGGTTGATTATTTTTATGCAAAACTGTTTTTACATGTTTAAGAAAAAAACATTACGTATTAATACTTATGAAGGCTATGGAACAGATACTAATTTTCATGCCAAAGGAAGAGCTCTTGAAGATGAAAATGTGAATTTTGACTCTAACCAGAATATTTACAAAACTCTTAAAAACATTTACAAACAATTAGAGAGTGACGAAATACCCAATACTCTTATTGAATTAAAACTTTCTAACGGAAAAACATTTGAAACTACAACAGATTCTGAAGGATATTACCATTTTAATCTTGCAATCCCTAACCTTACTACCCTAACCGATGACAAAGGCTGGGTTTCTTATATAATTAACTATAAAGCAAATGATATAAGAAAACAGATAAGTAATCAAAATACATTTTCTGGTAAAATGCTAATTCCATCTAACGATGCTCAATTTGCAATTATAAGCGATATCGATGATACTATTTTACACACTGGAGTTGCTTCTACTTTAAAATGGAGAGTAGCTGTCAATACTCTTTTCAAAAATTATGATAAACGAATGCCAGTAGAAGGAACTGTTGATTTTTATAAAAAACTACAGATAGGAACAAAAAAGAAACCTATTAACCCTTTCTTTTATGTAAGTAATAGCCCCTGGAATTTATACGACTACTTAGGTGCTTTTTTAGAAAAAAATCATTTCCCAAAAGGCCCAATTTTACTAAGAGATTTCAGAACTCCTTTTGATAAAACACCAAAACCTAAAGAATCACATAAACGATCTGAAATTATAAATTTATTGACATTATACCCAAACCTCAACTTTATTTTAATAGGAGATAGCGGAGAGAAAGATGCAGATATCTATACAAAAATTGCAGAAGAATATCCTGATCGTATTTTAGCAATCTATTTAAGAGATGTTAATCATAGTAAAAAAGAAAAAAGAATTAAAAAGATAATACAATCTTTTAAAACTACTCCCATCCTACTTGTACATAATTCTAATGAAGCTATTCAACATGTAAAAGAGCATGGCTTTATAAATTAATTTTTTAGACTTCTCACCTCAGAGGTTAATGCCAACATCGCCTCTTGTAATTGTTTCATACCAGCAACATCTGAATTTGCATCAATATTAAAACTTAACTTACTATTTACCTCCCAAAGTTCTACAATTTGATGTGTTTGAATATTATATGGCAAATACTCGGAGTTTAATGAAATTAAAGTTATTACAGATATATCTTCATTTTTTCTTATTTTTTTAACCACAACACTATCCTCTAATATAATTACACATATCGCATTATTACTTACTTCAGAAAGGTTATTAACTGCTTTACCAATTACCCATTCTTTAGGCTCTAGCAGTGGCAACATACTATCTCCTTCCACCTGAAAACCGCGATAAGTAGCATTTCGATATTCTGGTAACGGGATATCAAAAGCAGGTAATTGTTGATACCAATCTAGATCTTGTACGTTATGAGGATATCCTGCAGCAGCCTTTACATTAACTAAAACTATATTTTCATTGTTATCCGAATCAATAGTCACAACTTTAGGAGAGACATCTCCCAGATGCAATTGTATTTTTTTCTGGGTACTGTCCCCAAATAACCACAAAGGATTAATATTAAATTCCTGTAGTAATTTAGCGACAACTTTTCCTGAAATTTTAGTTTTGCCTCTTTCTATATCTGCTGTAGAATTTTTGATTTGTAAAATCTTTGCAAAATCAGATTGAGTATAATGGTTCTCTTCGCGAATTTGCTTAAAACGCTTTATGGTTTGGTCAGTTAAAATATCCATAAAATAGAAAAATTTAATAATTTAATCATATAAAGTAGGATTGTGATCTGGGATAATTTACAACAAATATACAAGATTTTGGAATATTTCCAATTTTAACATATTTTAATTTTATTTTGTATGGAATTTTTCCATAAATTTGGAAAAATTACAACATAAACTATTTTTTATGATTTCTCACACCATACCTGTATATCAAAAAGCATCTGAAAAAGTTATACGACACTCGTTAGATAATTCAATTACTTCTATCCAGCAGTTACATCAAAAACTTATTGAAAAAGGGTTTCCCTTTCTGAAAAATAAAGTTATAAAAAATTACAAGTTTGATTTTTATTGTTCCAAATTAAAAATCGCAATAGAGATAGACAGTTATGCTCATGAATTTTCGGACATTTATAATTTAGATTCTCCTAAAAAATTATTCATTACTTCTCTAGGGATAACTGTTCTTCGCTTCACCGATTATCAAATATTAACAGATATCGAGGAGATAATAAGAGCTATTCAGAACGAAATAAACACTTCTACAAATTCTATTTATGTCGTTTGATAAAATACGTCAAAAACTTTCTATTCTTGCAGATGCTGCAAAATATGATGTTTCATGCTCCAGTAGTGGAGGAAAAAGAAGTAACAATAAAAAAGGACTAGGGAATAACACTGGGTTTGGTATTTGTCACAGTTATACAGAAGACGGGCGTTGTGTTTCTCTACTAAAAATCCTTTTAACCAATCACTGTATTTATGATTGTGCCTATTGTGTAACTAGAAAGAGTAATGATATAAAAAGAGCTGCTTTTAAAATTCAAGAGGTTGTAGACCTAACCATTCATTTTTATAGAAGAAATTATATTGAAGGATTGTTTCTAAGTTCAGGAATATTTAAAAACTCTGATTTCACTATGGAACGCCTAGTTTCCGTAGCAAAAAAACTTCGTTTAGAAGAAAATTTTAACGGATACATTCATCTTAAATCTATACCTGGTGCTAGCGATGAATTAATGCGAGAAGCTGGATTATACGCAGATCGACTAAGTGTTAATATTGAAATACCCACAAAATCTGGATTAAAACTATTAGCACCAGATAAAAAACATGAAGATTTTATTAAACCTATGGAAAAAGTAAAAAATGAAATCTTACAATACAAAGCAGAACGAAAAATCATAAAAAGTACCCCCAGATATGCTCCCGCAGGACAGAGTACACAAATGATAGTTGGAGCATCTGGAGAAAGTGATAGAGATATTATGTACTCTGCCACATATTATTACAAAAAATTTAATATGCGAAGAGTATACTACTCAGGCTATATACCCGTAATTAATGATAATAGATTGCCCTCTTTAGGGACTGAAGTCCCTGTACTTCGAGAAAACCGGCTCTATCAAACCGACTGGCTTTTGAGGTTCTATGGTTTTTCTGTTTCTGAAATCTTAAATGATACCCACAAAAATCTAGACTTAGATATCGATCCTAAATTAAGTTGGGCATTACGAAACCTTCATCTTTTCCCTATAGATATCAATAAAGCAGATAAACAAATGCTAGCCAGAATCCCTGGTATAGGCATGCAATCTGTATTCAAAATACTTGAGGCAAGAAAATTTAGAAATTTAGATTGGACACATCTTAAAGCTATAGGAATAGCAATGAATAGGGCGCAATATTTTATAACTTGTAATTCTAAAGACTTTTACAAACAAGATCTTTCCTCTTATGACTTGAAAAATAAAATCTTAAAAAGTTCGAAAAGCAAGTATGACAAATATTTCAATTCACAATTGAGTCTTTTTTCTTAAAACAAAAACATGAACCCTCAAACTATCTTAATTTATGACGGAAGCTTTGATGGATTTTTAAGCTGTGTCTTTTTTGTTTATCATCATAAAATAACAAACCCCATAATTAGAAAGGAATCTGAAGCCAACAACCAACTATTTACTATAACTGAAGATATTATTACAGACAAAAATAATGCACTAAGAGTATGGAAAGGATTGCTATTGAAAACTTCACGCCATCAACAACAAGATTTTTTTAAAGCTTTTTTAAGCGAGATTAAAGGGGTAGAAAACACTTTGCTATCCTATATCCAAAATATTTTTACAAAAGAAACAAGTACAGGTATTGATTTTAGTAATAAAGATATTTTAAAAATTAGTCAAGTTGCCAAAATGGTTGGGAGAGAAAAACATAGAATGGAAGCATTTGTTCGTTTTCAATTAACAAAAGATGCCATATATACTGCTACTGTTGAACCAGATTTTAATGTTTTACCATTAATTATTCCCCATTTTAAAGATCGCTATGCAGATCAAAAATGGATTATTTATGATATTAAAAGAAACTATGGTATTTATTACAATTTAAAAACCATCGAAACTATTGCTATAGATAGTTTTTCTAAAACTAAATTCAAGATTTCATCAGATTTACTTTTGCCAGAGGAGAAAGATTTTCAGAAACTATGGAGTACATACTTTAATAGTGTTACTATAAAGTCTCGTAAAAATAATAAATTACACAAACAGCATCTACCTAAACGTTACTGGAAATACCTAATTGAAAAAACACAGTGATTTATACTTCTCTAAAATCAGACAGTATTCAATTTTATTTACTAAAAACATTACATTATAACATGATAGAATATTTTATTAAATAATTAATGTGTATTTTTTCCCCATTTTAAATTTCGAATAGACGAAATAAAGTATTATGTTTGGCGTTAAATAACCAAATTAACTATATCTATTTATTATGAAAAAAATGTTTTTAGGAGCTTTAGCTCTAATGTTCTTAACAGTAATATCTTGTAAGGAAGCTACAGACAAAGCAAAAGACGCAGCTGAAAATGTAGAAGAAGCTACAGAAGATGCAGCTAACAAAGTAGAAGAAGCTGCAGAAGAGGTTTCTGAAACTATTGAAGATGCTGTTGACGGTGTTCCTAATTTTAGTGACGAAACTGTACAAGCATACGTAGAAAAGTATGAAGCATATATGGCTGAATACAAAAAAGCTGCAGAAAGTAAAGATATGACTGCTTTTGCTGCACTTGGTCAAAAAGCACAAGATCTTTCTGCTGGAGCTCAAGAAGTTGCTGGGAAACTAACTGGCGAAGATGCTGAAAAGTGGACTGCATATATGACTGCTAGTGCTGAAAAAATGCAAAAGTACGCTCAAGAGATGACTCAACAGTAGTCAATTTAAAAATATCATAAATTTTCTTATGATTTTTATAAACCACCTGTAAAACCAGGTGGTTTTTTTATTCTATTTATCTAACCAATCTACTTTACTTTCTATAGGTTCTCTTTTTGAAACTAACTCTATATCTTTATCATGATTACCTAAGTAAAAGAAACCAAGACAACGCTCTCCTTCCTCAAAATCAAAAAAACCATCCATATACTCAATTAATTTGGGACTGCTCCAATAACACCCTATACCATTTGCACTACAGGTAAGCCACATATTTTGTACAGCCATTGCGGTAGATGCTATTTCCTCCCATTCAGGAACACGTTCTTTTAAATCTCGCTGCATACATATTGCAATTATTACACTCGAGGATTTACAATTTTTTATAATTTTATTGAACTTAAATGGCGAAAAATCTTGATTTGAAGTAATATCAGTATAGGTATTCGATAAAAAGACACCCAATCTATCTTTTGCATCCCCTTGTAGTACTTTAAACCGCCATGGTTGGGTCAATCTGTGTGTAGGTGCTTGATTTGCATTTTCTAATACTAATTTAATAAATGCATCAGAAACAGGTTTATCATTATACTGTGCAGGAAAAACAGACCTCCTGTTTTTAATAATTTCATTTATATCTTCTTTGAACATACAATTTATTTTTTCTGTAAAGTTATTATTCTCAGAATTAAAAATATGCATCCACAATAATTAATCTGTATTGCAAATCTAAAAGCCCTAATTTACCTGCGTAAACAGCTTAACAATTTATTCTTATGGGAATATGGATTACAAACATCGCATGCTTATCTAAACAAGTATTTTCTGTCGCCTTGGACTATACTGAAATCTATTTTGTTTAATCATTATAATAGCAGATTCTGTTCTCCTACCTAATGATAAATCAACTCATTCTTATATCCTATACATCTTTGTCATGTATTTAGTCGAAAAAATCATTTATTAGGAACTAGAATAAATTGTTTTTTTCCTTGTTTTTTGATCTTATATCGCTTTTCTATACCGCTAGCCCCCTTTAAGTCCAAAGTATTCGAAATATAATCTATCCAATCTTCTCTATCTACGATTGCATTATCCAATATTGCATCTGTTAAATTTGTGTTTTCTAGTTTAGTACCCCATAATATCGCACCAGTAAGATCCGCCCCAGTAAGATTTGCTCCAAATAAATTAGCACTAGTAAAATCAACACTTAGCAGTTCAGCTTTTTGCAAATTAGCATTCTGCAAACGTGCTCTTTTTAAATTAGAATCTGACAAATTTATTTTACTCATTTGCACCTCCTTTAGATCACTTCTTTCTAAATTAGTTTCTGGCATTTGGGCTTCTGTAAAGTCTGAATAATCTAAACGAGCATATTTTAGATTAGCTCCTCTTCCTAAGTTTACTTTTCTAAAATTGGTATACTGAAATTCTGCAGAATTTAAAATATCTTGTGATGACTCTAACCCCAAGTCACTTTTAAGCAATGTAAATAACAGCTGCCCCCGTTCTGGACTAATAGCATTTTCTATTAACTCTCCATTATCTATATATCGATATGGTTTCATTGCCATACAAAGACCAATTATTCTAGCCTCTAGTGTTCTACTTATATTACGACTTCCAGAGCCTTTATATTTTAACTCTTCGTTTAAATCTGCCAAAACATCTCCCATTACAAATACTAAAGATGATCTACGGTCTGCTTCTACCAAATTATTTTGACTGGTAATTAATTTATTTTGATTCATCAATAATTTGGTTTGAAAAACCAATACTAACGAAGGTATTACAGCAAATAAAAATGCAAACAAACCGATTCTTGTAAACCTCCAAATTACACTGGATGATACATCAGAAACTGTATCTACAGAAACCGTTTTATATTCCTTATATTCAGTAATAGCTGCACTTACACTTTTTTTAAGTCGGTTTCCAAAAACAGGTCCTGTAGATTTTTTTAGAAGCCACCACCTAAATTTTCTTTTTTTCTGATCCCCTTTATTAATTTTATCTAGTTTATCTTGAAGCAACTTATTTTCAGTCTTCAATCTTTCTATATGTTCTTGTTCGTTCACCGTGTTATAGATTTGGATATTTAACACGGAAAAGATATAAAAGTTATTGATACAATAAAAAAGAAAACTCTCCACAAGAACAAAAAAGCTTCCTTTACCTAAAATATAGGGGGATTTTTCTAAAAAAATTACTCGAGATAATTTGCAATATCCTCGGCGATATCTTCTATGATAGAAAACTCTTGCTTTTCATCCATAAGATAGATAGTCTTAATTAATACATGTACATAAGCCGACACATACTCTTTTTTCTTTGCTTCGCTCACATAGTCTTTTCCTTCAACCGCTATAAATGCAATTAAATTACGAATGATCCATCTTATTTCAGAAATATCTATATCCTTGTTCATCACATATATTTTTAAGCAACCGTTTCTTTTTGAATATGTAATAAAGTTACTATTCTAGCTTTCAAAAGATTAAAAATCATTCAACAAAGAAATAAATCTTCGATTAAACACATATTTATTCGATTTGAAGAATTTCACAAAAAAGCTTTAATACCTAAAACAGAATTTTCTTTCTATTCAAAAAAAAAAAACAGATCAACCCAATTATTTAATTAATTTTGAAGTTCATTCATTGCATAAATAAAGATGAAAAAATTACGCCCTATTATGTTTGTGGGTACAGGATCGGATGTTGGTAAGAGTATTATTGTAACAGGCATCTGTAGACTGCTTAAACAAAAAGGGTATTCTCCTGCCCCATTTAAGGCACAAAACATGTCCCTTAACAGTTTTGTTACCACAGATGGCTTAGAGATCGGAAGAGCACAAGCAGTGCAAGCTGAGGCTTGTAAAATTGAGTCTTCTACTGATATGAATCCTATTTTATTAAAACCTTCTGGAGCAAATAAATCTCAAGTTGTTTTACATGGTAAACCTATAGGAGATCAAACTATTAAAGAATATTTTTTAGGAAATAATAAAATGCATCTTTTTGAAGAAGCCAAAGCCGCATTTACAAGACTTCAACAAAGCTACAATCCCATTGTATTAGAAGGAGCAGGAAGCATTAGTGAACTTAATCTTAAACATAGAGATATTGTAAACATGCGAATGGCTAAGGCAGCAGAAGCAAATGTTTTTCTTATTGCAGATATCGACAAAGGAGGGGTCTTCGCTAGTATATATGGATCAATCGCGCTTTTAGAACCTTGGGAAAAAGAATTGATAAAAGGTATTATTATTAATAAGTTTAGAGGGGATATTTCTTTATTTGAAGAAGGAAAAAGTATGTTAAAAAAACTAACAGGAATCCCTGTTTTAGGAATCATACCATATGCCAAAGATATTTATATTGAAGAAGAAGATTCTGTAGCTTTGCAAAAAAAACAGCAAACTATAGCAATTGGACAAATCAATATCGCAGTGGTATTACTGCCATATATTTCTAATTATACAGATTTTAATGTTCTGGAAAAAGATCCCAGAACACATCTTTTTTACTCTAACGATCCTAAAGACATAGCCAAAGCAGATATTATTATTTTACCAGGAAGTAAAAACACCATACAAGATCTGATTTTTCTTAGGGAGAAAGGAATTGCTAAAGTAATATTAGAAGCCAATGAATTACAAAAACCTATTATTGGTATTTGTGGTGGATATCAAATGTTAGGAAAAACAATTAAAGATCCTTTGGGAGTAGAAAGCGATATTAAAGCAATTCCCGGATTAGGCATTTTTTCTATACACACCATATTAACTTCAGAAAAAACCACTACGCAATGTAGTTTTACTTATAAAAATTCACCCAAAAAACTTATGGGATATGAAATCCACATGGGGCAAACTATAGGGCAAGATTGCAAACCGTTAAACTATATAAGTAACAATCCCGAAGGATCGATACAAGGTAATTGTTGGGGAACCTATATTCATGGCATTTTAGATCATAATGAGGTGATTGAAGATCTTTTACATGATTTTACAAATAAAAAAACATTTTTTAATTATAAGGCTTATAAAGAAGAAAATTATGACAAACTAGCTAACTTATTAGAAGAAAACATGGATATTGATTCTATTATCGCTGAAATGCATACCATATTATGATATACGGACATGGAGATGACGGCTATCGTTACAACATACCGTTTAAAGCAAACTTTAGTTCTAATATTTGGTATGAAGGAACTTCTAAAAAAATATTGTCGTATTTAGGGCAACAATTACCCCTTATTGCAAATTACCCCACTCCAAATGCCGATGTTTTAACGCAAAAAGTAGCAGAATTTCATGAGTTAGATGCCTTTCAAGTACTAATCACTAATGGTGCTACAGAAGCTTTTTACAACATTACCTCTGTGTTTTGGGGTAAAAAAGCAGCAATAGGCATTCCTACTTTTTCTGAGTATGAAGATGCTTGTAAAAAAAGTGCTTTAAAAATTCGTTATTATGATCGCTCTGAGGTAACAAATATTTCTTTTAATGAAGATTTGGTGTTTTTATGTAATCCCAATAACCCTAACGGGTTTAGTAATTCAGTATTAGAAATAGAAAAAATGGTAAAGAATTTTCCTAATACAATGTTTATAGTGGATGAAGCTTATATTGATTTTACTTTTAAAACAGAATCTTGTGTTTTGCTTTTAGAAAAATATAATAATCTTATTATTGTAAAATCATTAACTAAATTATTTTCTATACCAGGATTAAGACTAGGGTATATTTTATGTAGTAAACAAACAGGAGAAAAACTTCAGCAATCAAAAATGCCTTGGAGTGTTAATACTATGGCAATCGAAGCAGGAAAATTTATTTTCGAAAACTATAAAGATTTACAACCAAATATGGCAATACTCCTTGACTATTGTAAGAAATTACAACAACAAGTAAATACTATAAAAGGACTAACTGTTATCCCATCTGAAACCAATTATTTTTTAGTTCAATTAGAGAAACCTAACGCCTCCTCTCTTAAAAATTATTTAGCACATACGCACCATCTTCTTATCAGAGACGCTTCTAATTTTAGAGGATTAGACGAACATTATATTAGGATTGCAAGTCAAGATCCTAAAAAAAACGAGCTATTAGTTAATGCATTACAGCAATGGAGTATACTACAATAATTACTCCTCTAATCATAGGATACATTCTCGATTTACTACTAGGAGATCCCAGATGGTTACCTCATCCTATACGGATATTTGGCAATGCAATACAATATGGCGAAGATCAACTAAACACCTCCCCATTTGCTTTTCAGAAAGGCGGGTTACTCACTATACTATTGCTAACTATCACTATCTTATTTTTTTATTCAACGCATGTCATAGCTACCCCATATCCTATACTTCATAATATATACACTTCAATATTCGTTTTTTATGCATTAGCAAATAAAAGTTTAATAGATGAGGGCAAAGCTGTTTTTAAAGCTTTAGAACAAAGTCTGGAACAAGGCAGAAAACGATTATCCTGGATTGTTGGTAGAGAAACTGATCAATTAAATTCGCAACAAATAAAAACGGCAGTATTCGAAACATTATCCGAAAATCTTAGTGATGGGGTAATTGCTCCTCTGTTTTATTATGCCTTATTTGGCGTAACAGGAGCCATGAGTTATAAAATGATTAACACTTTAGACTCTATGATAGGTTATAAAAATGAGAGATATATAAATTTTGGCAAATTTGCTGCCAAACTAGACGATGTAGCTAATTATATTCCAGCAAGAATTACAGCTTTTCTAATGTTATTAGTTACATTTAAATTGCATAAAATTTCTTTTGTAATACAATATGGCAAGCAACATTCTAGCCCTAATGCAGGATATCCCGAAGCTGCCCTTGCTGCAATTCTGGATTGTAAATTTGGAGGACCTAATTATTATCATGGCAAACTAATAGACAAACCTTTTATCGGAAACAATGATCGAATTTTAAAAGATGAGGAAATAAAAACAGTAGCAAGCATCAATCAAAAAGTAACATTTATATTTGTACTCCTAATTTGTAGTGTCTACTATTTTTTATAATGCACAAAAGATACATTATTACTGGAGCTCCTGGGACAGGAAAAACAAGTCTAATCCATACATTAGAAGAAAATGGGTATTCTTGTTTTGAAGAAATTTCCAGAAAAACAATTATCCATCAACAAAAGATAAAAAGCAATAAAACTCCTTGGGAAGATCTTAGTGGATTTGCTGATTTGGTATACCAACAAACCATCAAAGAATTAGACTCTTTTATTTCAGAAAACACTTTTGTAGATCGTGGATTACCCGACATTATTGCATACCTAAAAACAAAATCGTATTCTATCCCAGAATATATATCTAAATTCCCATTTAAAACATACTACTCCTCTACTGTATTCTTCCTTCCCCTCTGGAAAGAAATTTATGTAAATGACCCCCAACGTCCTCAATCTTATCCAGAAGCAGAACATATACATTATTATCTTACAGAAGTATACCTAAACCTTGGGTTTACCATTAAAATTGTACCAAAAACAACTTTAACAAAACGTGTAGATTTTATACGATCCATTATTTAATCAAAAAAAGTATCTTCGCTAATGATTTATGGTTCTTTTGGAAACAAAAGATGAAAAGGGAATTTGGTGTAAATCCAAAACTGTTCCCGCAACTGTAATACACATTTAAAAATTATGATCTATATACCACTGTAGCAAGGCTATGGGAAGGTCTTCATAATTGTGTAAAGTCAGGAGACCTGCCATGTATCGAAACATAATAGTAACTCTCGGGTAAAGAGTTGGTTACAAACAGGGATTCTTATTATTTTTTAGTATCTAAAAAAACATATTCCTGTATTAGCTTCTTTTCCTGTTTTATTTCTTTTAATCATGGGAAAAAACATAAGTAAAGTAAACACTACCTTCCAGTTTTGTGACGGAGGATCTTGTCAAAAAGCGAAAGGTGAGATCGCCATACGCGAAGCCAGAGCTTATCTTCGTAATAAAAAATTTTGGGATACCACACATACCATAAAAACCAGATGTAATGGTAGATGCGAGGATGCTCCAACATGGATTGTACAACCTGGTAATTTTTGGTACAAAAATCTTACTCCCGATAAAGCAGTATCTATACTAAAATCTCATTTAGAAAAAGATCTGCCTGTAGAAGAATACTTGTTATATAAAGAAGGCTGGTCAATGTTAACTAGCAATAATGAAAAAACTGTAGCTCCAGTTGTTTTCAATTCTAAAATAGATCCAGAATTAGGAGAAGTTTTAATTGCCCGATCTTTTGCATCAGACCAACACCTCTATCCATTATTCAAATACTTATTTCAAGAACCTAGACCTATTGCTATACAACAGTATGATCATAAGATTATTGAAATAACATCTCCACACCAAGTAGATTACACAGATCTTTATGAGGTTGTAATTACAGGTAAAGAAGTGGATTTGCAATTAGCAATTGCAGGAATCCCTAAAGACATTTCAGAAGAAATAGCAGATCGAAAAGTAAGTATCGCAGAGGTAATCTGGCTTAAAAAAACTACTATCTTTACCAAGGCAATTCGCCTAAAAAATAAAAAAGGAAAGCATCTGGTAACACTTTGGATTAAAGAAAAGGATACCTCTACATGGGAGCACATTCTTACTGTTTACCTTGCTATGTCACCAAACAATATTAGAATAAATAATGAAGTCTAAAAAAATAAGCGTATTAGGTTGCGGATGGCTAGGGTTGCCATTCGCTATAAATCGCATCACCAAGGGAGATCCCGTAAAAGGTTCTACAACTACACCAAATAAACTAGAGGTTTTAAAAGAAAAAGGAATCACACCTCATCTTTTTACTCTGGGGGAATCTAAACAAGAAAACTATATCGCCTTTTTAAAAGAAAGTGAAGTTATCGTTATTAATTTTCCTCCTAAACGAATTCCTAATATTATAAGTATATATCAAGAACAAATACAACATATACTTCCGTTTATTTCTGAAGATCAAAAAGTAATCTTTATTAGTTCTACATCAGTATATCAAAATACTAATGGAGAAGTCTTAGAAACATTAGCTATACAACCAGAAAAAGAATCTGGTAAAGCTGTTGCTGCTGTAGAAAAGCTATTACAAGAACATTTAAAAGATCGGGTGACTATTATTCGTTTATCTGGTCTTATTGGAGAAGATCGTTTACCTGGTCGGTTTCTTGCTAATAAAAAAAATGTACAAAATGGAGACGCACCTATTAATGTAATTCATAGAGATGACTGCATAGGATTGATAAATGCGGTTATAGAAAAGAATGTTTGGGGGGAAATCATAAATGGTTGTGCTGACAAGCATCCTATTAGAAAGGAATACTATATTCTTGCAGCTAAAAACATAGGGCTTACTCCTCCTAATTTTATTCAACAAAAAGAAACAGACTTTAAAATTATATCCAACACCAAAAGTAAAACTCTTTTAGGATATACATATATTTACCCAGATCCATTAAAACTAATTTCATAATGTATGCTGTAACTATTGTAGGAGCCGGCCCGGGAGATCCGGATTTATTAACTATAAAAGCATCTCGACTAATTCAAGAAGCTGATGTGATTTTGCACGATAATCTCGTTTCTGATCCTATATTAGCAATAAATAAAGTTGCCGAAAAAATATATGTCGGTCGTAAATTTGGGGATGCTTCCGATCAACTAGAAAGACAACAAAAAATCAATGATTTATTGCACAAATATCACCTTAAAGGCAAGAGAGTCGTACGTCTAAAATCTGGAGACCCATATGTTTATGGAAGAGCAGCCGAAGAAGCACGATATTTGACCGAAAAAAATATCCCTTTTGAGGTAATCCCAGGTATTTCTGCCGCACTTGCTGCAGCCAATATTTTTAATATCCCTATTACCGAAAGAAACAAATCCAATGCAATGCTTATATGCACAGCACATACTGCAGATTACTCTTTTGAACAACTTACAGGTATTGCACATATGCTTAAGGCAGGAAATACCATTTCAATATACATGGGACTTAAAAGCCTTAACAGAATTATCCCAAAACTTTTAGAGGTATGCAAAGATGATAGTATCCCTGTAAATGCAGCTTCTAACGTATCCAGAACTAATCAAGAAATTATGACTGGTACCTTAGGGAATATTGAAGAAAAAATCAAAAAAAGTACCCTACAGATGCCTGTAGTTTTAATTATAGGAGCAAATCCTATTTAGTATATCAAATTTTGTTATACTAACACAAAATAGGATTCACTTATATTATAAATCAATAACCTCGGAGTAAACTCATGAGGTATGCTTCCAAAAAACACATTTTGTTTTTGAGGAAAGCCTTGAAGAATTAAACTCCACAATGTGGATTAAAGATAAAATTAGATTAAAAAAGAAAAGCAATGAAAGAAGGAATTTTACTTTGTGGGCACGGTAGTCGTAGAGAAGCTGCCGTAACTTCTTTTAAAAAACTCGTTACCATACTTCAGGATCGTTATAAAACAGATTATGAAGTAGATTATGGTTTTTTAGAATTTAACCACCCTACTTATGAAGCTGCTGTAGAGAGAATGTATCTAAAGGGAATTAGAAAGATATACGCATTACCAGTAATTTTATTTGCTGGATCACATGCCAAAAATGACATTCCATATGAATTAAATACCATCCAAAGCTACCATAGTGACCTAACCATTGCTATGGGAAAACATATTGGGGTAAATTCTTTTTTATTAGATCTTGCTGTAAAACGAATTGAAGAAACAGAATCTACTTTATCCAAACTAGATCGAAAAGAAACTTGTTTGGTTGTTATTGGTAGAGGCACTACAGACCCAGATGCCAATAGCGATGTATGTAAGCTAACCAGTATGCTTTGGGAAGGAATGGGATTTGGATTTGCAACCACAGCTTATAGTGGTACTGCATATCCAAAAGTAGATGAATCTTTACAAATGATCGAGAAATTAGGCTTTAAAAGAACCATTGTTATTCCTTTTTTCTTTTTTACAGGAATATTATTAGAACGTATTTATAATCATGTAACGGACATGAATTCTACCTCGAATCAGGAATATATATATACAGCTCCTTTTGGTACTGATGAATTACTACTAAAAGCTTTTGATGAACGTTTAGAAGAAGCTAAATCAGGTACTGCATATATGAATTGTCAGTTATGTAAATATCGTAAACAAGTAGTAGGCTTTGAACAGGATTATGGTAAAGAACAAATAGGACATCACCTTAATGTAAAAGGTATTTTGTTTGAAGAGGACGAAAAACCTGGGGAAATTAAAAGCTCTTTGAGTAATAAAATTAAAAAAGCTCTTGGGATTTGAACCCTGTTTATGTTCTAAAAAAACAATAATTTTTATTAAATACATATATATGAACAGTTGTATATTCTGTAAAATTGTAAAAAGAGAAGCTAAGTCTTGGAAAATTTATGAAACCGAAGACGTTTATGCTTTTTTAGACATCCATCCAGCAAGCAAATATCACACATTAGTTATCCCAAAAAAACATTACACTAATATTTTTGATATTCCCGAAAAAGAATTGAACGCGGTAATTTCTATAGTAAAAAAAGTATCTAAGCTATATGAAGAAAAACTAGGAATACATAATATCCAAATTATTAGTAACTCTGGCGCAGAGGCACAACAAGAAGTATTTCATTTACATTTTCATATTGTTCCTAGAAAAAGGGGCGATGGTCAAAATCTTAAATGGACACCTCACCCAGAATGGGTTCAAGATTTTGATACAATGATCGAAAGACTAAAATAAAACTAAAATATTTTATTTCTCTACAAAAAGAAATTCCAAACCAAACCAAATCGCAACACGGCATCCCTTGTAGCATAACCTGGAGCAGAAAACTCATTGTTTTGCTGAAAAGCTTCTCCTATATTTTCGAACTTAAAATAAATACGTGTTTGTCTTACTTTACCATTAAAAAATATATCAAATTGTGGATACGCGCCAATTTCTTCTACATTTTGGACATAAAACTCTGACAAAACAGGATCATACCCATCTGCTTTGTATCCACTAAAATATTTAAAAGTTATTCCTGCCTGTAAAAAAAGAGCCTTCTTTTTAAACCAATGATCCTCATAGTACAAACTGTTTCGGCTTACAAATTCTGGCACATTATATATATTATCTCCTCCCTGTACGTTTTGATACATAATGGTATTATCCAAACCAAGTTTCCAATATTTTAACCCTTGAGTTAATTTCACTTTTAACACATCGATATTATCCACATATTGTAATGGAACAATTGCTAAATCTGCATTTTTTGTAAAATAGGAATAGTTATTTATAGTAGAGTAACTAGCCTCTAATTCTGCTATTCTTTTTGCTTTAAGAGTTACTTCTAGTTTTTGAGTTTCGGTATTTTTAAAATCATTTTGCCAATTATAATTTATATAATCACTTTGATAGAGTAAAAAATTATAGTTTGGCGCTACAGAGCTTGAACTTATTTTTGTTAAAACACCATATTGATCATTTAAATCATAACCAGCACCCACATTAAAATAAGTACCTTCAAAATCCCCAGAAACAATAGATTTTCCATCTGCAAATAAATTAAAACCTTTATAGGTATTACTATACTCTCCTCCTACAGTGTACACATCTCCCTTAATACGGTTTGTAATACTTGTTGTATTACCAGAACCATCTGCTCTATTTAGCAAACTATTATATCCATAGTTATAGTTAGAGTTCTCTCCTAATACTCGCAATGTTCCTAGCCATTGATTATTAAACTCTAAAAACACTTGATTAGTAAAATCTTCTAAGGCTACATTATCCGAAAGATTTGCTGATACATAAGATTTTCCTAAAAGATCATTAGGAGCTATTGTTGCCTGATCAAATAAATATCGCTTATCGGTAATATCCATAATATGCCCGACAGATATACCAGAAGCTGTGCTATCTGTTTTTTTAAGAATTGCAAATTGATGATCCAAATAAAAACGTTTGCCTAAAAGTTTATTTTGTGCATCCTGAAAATTAACCGATATAGATCCTCTATCTTTAAATTCACTTTCTTCTCCAACAAATTCTGCTTGTGCCAGATATTGATTTATACCTTGCGGAGACAAGCCTCCGTTTTCTTCGTTAAGTAAATCTTGCGTAACAAAATGCATACGTACTCTATAGCGATTATTTTTGGTTACATAACTTGTTGTTGCTCTAAAGTTACCCGAACTGGTTAGTGCATGTTGAAATTTACCTAAAGAGCGCACTCCCTTATAAGCGACAGAAAGATTAAGTCGTGGTGAGGTATTTATTGTAAAGAAAGCATCTAACTGCTGTCCTTGTTCAAAAGTAGTTTTAAAATATAATTCGGTAAGAGGTGTAGGAACATGATAATATCTTATATCTCCAACTTCCATAAAATTAAAATGCCTAGATCGGGCTCCAAAAAGAGGTAACAAATGATCTTTTTCTTCTTGCTTAGCAAGACTATTATACGATTGTCCTACATTATGTATTGGTAATAACTCAAAATCATCTCTACGCAGATAATTAAATTTATAATCCTTTTGTATAGATAGTGTAGTATCTAAATATGTGGTATCATTTTCTATCGTAATAATTTTATACTCCGTTATAGGAGGTTTTTCCTTTTTATCCTTAGGTCTTCTTAAGGAAGTTTTAGGTTCTTGGGATCTTTCGGTACTAATATCTGCACCTTTTTCTGTTTCCTCTAATTTTCTATCTTGCGACCAAAGTATAGAAACAGATAGAAATATAATTATGAATACTACGTTTTTTCTCATTAGAATGCTGAACTGTGGCAAAAATATACTTTTTTAACGAAAGTATAGGGTACTCATTGTTTGTTTAGAGTAACTTTCTTTTCAATTTTTAAAAATAGTTTTTTAGGTATTCTATTCATACTGTATCTTCGTGTTATGCTTATATTAAAATTAAACCCTAATATTCTTGAATGCGGCACCGACGAAGCTGGTCGAGGTTGTCTGGCAGGTCCGGTTACTGCAGCGGCTATAATCCTGCCTGATGATTTTAGTAATACTATGCTTAATGACTCTAAACAACTAAGTGAAACCAAAAGAATACATCTAAAACCCTTATTAGAAGACTGTTCTTTAACTTATGGTGTTGCACATGTCTTTATGGAAGAAATAGATGAAATCAATATTTTAAACGCTTCTATTCTTGCTATGCAAAAAGCTATCGGGCAATTAGACCCTCAACCTGAACATATTATTGTAGATGGAAATCGTTTTAAAGCGTATCATAATATACCACATACTTGCGTTATTAAAGGAGATGCAAAGTACTTGAATATCGCTGCGGCATCTGTTTTAGCAAAAACATTTAGAGATGATTTTATGGAAAAAATACACGAAGAGTATCCGATGTATAACTGGAAAAAAAACAAAGGATACCCTACTAGAGAACATAGAGATGCTATTCGCAAGTATGGTATTACTAAATATCATAGAAAAAGCTTTAGGTTATTACCTGAACAGTTCGCACTAGATCTTAAATAATTATATCTTTGGAACTTAATAAAAAATACATTGTATATTAATGTATTTTTTCGATTATTAAATCAGAAAATTGATTTTTTATTTTGATAACCCAACCCAGAAACATAAAACGTATTCGCGCAATGAAAAAAATAGTTACTGTTCTTTTACTAATTATTATTATTTCTTGTGACGACATATCACAACAATCTAACTCTTTAATAGATTATATCCCTAGAGATAGCCAAATTATTATTAAAATCAATGATTTAGAAGGTGCTACCAGTAAACTGAGAGACAATGATTTTATTAAAAAAAATAAGAGTCTAGAGTTTTTTAAATACTTTAAAGACCTTTCTGTTTTAGATAAAAAAAATCAAACAGAAGGTTTATTATGCTTCTCTCCTTTAGGAAAAAATGATTTCGAGTACACTTATATTTCAAAATTTAACCCTTCTTTAATTCATAAAGACTCTTTACCTTCAAAAAAGGTGGAAACTATTAGCTATTCAAGTCGTACTATATATAAAATAACATCTAACGATCAAATATTTTTTGCTACTAAAAAAGATAGTGTATTAATAGCTTCTTCCTCTCAATTATTGATAGAAAATGCAATACGAATGCAAACAGCTCCTTTGCCTATAGATAAAGATTTACAAAAAGTATATGACGTTTCTGGTACCGAAAATACTTTATCATTATTATTAAATGGAAAAAAGCTACAGAATATCCATAATACTTTATTACCCAATACAGATTTAAAACCTCTACATAATTTTAGTGGTTGGATATCTGCTGATGCTACCATAGAACAAAGCGCAATCTATCTGGATGGTATTGCTATCGAAAAAGACTCTTTATCCAGTACTATAGGGATTTTTGATAACACATTACCTCAGGAAAATAAAATTTCTAAAGTCACTCCTGTCACTGCAAAAGGATTTATCTCCTATACCTATAACGACTATGATGTATTAAAAAAGAATTTATCTAAAGCACAGGATAGAGATCTGGAAGATATTCCAACAGACTTAAATGATATATTATCTAATGTATCAGAAATTGGAATGATTTTTCTAGAAAAAGAAAATATACTGGTTTTAAATGCCATAGACATAGAAACTATTAAAGAAAATCTGGAAGAAAACAAAGCTGAATCCTACAGAAATATTTCTATCTATAAGTACGACAACCCCTCTTCTTTTTCTAACATTCTAAATCCTTTGATTAAAAATTTTGATGCAAAATATTATTTTATTAAAGACGAGTTTATATTTTTTGGTTCTACTATGGATTCTCTTCGGGATGTTATTGCCAATATTTTAAATCAAACTTTACTATTTAATCAAGAATATTATAAAACTACTATAAAAGATCTATCTAGTGAATCTTCTATATTAATAACTGGTTCTGTTAAAAACATTAAGCAATATATTGCTAAAAATGTAGAAGCAGATCATACAGAGCAATGGAAAAACCTTAAAGATGATGAATACCAAATAGGAGTATTACAGATTATTAAAGAAAATGATTTTGCTCACATTCATTGTATCTTACAAAAAAACAGAGCTAAAGGATCTGCTACATCTGTAATCCAAACAGCTTCTACCACTCTAGAAGATAAAATTCTAAAAAAACCCATTCTTGTAAAAAATCATAGAACCAAAGGAATGGATATTGCTGTCCAAGATGTTAAAAATAATTTATACCTTATTTCTGATGTAGGGTCTATTTATTGGAAAAAACAAATTGACGGAGAAATATTAGGAGATATTCAACAAATTGATATCTATAAAAATGGTCGTTACCAGTTATTATTTAATACTTCTAGCACCTTATACCTAGTAGATCGTGATGGTAAAGATGTAAAACCTTATCCAAAAAAATTTGAAAAACTTATTACACAACCACTTGCCTTATTCGATTATGACAAGAACAAACGATATCGTATCTTAATTACTCAAGGAAACACTGTTACTATGTATAATGCTGAAGCAGATATAGTAAAAGGTTTTAGATTTAAGGCTACAGAAGCAGATCTTATTTTACCACCTAAACATATTAGAATAGGATCCAAAGATTATATCTTACTTCCAGAAAAGAATGGAAAGCTTACTATTCTAGATCGATTAGGACGAACAAGAATAAATGTAAAAGAAAAAATTAATTTTTCTAAAAATGAATGGTATCCATATCTGGAAAAGCTTACGTCAACAACTAAAACTGGAGAACTAATCCAAGTACAAAATGATGGTTCTTTTGTAAAACAAAACCTAAACTTACAAGAAGAAAATCTAATTGTTGCTACTAACAAAACATTAGTAACCCTCTCTGAAAATAAACTCACCATAAAAGGTAAAACTCTAGAATTGGATTTTGGCGTATATACAGAACCAAAACTATATTTTATTAATAATAAGATATATATTACAATTACCGATATACAAGCTAAAAAAGTGTATTTATATGACAGTAACGGAGAGCTATTTCCAAACTTTCCTGTCTACGGAAACTCGGTATTAAGCATGGGAAATATAGATAAAGATTCTAATATTGAATTTGTTGTTCAGGGAGAAGAAAACAGTGTTTTAATCTATCAAATTAATTAGATTGTAGAAAATATTTTCAAACTCTATAAAGAGAGTACAAAACAAAAATTTCGGGATAATAAATGAGCAATCTTGCTAAGAAGGTATTTGTATTTAAAGTTTATCGAGATGCGTTCGCCTTTTTATAAAGGATTATACAATTTATCCTTTTGAATTTATCATTCATTTTTTTACCCTAGTTTTCAAAGCAATCAACCCATACAAGAAAATACAATTTTACCAATATCTTCCTCATTTAGATCAATATACCTGTTTAAACATGTTAAATTACTTATCACATATACTAAAGTTTAACAATTTGAGTTGTAACCCTTAATGACACATATTTACTAACACAAATTCAACTCAATTATGAAAACAAGTATTTTTAACAAAATACTGGTGCTCGCATTTTTAATGACGAGTATTGGTATTAATGCACAACTATGGAGTCCCATATCATCCGGAAAAGCTCAAACCAAACCCAAAGAATTTAGAAAAACAACACCAACTAAGTATCAATTATTTACTTTAAACACCAATGAATTAACTTCTATTTTACAAAGCACTCCGTCCAGAACACAGCAAAAAAATTCTGGAATTATAATGACTCTTCCTACTAATGAAGGAGTACTTAAGAAATTTAGAATTCTAGAAGCTTCTGTTCTAGATAAAGATTTGGCAAATAGATTTCCTAGTATTAAATCTTTTGTTGGCTATGGTATCGATGACCCTACATCTTTTGCAAGATTCAGTTTTTCAAAAGTTGGGCTACATGCAATGATAACTTCTGGTAATCATTCTACCATTTACATTGATCCATATACAAAAGATAAGCAAAACTATATTTCTTATTCTAAATCAGACTTACCTCCAGACCCCAATAGTTTTGAATGCTTGGTTGAAGAGAGTGTACAATCCAACTTGCCAAACCAAAAAAATAATGCAACTAAAAATGCAAATGATGGCAAATTAAGAACCTTTAGACTTGCAATTGCATGTACAGGAGAGTATTCTCAATTTCATATAAACAACCAAGGAATTAGCTCAAATGCATCTGATCAAGTAAAAAAAGAAGCTGTATTATCGGCTATAAACACTACCATGACAAGAGTAAATGGTATTTTCGAAAAAGACTTGGCTTTAACAATGGTTCTTGTAAACAACAATACAGATATCATTTTTTTAGATGCAAATACAGATAATTTGAGTAACAATAATGCTGGTTCTTTAATAAACGAAAGTCAAACAGTATGTGATAATGTTATTGGCTCTGCTAACTATGACATAGGACATGCATTTAGTACAGGCGGCGGCGGTTTAGCACAACTTAGATCTCCTTGTACAAATTCTAAAGCAAGAGGGATTACTGGTAGTGGTCGTCCTATTGGAGATGCTTATGATGTAGATTATGTTGCACATGAAATGGGGCATCAATACGGAGGAAATCACACTCAAAATAACAGTTGTCAAAGATCTAGTGCATCTGTAGAACCAGGAAGCGCATCTACAATTATGGGATATGCAGGTATCTGCTCTCCTAATGTACAAAATAATAGTGATGCATATTTTCATGCTATAAGTATACAAGAAATGTGGCAAAACATCTCTCAAGGAAATAGTAGATGTGGTACACAAAGTAATACTGGTAATGCTGCCCCAACTGCAAATGCAGGACAAGATTACACTATCCCTGCTTCTACTCCTTTTGTTTTAAAAGGTAATGGTTCTGATGCCAATTCTGGAAACAACTTAACATACTGTTGGGAGCAGATGGATGCACAACCAGCTACTATGCCTCCTGTTGCAACATCTACTAACGGGCCAGCTTTTAGATCTTTAAATCCTACTGCATCTTCCGATAGATATATGCCAGCATTACCTACAGTAATTGCAGGTCAAACATCTTCTACCTGGGAGGTGGTTCCTTCTGTAAGTAGAACTATGAATTTTAGACTTACCGTAAGAGATAATGCTGCTGGTGGCGCAAGTAGTGCTAGTGATGACACCAGAATAACTGTAGCTGGCGCTGCAGGGCCTTTTGTAGTAAACAGTCCTAACAGTAATGTAAGTTGGGCTGCAGGATCTACACAAACGGTTACTTGGGCAGTAGCAGGAACGACTGCAAATGGTATTAATGCAACTAATGTAGATATTTTGCTATCTACCGATGGAGGAAACACATACCCTATAACAATTGCTTCTGCTGTTACTAATGATGGTTCTCAAACGATAACCGTACCAAATGCTGCAGGAACACAAAATAGAATTATGGTTAGAGGTTCTGGTCATATTTTCTACGACATTTCTAATGCCAATTTTACTATTACTGGGAGCACTGGCGGAGACACGCAAGCACCATCAGTCCCTACAAATCTAGTTGCTTCTAATATAACACAAAGCTCTGTAGATTTAAACTGGAACGCCTCTACAGATAACATAGGTGTTACTGGGTACGACGTATATCAAGGAAACACAGTACTCACTACAGTAACCAGCACCTCGTATCAAGTTACTGGTTTATCGTCTAATACATCTTATGATTTTAGTATAAAGGCTAAAGATGCTGCAGGTAATATATCTACTGCTAGTACCAGTGTAAATGTTACTACAGCATCGCAAACAGATACTCAAGCACCAACAGCTCCAACTGGTTTGGTTGCATCTAATACAACACAGACATCTACAGATCTTAATTGGAATGCTTCCACAGATAACGTAGGAGTTAGTGGATACGATGTCTATAGAGGAACAACTGTAATTACTACAGTTACCACTACCTCATACCAAGTTACTGGCTTATCTCCAAATACAGCATATACTTTTAGTATAAAAGCTAAAGATGCTGCAGGTAATCTCTCTAACGCTAGTAATACCTTAAACATTACAACATTACCATCTTCTGGCGGTAATTTATGTACTGCAGATATATCTTCTTTTCCTTATACTGAAGGTTTTGAAAATACTTTAGGTTCTTGGACACAAGATATATCTGACGATTTTAACTGGACTGTAGATGCTAATGGAACCCCTTCAAACAATACAGGTCCTGCAAGTGCTGTAGAAGGAACATATTATGTATACATGGAGTCTTCTTCTCCTAATTTCCCTACAAAAAAAGCTATATTAAACTCCCCTTGTTTTGATTTAAGTAATCTAACAGCTGCAAACTTTACATTTCAATATCATATGTATGGTGCCGCAAGCATGGGAAGCTTGGCTTTAGAAGCTAGTACCGATAATGGTACAACATGGACCTCTTTATGGTCAAAATCAGGAAATCAAGGAAATTCTTGGGTATCTGAAAACATAAACTTAAATACTTATTTAGGAGCTACTGTAAAACTACGCTTTAGTGGAGCTACAGGAAGCACTTGGCAAGGAGATATAGCTATCGACAATGTACGTCTTACCGAAGGTGGTGGTCAAACTACTTGTACAGATACAGTATTAACCCTTAATTTTGACAACTATCCAGAAGAAACAAGCTGGGAAATTACTAACGAAAATAATCAAGTAGTAGCATCAGGAGGAACGTATGGTACACAACCAGATGGATCTACACTTTCTGTAACAGAATGTTTAGAACCTGGAAATTATACTTTTACAATTAGAGATAGTTATGGAGATGGTATCTGCTGTTCTTATGGTAACGGATCTTACACGCTTATATCTGAAGGTATAACTATAGCATCTGGAGGATCTTTTGGAGCATCCGAAGCTACAGTTTTTACTATTGGAAATTCTTCTGCCAGATCTACGGTAATTGTAGAAAAAACTATTACTACAGACCCTATACAAATATCTTTATTCCCTAATCCAGTAGGAAATGAAAACATTTTAAACGTAACCTCTAAAAAGGATACTTCATACCAAGTTGTTAATCTACTTGGAAAAATTATCATGAGCGGTAAACTAACTTCTAAAACAATTAACACAGCTTCATTACCATCAGGATTATATATTTTAAAACTTAACCCAGAAGGAAAAGGTAAATACAAATCTTTTCAATTTGTAAAAGAATAAATAGTATTTACAATTAATTATTACGTGAAAATGAGTGGTACAGTAAAATGTGCCGCTCATTTTTTGCTTAATACATATTTATTTTATGAACTCTGCCTCAAAAAGTGCTATAAAATGCTTTAATAGCTTTTTCTTAACCTCTTCTTCATTTACTTTTTCAAGCCCCAATTCTACCTGAAGTGATGTAACGGCCTTTCCTTTTATTCCACACGGGATAATATGATCAAAATATCCTAAGTCAGCGTTTATATTTAAAGCAAAGCCATGCATCGTTACCCAACGACTGGCACGAACCCCCATAGCACAAATTTTACGTGCAAATGGAGTTCCTACATCTAACCATACTCCAGTTTCGCCTTTGCTTCTAGTTGCACTAATATCATATTCTGCTAAAGTAAGAATTACCATCTCTTCTAAGAAACGCAGATATTTATGTATATCAGTAAAGAAGTTATCGAGATCCAAAATTGGATATCCTACAATTTGCCCAGGGCCATGATAGGTAATATCTCCTCCTCTATTAATTTTATAAAAAGTAGCTTCTTTTTCTTTAAGCTGTTCTTCAGACAACAAAAGATTACTAATATCTCCACTTTTGCCTAACGTATATACATGTGGATGTTCTACAAAAAGAAAGTAATTAGGTGTTTCTAAGCCTGCATCTTCTCTTCGGTTTTTTATTTTTATATCTAAAATACCTTTAAAAAGATCTTCCTGATACTCCCAAGTTTCTTTAAAATCTTTACTACCAATATCCTGAAATTGAATTTTTTTATTCATAACTATATAAAGAATGGTAAAGATACAAGGATAAAAAAGAGAAAACAATGTCCTCTTTCTATTTAAAAAAACCCTTTAATGATCTATACATATTTTAGTTTTCTTTTTTTATGTTTTGCAAAACCCAGTTTAGTTCCTGATCTTTATCTCTTTTAGATTGAATATATACATCTGGAAGTATTCCAAATCCATCTGGTTGAACTGTATAAGGGGCATTAATTTTCATAAGACCAAGACGCATATTTATTTTAGAATTAGGAAGTTCGAGTATCGTAAACAAACCTGCTATAGTTCCGTTATAAGCTCCGCCAGTTTCTTCTCCTATAAATGTGGCTCGTTTGGTTGCTTTTAAATGTGTAGATAAAATACTACTTGCAGAAAAGCTTTCTCCATTTATTAAAACATAAATCTTACCAGTATAGGCATTAGATTTTGGATCTCGAAGTTTATTATATTTAAGTTTAAAATAAGGGGTTCCTTTTACTTTTTTAACTTTAAAAAATTGATATATCGTTAACAAAGGAGAAAACAGTATCGCTCCGGTTTTTCCTACCCAAGATTTTGCATGAAAAAAAGGATATAAAAAACTCATACGTTTAGTCATCTTCGCTTTTTCTACAAATACATATTCTTTATCTGTTACATACGAGTAGAGTTCATCAATTTCAGACAACCTACCTCCTAAATTCCCTCTTAAATCCAGTATCAAGTTTTGGCATTTTGCAGAATCTACTTTCGAAAAAATTTCTTTATAAAAATCTTTATAACCTCCTTTAGTAAAGCTTCTTATCTTCATGTAAGCAACAGTAGCGGTAGTATCTGATGTTATAAATTCAAAATTTCTGTTATACTCTTTTTTAAAAGAATCATACCCATACTTATATTGATACTTACGGATTTGCTTATTCTTTTTTCTAGCTATTTGTTTATCCTGCTTACTTATTTTTTGTTTTGGAACCGTAACTGTGTCTTTTTTTAAAACCTCGTTTTCTTTACTGTAACTAGCATATACATAACGAGAATATATATTATCCTCTGTTTTCAAAGTCACCAATAAACTATCTTTTTGTTCATGGGTTCTGGCATATAGAGAACCAAAATTAGAACTGGTGTATTTAGGAATGAAAGTAGTATTATACCCGTCTCCTGTATGAAGCTTTTTAAAATAATTTAATAAGTCATTTGTTTTTTCATTATCTACACTCAATATCTCAGACCCAGCGATCAAAGTACTGTCCTTACCATAGTTTTTCTTTATAAAAACCTTACCTCCCTCTCCTTCAAAAGCTAGAGATTTAAACCCATAACTTCTTTTACCTTTTGTTTTTTTCTCTTTTTTGGATTGTTTTTTTCTAGGAGAATAAATAGCAGTATGTCCCTGTCGTATGCTTGCCACTACCGGAGCCAAGCGTTTGTAAAACTCAATACTAGAAACAGGAGCTTTTATACTCTGTTTTAAAGTGCTTATCTTTTTATCCAGAGAGTCTTTACTAATATACCAATATAAATCTGGATGAAATCTCTGTAATTTATGATACGTAAAATCAATATCTTCTTGTATTTCTTCAATACTGTGTAATTTGCTTATTTGCTCATTATATTTTTTTACAGAAGAGCAGCCTAACAATAAGATTACCAATGCACATATAAGGAATTTTCTAACCATAAAAAATTGATTTTTATAATACCACCTAAATTTGTGCTATATCAAAAACAGATATCCAACATGTGAATTTTTCTTTATTTTGGGTTATTAAGGATAACCAATGCTGCTATAACTCCTGGTACCCAACCACAAATAGTTAACAACAATACTATTAAAACAGAACCACAGCCTTTGTCTAAAACCGCCAATGGTGGAAAAAAAATAGCTAATAAAACTCTCCAAATACTCATATATTTTTGTGTAAAATAAATTAAAGATTATATCTATATGTAGACAACAATTTTATTATGTTACAATATCATGCTAAAATTAATTTCTATATTTTTAACTAGTTTTACGAATATATGAAATTAGTACACCTTATTATCTATCTGTTACTATTGGCTTATCCAAAAATAGTATTTGCACAATATCAGTTTTCTGGATATGTAGATAAAGAAAACTGGTCGGGAGATATTTATTTATCTATGATAGAGGATTACAGAAAATTATCGGGCGTTTATCCAGAACAAATCATTCAAAAAACGACAAACGATTCTGTTGGGTATTTTAGTTTTTCGGGAGATAATCTCCCTTTACAAAACCACATGTATAGAATTCATATAGAAAATTGTACAGAAAATAAAAAAAAGCCTATTCATTTTAATGGATTTTGCCCACACAGTAAAGAAATTCTTTTTATTGCCAATAATACCGATACACTTGCTTTACCTTTTTCTTTTGATAATGAAATGTTTTGTAAAATTGTTTCTAACAACGAAAAAAGTAATGCTTTTATCCGAGTCGACTCTATCATAGATGAGATGCGTTTTGCTTTTGCTTCGTATAGAAGCGAAACTAACAGAAAAATAAATTCTAAAAAATGGTTTACTACTTTACAACAATTTGCAAAAAAACAAAATGAACCCTTAACAGAACTTTATGTGTATACATTTTTATCAGAAAAGGCAAATAACCTATATGCAAACTATCTCGAAGATTTACAACAAAATGCATATTATGATAATTTATTAGATCGGTTACAAAAAAAATATCCAAACAGTACTTATACCAAACAATATAAAGCAGAATTAGCTTCGGATAAATTTTTGATTCACCCAAAACAAACATCTTCACAAAAAAACTGGATTATACCTCTATTACTTTTATTAGGAATTTCCATTACATATAATATATTTCAGTTTATTATCTACCGTAAAAAACAAAATACATCTAATACTATTGGAAAAAACCTAACCCAACAAGAACAAAAAGTTTTGGACCTTATTCTCCAAGATAAGACCAATAAAGAGATTGCTTCTTTGGTTTTCGTAAGTGTTAGCACGATAAAAACCCATATAAACAATTTGTATAAAAAATTAGACGTTAGCTCCAGAGACGAAGTTAAAACCCTGTTTAACAACAATAAAAAATAATTCCACCTAGGTTCTAGTCCTCTTTTCGACCCCATTGTTATAGATTTTATCAGCCTATATTTTGATTTTTGAAACTCTAATTCAAAAACAAAGCGAAATGAAAAATTCTATTTTAATTCTATCAAGTCTATTTCTATTATCTTTTATATCTTGTAAAGATACCGACACTAAAAATGTAGCTCTTAATACCTCTGAAATTACTGCAAGTAAGGACGTAAAACCTGCAAGTTTTCCTATTATGGCTTTTACAGAAACTACTCATGATTTTGGAGTAATCGACGAAGGAGATATTGTAGAACATAAATTTACTTTTACTAATACAGGTGCTATCCCTTTAGTTATTATTAGTGCAAAAGGAAGCTGTGGATGTACTGTTTCTAAATGGCCTAAAGAACCTATATCTCCTGGTGCTGCAGCAGAATTACTGGTAACGTTTAATTCTAATGGTAAACCAAATATGCAAACTAAGCAAGTTACCATAACCACTAATACACAAAATGGTACCGAAACCCTTAAAATAAAAGCTATGGTTACTCCTAAAAAAAAGGTTAATAGCAGTGGCACACCTATAAGCAAGTAAAAACCCTTTCCTACTCATCTTTTAGAGAGTATCACCTACACCTTTTACACTAACCAACAAACACATATAAGTTCGACAGGTTTGCTTTTGAAAATATAAACATTCTGTTTTTCGAAGCAAGCCTTGAGGAACTTATGTCTTTATCATAAATATAAAACTCATACAATGAAAACAATTTTACACCTTACTATATCTCTTATTTTATATGCAAGTACACTCTATTCTCAATCTTTTAATCTTGAGGTTAAAGAAGGAACAAACCCTCCTATACTTTTAGGAAAAATAAATAAACCTGCACTTATGCAAGAACCTTATCAAGAATGGTTTTTAAAAAACTATAAAGAGTATACCCCAAAACAAAGTACCATTGATTCTTTAAAACCTATATTAAACAACTATACTATCACTCTTTTTATGGGCACATGGTGTGGAGATAGTAAACGAGAAGTACCTCGCTTTTATAAGGTTCTTGAAAAAAGTAATTTCTCATTAGATCGATTAACCATTATAGCAGTAGATCGAAACAAGGAAACTTATAAGCAAAGTCCGGGTGGAGAACACGAAGGGCTTACTATTCACAGAGTACCTACTTTTATTTTTTATAAAAACGGTATAGAAGTTAATCGAATTGTAGAATCTCCCCTACAAACTATAGAAGAAGACATACTTGCTTTACTTACCAAAAACTATACTCCAAAATATAGTTCGGTAATTTTAATGAATGACATACTAGTTAAAAAAGGAATTTCATATATCTCTAAAAACACCAAAAAACTTATAAAACAATTTAAAGACAAAACAGAAAATTTATACGAACTAAACACCTATGCAAGTGTACTTTTTTATGGGCATCAAAAAGAAGAAGCTATCGAAGTATTAAAATTTAATATAGCATTGTTTCCAAAAAAAGCCAAAACCTATATAAATCTTGCCGACAAATATCTTTATATAAAGGATCGTACCAATGCAATCCAATACTACAAAAAATCATTAGAATTTACCAATAATGAAGAAATAGAAAATAAAATTAATGAATTAAGTGCCGCATCTAATCTAGAGTAAAAGTTTTTAAGCAGACTTTTCTTTAAATTCTTCAAATAGGCTACTTTTGTGCCTTTAAAATGACGAATTTATGCAACTATCAGAACAAGAACTTGTAAGACGAGAGAAATTAAGCGCTTTGCGTAATCTAGGTATCAATCCTTATCCGGCACCTTTATACCCGGTTAACCATACCTCGAAACAGATAAAGAGCAAGTTTGAAGATGGTAAAAAAGTCATTATTGCAGGTAGATTAATGTCCAGACGAATACAAGGAAGTGCTTCTTTTGCCGAGTTACAAGATACCGATGGCCGTATACAAGTATATTTTAACAGAGATGAAATTTGTCCTGGTGAGGATAAAGTTAAATACAACGAAGTCTATAAAAAACTTTTAGACATAGGAGATTTTATAGGTATTGAAGGAGAACTTTTTACCACCAAAGTAGGCGAAAAAACAGTTTTAGTAAAAAACTTTACATTACTTAGCAAATCTCTAAAGCCACTTCCTCTTCCTAAAACAGATAAGGAAGGAAATATACATGATGAATTTAACGATCCTGAATTACGATATCGCCAACGTTATGCAGATCTTGTGGTTAACCCTAAGGTTAAAGATACTTTTATTAAACGTACACAGATCGTAAATACCATTCGTAATTTTTATAACGAAATGGGGTTTTTAGAGGTAGAAACGCCTATTCTGCAACCAATACCAGGTGGTGCAGCTGCGCGTCCGTTTATGACACACCATAATGCGTTAGATATCCCATTGTATCTGCGTATAGCCAATGAGTTATATTTAAAACGTCTAATTGTAGGAGGATTTGATGGGGTATATGAATTTGCAAAGGACTTTAGGAACGAAGGTATGGATCGCACGCATAATCCAGAATTTACAGTAATGGAAATGTATGCTGCATACAAAGATTACCACTGGATGATGGATACTACTGAAAAGCTATTAGAAAAAGTAGCAATGAACCTGCATGGTACTTCTGAAGTACAATTTGGAAACAATATTATAAATTACAAAGCCCCTTACAAACGTATTGGTATTCTAGATGCTATTAAGGAACATACTGGATATGATTTATACCAAAAAAGTGAAGACGAAATTCGACAAGCCGCCAAAGATTTAGGGCTTGAAGTTGATGAAACTATGGGAGTTGGAAAAATGATAGATGAAATTTTTGGAGAAAAATGCGAAGCAAATTACATTCAACCAACCTTTATTATCGATTATCCTGTAGAAATGAGTCCGCTTACCAAAAAGCACCGTTCTAAGGAAGGACTTACCGAGCGTTTTGAATTAATGGTAAACGGTAAAGAACTTGCTAATGCATATACAGAGCTAAATGACCCAATTGATCAACGAGAACGTTTTGAAGATCAATTACAATTATCTGAAAAAGGAGATGATGAAGCAATGTTTATAGACCAGGATTTCTTACGTGCATTAGAATATGGTATGCCTCCAACTTCGGGTATTGGAATCGGTATTGATAGATTAGCCATGTTTATGACAAATAACCAATCTATACAGGAGGTCTTATTCTTCCCACAGATGCGACCAGAGAAAAAACAAGTAGAACTTAATGAAAATGAAAAGATAATTTTTGATATTCTTAAAAAAGAAAAAAGCTTGGTATTAGTAAATCTTAAAAACGCAAGTGGATTAAGTAATAAAGCCTGGGATAAAGGAATGAAAGGGCTTTCAAAACTAGGATTAGCAAAAGTTACTAAAACCGAAGAAAACTTAATAGTAGAAATTGCTGAGTAGTTTTATAAAAAATCCTCTTTCCATAAAACTATATAAAAATAACATATCCATAAAAAACGCGATCATTAGATCGCGTTTTTTCCTTTTAAATAATTCTAAGCTATACAAAAACTGCACCCCAACAGCAATTGCATATCCTTATTAGACAACAGTATTTACAATACACTATTGCTACTTAATGGTAACCTCCATAATTTTATATCAGGAGATATCTTCTATCTATTTCTACCCCCAGAAAACTGATTGAAGAAGTAACAATCGCTACTCCAGCGATATCTCCGTTTATATTTATTAAAATATTACCCCATACAAATATATTTTTGATTTCACAGGATAACGTTACCCACAAGTTAAATAAACCTTAATAATCTTAAGGTTTATCCTCTATAACCTTACTTATATGTATGTTATTAAAATTGCTAAAGCATACAAAATGTTGAAGTTTTGCAAGAATCAATTATATTTGAATATCCAAATACATATCAGATGCCTTTTATAACAGACGAAGAATTACAAAATTATAAAGATCAAATAGAAAAAGCTGAAGAGTCTAAACGTACTGCAGATTATATGCGTACCAAAGAAATAAAAGACGAACAGGAAAAATATCAAAAGTTTAAAATAGCAACTATCATATTAGGCATTCTTGCATTATTAGGAGTTGCCGGAACGGTGTATTTTATGAATTTTAATACTCCAAACAATATGGTTACTAAAAAAAAGTATAAATCTGAAGTTGCCCAAAGAGACAATAAGATAACCGAGTTAACTGAAACCATCCAGAACCTTTCTATGAATGAAGAAATAGGTAGTTCTAATAACTCATCTGCGGGCTCTTTAAAAGGAGAAAAAGTATACGCAGTACAAATTGGAGCTTTTGAGAGCAAAGACTTGTCTCTATATTCTAAAAACTTTGTGAATTTTAAAGAAATTAAAAGTGAAGGGTATAACAAATATGCTTTAGGGAATTTCGAAACTCTAGAAGAAGCTAAGATCTTTCGTAGAGAAATCGTTCGATTAGGCTTTAAAAATGCATTTATTGCCTCTTATCAAAATGGACAACGTATTAAAATCGAAGAAGCCTGGTAGCTTGCATACTTTTTTGGTATTTCCCAAAATAAAATATTTCTTTTTACTGCTATCTGATCAGAACAAAGCATATAGATAAGTAATTTATAAAAAACTTGTTTTATTACGGCTAATTATACAAGATCTTAAATAAAATTGTTTAGACAATTTTATTTAAGATCTTATTATAAGTTAATAAACAGTCTTTATTTTTAACAACTTATACGATTTACGGATGAGAATTGCGTATAAATAATTGCAAAGGTTTTTCGCTAGATTGATGAATCAAATTAAAGAATAGTCATAGCTATTGTTTCATTTTATGAAGAAAATATAGTAGAAAAAGAATGCGATTATATGCGAGATTTTTATTCGTAAATCGTATAACATATATACCTCAATTAATATTCCTGTCCTTTTTTAGGAACCACAATCCCATCTCTTGCATTCTCCTTTTTTATATTAACCAACACTTCATGTAAGGTTTCGGCTGCCAAACCATGTAACACCAAATTATACGCAGCAGAGTATGTACTTCTGGGCACCATAGGATGTTTGTTATTTACTAGCCCCAGATGACCTGGCGTTCCTAATATTTGGGAAACATAAACTGCAATAGTTTCATCCAATTGCAAAGAATTAGAGGCTCTAACAAAATCATTGGCTGTTAAAAAAAGTTGATAAAAAGGTGTAAAAAGTTCGATAGCAGATCTTAAATCTAAAATATTAGTCCATTTGTCTGGAAATTTAATATGGTCAAATTGATCTTCAGAAATCATACTTGTATCCAACTCTTTTACATAACTAATAGTTTCTCCTTTTTCTTTTAACTTACTATTTAAATTAATTACAAAATTGAACAAATTAAGGTCGTGATTAAGAAATAAATCGTCTTTTACATCCTTAAAATCTTTTGGTTTTAAAGGGCTTGTTTTTATATCAATCCCTTTAATATTACCAGCAATAAATTGTAAAATTTCGCTACCTACATGAAAATGTCTAAATATTAACAAGTTTGCATTTGGGCTTACAAAACGCTTAAGTCCCCATGCTAAAATGATATGCAAAAACTTAGATGAGTTAAACAACTTTGGAAAGAAAAATTTTAGTATATGGATAAAAAACATGGTGATTTTTGACCAAAAAACCAGTAATGGCTGTAGATATCTTGCAGATCTGGAGTCATTATCCAACATCAAAACTTTCTTTGTAGTATCATTAATAGGGATACTATTATCCAAATATAGAGCTAACCATGGATTAGGATCCCTGTTGTCATGTGTTTCTATTTCAAATATATCTTTTTTCATTCGTTTTATGTATAGATTAATAATTACCTAATTCCTTTAATTGCATCTCATATAAAAGCGCTGTTGTTTTTGCGGTTTTCACTATTTCTTTTGCCAACCCCATATGCATTAAAGGATGATTTAATGCTTTTTCTAAGTTTTCGAAATGTTTTTCATCTGCAACACCATGATACGTAAAAAAAGAAACCTGATCCTCATTTAAGCCTAACTGATCTTTAATCATTGTTCCCCAGTGTGCCGCAAGTCTTTTACCAATACCTTCTATAATAAACATTGCTCCCAAAAGATCTATGGGATTTGGTTTACTAGCTTGTTGAAACATAAAGGAAGAAAGTCCCATACTACCTATGTTTTTTTCTCCAGATTGTATTTTTGATATATCCTCCCCAAGGTTTTCAAAATTTTGTTCTAACATCTGATAATCTTTATGCTCTGCTGCCGTATGCTTTATAAAAGCAGAACGCAGGTCGAATAATTCGATATCAATATTAGAAGCTGCTCGTGATATCCACTGAGATCCATCAATTACTTGCTGTCTTAAATCTATTAAAAGTAACTTATAGTCTTCTATTCGTAATGTTTTGTTATGTATCTTTTCTACTATAGGCACCTTTAACAAATTGCTTTCAAAATCTATCCAAACTCTAGAGAGATTTCTAACCAGCCATTGCGATACTTTATCTTCATTTATATGAAGCTCTGGAGCTTCAATTTCTCTAATTGGATATCCTTTCTGGATTTCATCATGCTCACCAACAACGGTCAACTTCATAAACGAAGTAATAAACCGACCGCTTTCAGGAACCATACATAATATAGATTGTCCTTCTTTTAAATTACCAGAATACATTAACTCTTCTAACATTATAAATATGGATGCGGCACCTGTATTTCCTTTACTAGTAAGGTTACTAAACCATTTTTCTTCTGAAATTCCTCCACCTCCTTTTTCCATAAGATCCTTAATAGGTTTTTTAAAATATTCTGAAGAATAATGACAACATAACCAATCTATATCCTTTGGATTTATCATCCCCTTATCAATTAGCTCAAAGTAATGTCCTACCCCTGTTTGTACGACCTTAGTAAGCAATCTAACATCTTGTTTCAGATTTATAGCTCCTGCTTTTGATGCTGATTCATAATTAGGATAATCCAACCAAGTCTGTTCCGATTCATTTTTATTATCATTTTTACCAGTATACATACATACAGGAAAAGTATTAGCGTGTGACTTAATATCCATCCATTCTATTTTTAAAGATATTCCCTTTGTGCTCTTCTTATTTTCTAACACCAATGCTCCTGCTCCATCCGATAGCATCCATCTTAAAAATTCTGTATCAAAAGGAACAGATTTCATCTTTTGAGCTTCAAATCTGGATGCCTTAAAAAGTCTACTAGCAAATTCACTTCCTACACAAACTGCATTTTGTTTATCTCCTCCTTTTATTTGTACATACGCATTTTTTAAGGCCATCATACTACTGGCACATACACTCTGAAAACTTGCTACTTCGCAAGTCCCCCAATCCAGTCCACCATGTACCATGCTTGCAAATCCAGGAACAGGTAAATCTGCTTGAGTCGTTCCTGTAGATAACAATTCTATTTCTTTATTACTAAGTGTACTTTTACCCATAGCTTTCTCAATAGCCTTTACTGCAAGTTGCGCGTTAGAGTGTGTACTTTCTTGCTTAGTATTCATAGCAAAGTAACGTTGTTTAATTCCGTTTTGCTTTAAAATACGTTCTTTTACAGCGCTTTTTTGTCCGTTAATCTTGCCTAAATACTCTTCTATTTTATCATTCGATATTGGTTTGTTTGGTAAATAGATACCAGAACTTGTTATATATACATTTTTCATCTGTTTATTTTTTTGATTGCCATTGATGGCGTATTTTATTACTTAATTTATCTAAGATATGCGATGCAAATCCATAGCTTTTTTTAAATGTACTGTGATGTGCATTGTGTCGGGTACCAAATAATTTCCAATCCGCTCCATTTCCTTTTCCAAACCTATAATTACAATGTCCCGAATAGTTTAATAATATACTTGCCAAAGGGTATAAAAAAATTGCTATAGGCGAAAACGGCACAAACGGAAGTATCGTAAGCGGAACTGTACTTAAAAGTAAAGCTTCAAACCAATGAAAACTAAATACAGAATATACTGTTGGGGTTATAGATTTATGGTGAGTTTTATGCACATGTTTCATAAAAAATGGAATATGCATTATTCGATGCACCAAAAAAAAGTGAATCTCATTCCATAAGGTTAATAATAGTATCCCTAATACGATATTTAATACTGTGTCTGGCAGTAGTACAGTACTATTTGATCTCATTAAATACACTACTGGCAGTACCGAAAACCCAAAAACAAAAATCGACTTTAGAGAATGTATCTTCTCTATCCTCTTTTGTCTTTTTGTAGCTTCTTTTTTAAGTATTTTATAAACTATCCCTTTACTTGCCAACCATATACACACTCTATTAAACACAGGTGCTATACCATAATACAAGGCAAAGAAATAGAAAAAGGTAAGCCAATAAAGCTGTATATAAGAATATTCATAAATAATGGTATAAACCAACTCTTTATTCATTTTACATTTCTTTTCTGTATGGTGTTTATAGAAATACTTACCGTATCCAGAACTTTCTTATATCTCATATTTAGATAGGTAATACATACAGAATATGCTGCTATGCTCATAGGTATGATCGCTAAAAAAACTAATTCCACATCCTTATAAACATGGCTTTTCTCGATTATTAATAAAAACAAAATACTATATAGCAATACAATACTCCAATACACTAGTACATTTTTCTTTATGGTGCTACTATGTTTTTTCCATCGAATAAAAAAACCTAATCCAATACTAATCTGAATACATCCAAGAAAAATCTGAATATACAATCCTCCTATCTCTCCCATTGTTATATAGCATCCCAAGGTAATTGCAAAAGCTAATGTATTAATAATAAATAATACTTTTTTCATCTATACTTTTTTTAATGGTTTATTACAAAAAGGCAACCGCAACTATACGGCTGCCTTTTATAATCATCAAAACAAGAGACCCCAAGCCCCCCTAAGGTCCCTTCTTTTGATTACTTTTTACTGTTTTCAATAAACTTTTTATCTCTAGTGTTTTTTTGTACTGCAATAGCAGCAAATAAACTTAAGGCAAACGACATTCCGTAAAACCCTTTTTCACTAAGTTCCAGATCTGCATTCCATAAACCAATGATTAATAGCAAGATTGAAACAAGTGTAGTAAACCAACTTATTCCATAATACATATCAGTAACAGGTATATCTTCTAATCTGTCTCGTACACTTTTTTGTACGGATACTGCCGAGAATAATCCAAATAGCAGAATTGTAAAATAATATCCTTTTTCGTTAAGAACCATTCCTGCATTCCATAACCCGATACAATACGATATCATCCCTACAAAAAGTGCTGCCCAAGATGCAGATATAAATGCCGGTGTAGGCTTTTGGTCGTATACTTTCTTTTCTTTTTTTGTTACATTTTCGATAGTATCCTCAGATACATCTCCGCTAAACTTATAATTCATAATAATTGATTTTGATGATTATTCAATTGTTTATTTTGACAAGACAAATGTGCGATGATCTACTTGGATATAAAATTCTATTTTACAAAAAAACTTATGATATATTTTAATTAAAAAAATACATATATTAACAATTATAGTATTTTTACACACAAAATACTTACTATATAATATATGTTATCTTCGATTATACACACCTTATCTAATGAAGAAAAACGACGTTTTATAAATTTACTACGTCAAAAAAACAAAAGGAGCGATACCAAAAACATACAGTTATTTAAACTTTTAGACAGTACCACTACTCATAAAGATTTGGATATCCTTATTTATGGCAAAAAAGCTAAAGGAGCATACCATGCTTTATGCAAAAGGCTACACGATACTTTAATTGATTTTATAGCTTCTAAAAGTTTTGAAGAAGAAACTTCTGAAGAAATGGAAACTATAAGATTATTAAGAGTTAGTAGGATTTTTTTTGAGCAAAAACAATACAAAATAGCATTTAAAACGATTAAAAAAGCAGAGCAAAAAGCAAAAGAATATGCTCTTTTTAGCATTCTTAATGAAATCTATTATACTCAGATACAGTATGCACACCTTAATACTTCCACCTCTTTAGAGGCATTGCTTATTCATTTTAAAAACAATAAAAAATCTTTACAACAAGAAGAAAACTTAAACTTGTTTTATGCTACGGTACAACATGAACTAATACAACAAAAAAAGGACGTAGTGCCTATTATTAAAGGTACTTTATCCAAATTCGGGTTATCTATCACCCAAGATTTTACTTTTAGATCTCTGTTTAAAATATTAGAGATTACCAATAAAACAGCTTATGTTACTAGAGATTACCATACTATTTTACCCTTTGTAGAAGAAACTTATAAGCAAATCGATACCAAAGAAAACCTAATAGACAAACACTTGTTTTATCATATTCAGATCTTGTATTATGTAGCCAATTCTTATTTTAGAAATAAAAATTTTAAAACCTCTATGCTATATTTACAGAGTATGCAAGAGCAAATGCAAAAATACCAACAAAAATATCATAAACAGTTTTATCCACAATACATTCTGGTACAATCTCTTAACCTTAACTATACAGGTAAAGCAAAAAAAGCTATTACAATGCTGGATGCTTTTGATTATGAAAAACATAAAGACCAGATTTCTTATGTTTTAGATATTAAATTAAGTCTTATTGTATTCTATTTTCAACAGCAGCAGTTTAAAGAAGCCCTAAACACTATCAATGATTTTTACCATAGTGACATTTGGTATACCGAAAAAGCAGGTATTGCTTGGGTAATCAAAAAAAACCTGATTGAAATCTTATTACACATTGAGCTAGATCATATCGAGGTGGTAGAATCCAGAATTGCTAGTTTTAAGAAAAAACATAAACTGTATTTAAAAAATAATGAAGACACACGAGTACTTTCTTTTTTAAAACTAGCTACTGCTTATTACAATAAGCCAGAAATAGCCACTACCACAGTATTTAAAGACAAGATACTACAAACACTTACTACCTCTACATCACAAAAAGAAGATATTTTTGATATGAGTTTTTATGCTTGGATAAAATCTAAAATTTTTGATACGGATCTCTATAAAACCACCTTAGATTTAGTAACCATTAATTCTACAAAGGGACTCTCGTAACAAAAATAATTATATTACATGCACACTATACACAGGTAGATAACAGATCTATGTGTGTTTTTATTTAGTATACGGATTTCCATAAAAATATTAAAAAAGGTGTCTGTAATTTCGCGGTAATAAAACAAAATATACTTACTTTAGTGATTAGCATACCCGCCATTATTAACAATAAATTATATTAAGTAACTAAACATGAAAAAATTAATTGCAGAATTTATCGGAACCTTATGGTTGGTATTAGGAGGATGCGGAAGTGCTGTACTAGCAGCAGCATATCCCGAATTAGGAATCGGATTTGCAGGAGTATCTCTTGCCTTTGGTCTAACTGTTGTAACTATGGCGTATGCTATTGGGCACATTTCAGGTTGTCATCTAAACCCCGCAGTATCTATAGGCTTGTGGATTGGTGGTCGTTTTGATAAAAATGAGCTCCTGCCTTATATTGCTGCTCAGGTACTTGGTGGTATTGCTGGTGCAGGGATATTATATCTTATTGCTACTGGAAAATCAGGATTTGAAGTTGGTGGATTTGCTGCCAATGGATATGCAGAACATTCCCCAGGAGGCTATAATATGTTATCGGCTTTGATAACAGAGATTGTAATGACCTTTATGTTTTTGATCATTATTTTGGGTGCAACGCACTCTAAAGCACCAAAAGGCTTTGCAGGAATAGCAATAGGACTAGGTTTAACTCTTATTCATTTAATAAGCATACCTGTGACCAATACCTCTGTAAATCCAGCAAGAAGTACAAGTCAAGCAATATTTGCAGGTAGCTGGGCAATAGAGCAACTATGGCTATTTTGGGTTGCACCAATTATAGGAGCAATATTTGCTGGGCTTATCTATAAATTTATATCCCCAGAAAACGACTAAAAACAAACCAGTTTTTATACATCTTGGTATCGTTTATAATAATATAACCCTCGTATTGTAGTAAATAATACTACAATACGTAAACATAAAAAATACGAAAACCAAAAAAAAGGGAATTGGAACGACCTCTCTATCTAAATTACTATGATAGAGAGGTTTTATTTTATAGCAACACCGTTTACATTTTACATTTACAGCAATAAAACACTGTTTATTTTTTGTAAAACGTAACCATTTTAGATGTAACCTATCTGCATAAACCTTTAACCTTACTTTCACATAAACATTTTTCTTATTTTACTACCTTCCGCAAATTAAAAATTATCACATGTTCAAAAATACATTTAGATTACTACTACTCATAGTTTTAATCACAACTTCTAATTGTTCTGTTCTTCAATCTAAAAAAGAAAAAGCATCAACAACAGATGTTAAAAAAACAGATCAAAAAAAAGACATTATAAAGCCTTATAACGAAGTAATTACCAAAAAAGCTATAACAGACAAAGGCTTGTTTACGGTACACTCTTTAGAAGATAAATATTATTATGAAATCCCCGATTCACTACTAAACAGAGAAATGCTTATGGTAACCCGTATTGCAAAAACTGCAACAGGTATCGGGTTTGGAGGAGGAAAACAGAATACTCAAGTATTACGCTGGCAACGGAAAAACAAACAAATATTATTACGTGTAGTATCTCATCAAGTCTACGCATCAGATTCTCTACCTGTTCATGAAGCTGTAAAAAACTCTAATTTCGAACCAGTATTATATGCGTTTCCTATACAAGCCTTTCATAAAGACTCTGCAAATACTAATAATAACACTACTGTAATCGAAGTTACTGGATTATACAAAACCGATGTTAAAGCCTTAGGATTTCCTGAGAGACAACGTAAAAAATATAAAATATCTAAACTAGACGATAACAGATCTTATATCGATACCATTAGAAGTTACCCTTTAAATATAGAGGCACGCCATGTAAAAACTTATAATGCAGCAGAGCCTCCATCTAACGCAAGTACAGGATCTATCTCTTTAGAGATGAGTAACTCTATGATTTTACTACCTAAAACCCCTATGAAACGTCGCTACTTTGATCAACGGGTTGGATGGTTTGCTCGCGGACAAGTAGATTATGGATTAGAAGCACAAGAAAGCAAAACCATACAATATCTGGATCGATGGAGACTTGAAGTACGAGATGAGGACATCGAAAAATTTAAACGTGGAGAACTCGTAACTCCTAAAAAACAAATAGTATATTATATCGATCGTGCTACACCAAAAAAATGGGTTAAATACATAAAACAAGGGATCGAAGATTGGCAAGTTGCTTTTGAACATGCAGGATTTAAAAATGCTATTATTGCCAAAGATCCACCATCTCCAGAAGAAGATCCAGATTGGAGCCCCGAAGATGCACGATACTCCGTAGTACGATACTTAGCATCCCCTATCCCAAATGCTAATGGACCACATGTAAGTGACCCTAGATCAGGCGAAATATTAGAAAGTGATATAAACTGGTATCATAACGTGATGACACTATTACGTAATTGGTTTTTTGTACAAACCGCAGCCATTAATCCCGAAGCACAAAGTGTAGCTTTTAAAGACGAAGTAATGGGCAGATTGATTCGCTTTGTATCTGCACACGAGGTAGGACACACATTAGGGCTACCGCACAATATGGGTAGTAGTGTTGCCTATCCTGTAGAATCTCTTAGAGATCCTGTATTTACCAAAAAATATGGTACCGCCCCCTCTATTATGGACTATGCTCGTTTTAATTATATAGCGCAACCAGGAGATGGAGATGTCGCACTTATGCCTAATATTGGCGTTTATGACAAATATGCAATACAATGGGGATACAAACCTATTTTAGACAAGACCGCAGAAGAAGAAAAGAAAACATTAGACAATTGGATACTAAAACACCAAAACGATCCTATGTACCGATTTGGTAAACAACAATTTGACGTTATCGACCCTAGTTCTCAAACCGAAGACCTTGGAGATGATGCTGTAAAAGCCAGCGATTATGGAATTAAAAATCTACAAAGAATTGTACCTAATTTAATACAATGGACTGCCGAAGATGGTAAAAACTACAAGGATCTAAACACTATTTACCAACAAGTATTATCTCAATATAACCGATATATGGGACATGTATCTGCTAATATTGGTGGTGTATATGAATATAACAAAACCTATGATCAAGAAGGTGCTGTATACTCTCATGTCTCCAAAACCAACCAAAAACGTGCTATGCAGTTTTTACAGGAGCAACTATTTACCACTCCAGATTGGTTATTAGATAAAAATATTTTTGATAAGATAGAATCCGCAGGAAATATAGAACGTATTCGTAATGCCCAAGTAAAAACGTTAGACAACCTGTTAGATCATGGCAGAATGGCAAGACTAATTGAAAACGAAGCTTTATACAAAAAAGATGCCTATACTCTGTTAGATATGATGACCGAATTACGATCAGGAATATGGGCGGAGCTACCTCGTGGTAAAACTATAGATGTATATCGTCGTAATCTACAACGAGCATATATAGACAGAATGCAGTTTTTAATGACCCAAGAGCAACCTAAAATCCCAGAAGAAATGAAACGCTATGTCGTACGCACTGATGTAAATGCATCGCAAAGTGATATAAGAGCGGTAGTACGAGCAGAATTAAATACTCTGCGTAGAGAAGTGAAAAATGCTGTAAATAGAAGTTCTAATACGATGACTAAATACCACCTGCAAGATATTGCAGAACGTATTACTAGCATTCTAGAACCTAAAAAATAAGAACACACTACATACCATTACAATCCTTGTCAGAACCCTCTGACAAGGATTTTTTTTATAATAACAAATACCGCATCGTTTATATTTTTAAACCGGATTATTCATTAGAATAGTTATACGATTTACGGATGAGAATTGCGTATAAATAATTGCAAAGGTTTTTCGCTAGATTGATGAATCAAATTAAAGAATAGTCATAGCTATTGTTTCATTTTATGAAGAAAATATAGTAGAAAAAGAATGCGATTATATGCGAGATTTTTATTCGTAAATCGTATTAAACCCGCTTTATGCAGTAGAACTTCGTAATGAAGCTTGAATACGCCATAAATACGGCCTATTTTCTTGATTTTAGCATCGCATCGCTATGGTTAAAATCAAGAACCTCGGAGCAAGCTCACTAGGTATGTTTCCAAAAAAATATATTTCTGCTTTCGAGGCAAGCCTCGAGAATTAAATTCCACAATATGGATTAAAAACGGAATATAACATTTACTACGGTTCATTTTCATTCTAAAGTAGAAATATAAAAGAGTATTTCATTACGGTAAATCTAAAATGTAAATGATATAAACTAAGATTAAAGTTGATCCGTATTTATCGTTGGTATAAACTGTATACAAAGAGCTTCCTATTTCTGGATTAATATTTATCTTCGATAAAACAAAAAAAATATACTCGTACCAAGCACACGCCAAATACAATACCATTTAAAACAAAAATCCTTTAATGAAGTTTAATGTTATTATTTTAGTCTATATTTTTTTAACTCCTTACCAAATCATTGGACAGAAAAAAAATATAAACCATCCTGAATTAACTTTAAAAATAGACTCTATTATAGATAATAATAGATTTAATGGAGTTGTCCTTCTAACAAAGGACTCCACTAAAGTGTATTCCAAATCCATTGGGTATTCTGATTTAGAAAAAAAAATACCCATAAAATTTAATGATCAATTCGTAATTGGCTCAATAAGTAAACAAATAACTGCCGTATTAATATTACGAGAATATGAAAAGGGAAGAATTAAACTTGATGATAAAATCAATCAGTTTTTATTAAACATCGATCAACCTTGGTCAAAAGAAGTAACTATTCATCAACTACTTACTCATACTCACGGAATTAAAAAATTAGACAAGCCGCTAGAATTTAAGGCAGGTTCGCAGTTTGATTATTCACAATTAGGTTATGAATTGCTTGCTCAGATTCTTAAAAAAGTAACTGGCAAAACATTTGAAAAGCTATCTACCGAGATTTTTAACCAATTTAAATTAACAAACATCCTTCATCCTAAAAACAAAAATAATCAACATCTTGTAAAGGGGTATGAAGAAAATGAAAATGGTATTTTAGAATTTACACCTAATAGCCTATATAATTATGTAGCAGCAGGTTCTTTTATATCAAATGTTGAGGGTTTAAATAAATGGAATCAACAATTATACTCTGGAAAACTTCTCCAAAAAAAAACATTAAAATTGATGGCAACAAGATATGCAACTCGTATCCATCCAATTTTTGATGCCGTCGAATATGGATATGGTTTACTATTTAAGGATGGAGAACAAAATATTCAAATTGGTGCTTTAGGTTATGCGCCAGGCTTTGTTTCTACTTGTTATTTTTATCCTCAAAAAAACATGAACCTAATTATTTTAGAAAATACAGCAAATGATTTACATGATTTTAAAGAGACATTTAAAGTACATATCGAAATAATGAAATTAATAAAGTAAGTAAAAGTGTTATCACTCCTTTAAATCTTTTTTATTTATATAATACCATAAAACCCGTCAATTGTTGTTTTTTTGTATTAGTCTCTCGACAAAGCCTGTCTTGAGCCTGCCGCAAGACTCGAGATAACATCAATAAAAATTATACTTCGGCAAGTTCAGCAGAGCTATCGAGAATAGGGTTTTATATATTTATATAACCTAAAAAGCAAAACATATTCGAATGCTAAGCCTCTTCTAACCTTTCAAAAAGAACAAAATGGAATTTATTAAGTTAACTCAATTATCTAAAGCTCATAAAACAGAAATTCTTACTCTTTGGAATAACGAATATCCTGAAAAATTAAATTATCAAACTCTAACTGATTTTGATAATTATCTAAAAAATTTAAAAGAACAATCCCACATTTTAATAATGGATAAAAGCCTAAATATTAAAGGGTGGTACTTTGATTTTATTCGTGAAAACGAAAAATGGTTTGCTATACTTTTAGATACAGACACACAAAAAAAAGGATTTGGAACAAAAATCCTTAATCTAGCAAAGAATAAAGAAACTCAATTAAACGGATGGGTAATTGATCATAATAATGATATAAAAAAAAATGGAAAACAATACAAATCCCCTTTAGATTTTTATTTAAAAAATGAATTTAAAAAAATAGCAGACAACAGATTAGAATTAGAAAAAATATCTGCTGTAAAAATAAAGTGGACAAAATAACTAGGACACAATAATAGCAATTACTAAAACGTATAATTTATTTTAAAAAAACCTTCTGAAAACTTTCTATAGAGGCTTTATTTATTATTATCTATTTCCTAAATCTCAAAACCCCTTAATTTAGTTATATTTAGAAAATAAAATCAAGTATCTTAATTTTAAAAAAAGCTACTTCCTTTAAGTATACCTTTGACTTAATATAATAAAATCATCTATAAATCAACCACTAAAAAACCAAAATACAAAATGGGATTATTTAATAAAATATTAGGAAACGCAAGTGAAATATCTACCGAAAAATTAAACGAAAAATATGGTCGATTACTTATCGAAAATGAACAAATCGAACTAGGGTTCAAATTACTTCGCGATATTTTTATGTTTACCAACAAACGACTAATCTTAATAGATGTACAAGGTATTACAGGAAGCAAAGCCGAATATAAATCCATGCCTTATAAAAATATTTCGAGATTTTCTTTAGAAACCGCAGGGACTTTTGATCTGGATGCAGAGTTAAAAATTTGGATCTCTAGCGAAAACACCCCTACCGTAAGTAAAAAATTTAATAAAAGTATCGATGTATATGCCGTACAAAGATATTTAGCACAAAAAGTAATGTAATTATTATCATTTTTTTTTTAAGCAATAACAATAAAACATTTTTTCACCTAATCCAATGCAGGTTAAAACATCTAAAAAATGCAAAAATTTTCTTAAAACTCTCTTAAAATAATATCACTCCCGAAAAATGAAACTATCATATGCTATTCTTGTGTCGTAAAAAAATAATTAATAACCTTAAACACACAAGAATATGGCTTTAGAAAATTTAATTAGTTTAACGCTTACTCCTGAAGAAGTAAAAAAACTTAGTAAAGGGATAAAAGATATCCAAGAGGTATTACAAGGCAAAACAGTTAATCTTACTCCAGAGCAACGAGGACAATACGGGCGGATTGCCAACCAAAACAAGCTCATTGTAGACAAAGCAAAAAATTATATGGAGCAGCATCCTAATTGGATCCCTCGTTTTTTGGATAAAGAAGAATTTGATCGGGATTATAGTACTCGCCAACAATTAGAAACCCACGTACAGCAACTAGAAAATCTGGCACAACAATTAGTAGATACCAAAACCTTACTAGATCATGATAACTATACTAATGCATTAAGTTTTTATCGAATGATGCGTTTTTTGGCAGGAGAAAACGAACCAGGAGCAAAAACAGTATATCAGGATATGAAAGTACTATTTAACAAAAACAATATACCAAACTCTGGAGATACTAATAGTGAAACAGTGTCAATATAGTATAACTATATAACATATATACCATCCCTTCAACAAGCTTTTTGATAAATAATCTAAAATTAACATCCTCTCGATGTACTCTAAACAACACTTGTTGAAGGGGTGTCTTTACGAATAAAAATCTCGCATATAATCGCATTCTTTTTCTACTATATTTTCTTCATAAAATGAAACAATAGCTATGGCTATTCTTTAATTTGATTCATCAATCCAGCGAAAAACCTTTGCAATTATTTATACGCAATTCTCATCCGTAAATCGTATAACACACATTATCCATGTCATAAAAATGAAAAGAAATAATATTTCTATACCACATTAAACTTATTAAGGAAGTAACAAGTACCTTAAACACTCTTCTAAGGATCTCTAAGCTCCTTCTAGCCCATCCATAGGTAGTTCGAACCACCTCTGTATGGCCCTGGACCCCAAAACATATCGCTTTTACCCCTCCTGCCAAGCCCTGCTGCCCAAAAATTATCACTTCGAAGGGTCAACTTATGGGCTAAAGGGTAGCACAATGACCCTTCGAAGCGATATATTATCAGCTCGAACTACCTCTTATTGGGCTCGACCCCATACCGATAAGGGGGTACCCCCTTGTCGGTATGGGTGTTTCGCCCTAAAAAAATCATCTATTTCACACTACTTTTAGTTTTTATATTGTTTTAGTGTATTGAAATCAATAACACCAGAGCAAACTTGTAAGGTATACTACCAAAAATATATATTCTTATCGGGGAATTATCACCTCAATTGAGGCTTAAATTATTTAACAACAATTTAAGTCCTGATAGTTCGGACTGTTCCGAACTAAAAATTATATTTGCAGAATATTTTACTGTAAAAAAATATTCGTTGTCTTAAAACAGTAATAAAATGATTAAAAATGAAAGATAATATTTGTAAAGAAAAAATGGCATTAGTTGAAAAATTAGGTGTGCATTTAGAGAATAGAGAACAGTTAGCACCTGTTGCAGCTCGCATCTTATCTTATATAATTCTTACTGGCAAAAAAGGAACCACTTTTGAAGATATGGTAACAATTCTATGCGCTAGCAAAAGTACAATATCAACACATCTTAATCATTTACAAGATTTAAATAAAATTATGTATTTCACCAAAACTGGTGATCGAAAAAAATATTTTGTAATCAATAAAGATGTAATTGTTCAACACATTGATAAAATGGTAAGTAACTGGCAAGAAGAACGCAAATTACATTTAGAGATTAAGGAGTATAAGCGCATTATAAACGATAATAAAATTGAAGATGAAGAAGAAAAATTCGATTTAAATTTTCATAACGATTACATAAAATTTCTTGATGGAGCAACAAATTCTATTGAGGAATTAAGAACAAAAATAACCAACAATAAATTCAATATTTAAACTCAATCAATAATGAAAAATAATAAACCATATACATTACTAACACTAAGTCTATTCTTAGTTGCTTTAAGTTGCGGTAAAAGCACTAATAACCAACCCATTGCGGAAGGGCCACCAGCACCGTTTCCTGTATCACAAGTGCAACAAAAAACAGTAACAGGATATCAAGAATACCCAACAAATCTAGAAGGTATTGTAAACAGTGATGTAAGAGCAAAAGTACCTGGTTATATTCAAAAAGTATTAGTAGACGAAGGACAAAAAGTACGTAAAGGTCAAGTATTATTTAGATTAGAAACACAATCTTTAAACCAAGATGCTGGTGCAGCAAAAGCGCGTATTAATGTAGCACAAGTAGAGGTAGATAAATTAATCCCACTTGTAGAAAAAAATATTATTAGTCCTGTACAATTAGAAACAGCAAAAGCTAATTTGGCACAAGCAAAAGCTAATTATAGTAGTATATCTGCAAGTATTGGTTACGGGACTATAAAAAGCCCTGTAGATGGTTATGTAGGTGCTATTAATTTTAGAGAAGGTACGTTGGTTACTCCAAGTGACCCTACTGCATTAACAACCGTTAGCAATATTAGTAAAGTGTATGCCTTTTTTAGTTTGAACGAAACCCAGTATTTAGACTTTTTACAAAATGCTGAAGGTCAAAATTTAAAAGAAAAACTAGCTAATTATTCTGCTATAGATTTGGTTTTAGCAAACGGAAGTACATATTCTGAAAAAGGTAAAATAGAAACCAGTACAGGACAAGTAAATAAAAATACAGGAACGATAAGTTTAAGGGCTGTATTTAATAACCCCAATCAGTTACTAACTAATGGTAATAGCGGTAAAATAAGAATCCCAACAGTATATGAAAACGCTATTGTTATTCCGCAAAAAGCCACTTTTGAGCAACAAGGAAATATCATGTTGTTTAAGTTAGATCAAGGTAACAAGGTTAAAACTTCTATTGTAAAGGTAAAAACAACAATAGACAACTTATATGTTGTAGAGTCTGGGGTAGATGTAAAAGATAAAATTATAGTTTTTGGTGTTGGTAAATTAAGAAATGGAATGGAAATTTCGCCACAAGAAACTTCTTTTGAAGATGCTATTAAACCAATAAAAACATTATTTAAAAACTAGTAACTAACTAACAAAAATAATAGTCATGTTAAAAACATTTATTGAAAGACCAGTACTTTCAACAGTAATCTCTATTATCATAGTTATACTAGGAGTTATCAGTATAACCAGCTTACCTATAGAAGAATACCCTGATATTGCACCTCCTACAATTAAAGTAACAGCATCATATCCAGGTGCCAATGCAGAAACAGTATTAGAAAGTGTAATTGTCCCTATCGAAGAGCAAATTAATGGTGTAGAAGGGATGACATACATTACCTCTACTGCATCTAATACAGGAACTGCAGAAATTACTGTTTATTTTAATCAGGAAATGGATGCAGATATTGCAGCAGTTAACGTTCAAAATCGTGTATCTAGAGCAAATTCATTATTACCCCAAGAAGTACTTCAAACAGGAGTAACCACACAAAAGCAAGAAACAAGTGCTTTAATGTTTATCTCAATGTATTCTGAAAGTAAAGATTATGACGCTACATTTATTCAGAACTATTTAAAAATAAACGTTATTCCAGCTATGCAACGTATTAGTGGTGTTGGAGATGTTAGTGTCTTCTCTCAACAGGATTATACCATGCGTATTTGGTTAAAGCCAGAAAAACTAGCCGCTTATAAATTAATCCCCTCAGATATTACAGCAGCTTTAAAAGAGCAAAATTTAGAAGCTGCCGCAGGATCTTTAGGGCAAAATAGTGGAGAGGCTTTTTCATATACCCTAACATACAGTGGGCGTTTTAAAGAAGAAAAACAATATGGAAATATTATTATCAAAGCATTAGGAAACGGAGAATTTCTTCGTTTAAATGATGTTGCAACTATCGAATTAGATGCACAGTCCTACTCTTCTAATGCTATGAGTTTAGGTAATCCCGCAGTATTTATGGGGATTTTTCAAACCAAAGGATCTAATGCAAGAGAAATTATTGAAAACATTAAAACCACCTTAGAGTCGGTTAAAAAAGACCTTCCTGATGGTTTAAATGTTTTTGTACCATATGATACGAGTTTATTTTTAAATGCATCTATTGAAAAAGTAATAAGCACATTATTAGAAGCCTTTTTACTTGTGTTCTTAGTTGTGTTTATTTTCTTACAAGATTTCCGTTCTACTTTAATCCCTGCAATTGCAGTACCCGTATCTATTATTGGAACCTTCTTTTTTCTAAATATTTTTGGATACTCTATCAACCTTTTAACACTATTCGCATTAGTACTTGCTATTGGTATTGTGGTGGATGATGCTATTGTGGTTGTCGAAGCAGTTCATGCCAAAATGGATGAAGGCGAAAAGAACCCTAAAAAAGCAACACTAACAGCCATGAACGAAATATCTGGGGCCATCATATCTATTACCTTGGTAATGGCAGCAGTATTTATTCCAGTAACATTTGTATCTGGGCCAACTGGCGTATTTTATGAGCAATTTGGTGTAACATTAATTATTGCCATTTTAATTTCGGCAGTCAATGCCTTAACTTTAAGTCCTGCATTATGTGCTTTACTATTAAAAGAACATAAAGAAGATAAAGAGTTAAAAGGAAAAAGCCCTTTAAAACGTTTTTACATATTATTTAATCGTGGATTTAATGCTACAGTAGAAAGATATGGTAAATCACTTCAATTTTTATACAAAAGAAAATGGGTGCCTGCTTTATTATTAATATTAGCCATTGTTGGAATTTTTTGGGCATCAAAAACAACACCAACAGGTTTTGTACCTAATGAAGATAGAGGTATTATTTTTGCAAATATTGAATTACCAGCAGGTGCATCTTTAGACAGAACAGATGCTGTAGCCAGAACTTTATATGGAAAAATAAACGACATTGATGGTATAGTTGCAGTAAACTTTATTAAAGGTCGAAGCCTTATTAGTGGAGCAGGTAGTAATTACGGTTTTGGTATTATAAAATTAGCTGACTGGAGCAAACGTGAAGATCCATCATTATCTGTACAAGCCATTACAGGTAAATTATTTGGGATTGTTTCAACAATGCCAGAAGCAAACATTATTTTCTTCTCGCCACCAAGTATTCGTGGTTTTGGTAACTCTGCAGGTTTTGAGGTAAATTTATTAGATAAGTTTGGTGGAGAATTTACAGACTTAGATAAAGCAAATAAAGAATTTGCAATGGCTTTAATGCAACATCCAGAAATTAAATATGCTCAATCTTCTTTCAATACTAATTATCCACAATATGAAATGGAAATCAATGTGCCTTTAGCAAAAGAAAAAGGGGTGCCAATTAATAGCATTTTTTCAACATTACAAGGGTATATTGGAGGGATTTATGCATCTGATTTTTCAAAATTCGGAAAACAGTTTAGAGTATACATTCAATCTTTACCAGATGATAGAACGGATGTTAATTCTTTAAATAGCATGTATGTTAGAACAGATTCTGGCGAAATGTCTCCAATTACACAGTTTGTAAACTTAAAACGGGTATATGGACCACAATCAGTAACACGTTTCAACTTATTTAATTCTACAACAATAACAGGAGCTACAAACCAAGGGTTTAGTACAGGAGATGCGATTAGAGTTATTGAGGAAGAAGTTGCAAAATTACCCAGTAATTACACAATTGCTTATTCAGGTTTAACCCGTGAAGAGGTAAGTGCAGGTAACCAAACAACCTTCATTTTTGTATTAAGTATTCTATTTGTATATTTTTTATTAAGCGCACAATACGAAAGTTATTTATTACCGTTTGCGGTTGTGTTTTCAATTCCGTTTGGTGTATTCGGAGCTTATATAAGTACTAAATTTTTTGGGTTAGAAAACAACATTTATTTTCAAATTGCATTAATCATGCTTATTGGACTACTCGCTAAAAATGCCATCTTAATTGTAGAGTTTGCCCTTCAAAGGCGAAAAAATGGAGAAAGCATTGTTGATGCAGCCATCTATGGAGCAAAATCACGTTTACGTCCAATTTTAATGACCTCATTTGCATTCATTTTGGGATTAATGCCATTAGTACTAGCAAAAGGTGTAGGAGCAGAAGGAAACAACTCCATCGGCACAGGAGCTGCAGGAGGAATGTTAATCGGAACTATTTTAGGAGTCTTTGTTATTCCTATCTTATTTATATTATTTCAGTGGTTACAAGAAAAAGTATCAAGTAAACCAGCAGTACAAACTATTGAAGATTAAAAACAATGAAAATTAATATAAAACATAGAAATTTCAGTAAAGGAGCACTAATACTAGTCGTTGTATTAACATTACAAAGCTGTTTTGTTGCACAAGATTATGTAAGGCCAGAATTACCAGTGAGTGAAACACTTTACAGAACAGATAATTTACCAACAGATAGTCTATCTATAGCTGATGTATCTTGGAAAACCTTATTTACAGATCAATATCTTCAACAGTATATAGAAGAAGGTTTACAAAACAACATCGATATACGTATTGCCATCCAACAAATGATAGCTGCCGAAGCGTATGCAAAACAAGGTAAAGCTGGTTATTTACCATCAGTAAATGTTGGTACTAACTGGACACATCAAGAACTGTCTAAAAACAGTCAGTTTGGAGCATTCTTAAGTAACAGATCAACAGATCAATTTGATATTACAGCCAACCTATCCTGGGAAGCTGATATTTGGGGTAAAATACGTAGTAGTAAAAGAGCTACTCAAGCAGCCTATTTGCAAAGTGTAGCAGGACATCAGTTAGTAAAAACACAATTAATTTCTAGCATTGCAAATACCTATTACAACTTATTAGCTTTAGATGCACAATTAGAAATCACTAAACAGACCATTACGAATAGAGAAAGTAGTATAGAGACTATTAAATATTTGAAAGATGCAGGACAAGTAACGCAAGTTGCAGTAGACCAAAATATAGCTCAATATAATAGTGCAAAAGCATTACAAGTAGATATTGAAACTGCTATTTTTAAAACAGAAAATACATTAAGTATTTTATTAGGTAAATCTGCACAACATTTTGAGAGAAACAGTTTAGATATTCAAAAATTAGAGCAAGACATTAAACTTGGTATACCAACTACGTTATTAAGTAACAGACCAGATGTAATGTTTGCAGAGTATAGCTTAATTCAATCTTTTGAACTTACTAATGTTGCCAAAAGTAACTTGTATCCATCATTAAAATTAACAGCTTCTGGTGGATTACAAAGTTTAGAATTAGATAAGTTATTTAGCGCGAGTTCCTTATTTGCAACCATTGTTGGCGGTTTAACACAGCCTCTTTTTAATCAACGTAAACTAAAAACTCAAAAAGAAGTTGCTATTACACAACAAGAACAAGCTTTACTTCTGTTTAAAAAGACATTGTTAATTGCAGGAAATGAAGTATCTAATGCCTTATTTTCTTATGAATCTGAAACTAAAAAAATCGAATTTATAAAAAATGAAGTCGAAGCCTTACGTGCAGCCGAAACAAATTCTGAAGAGTTACTTAAAAGCGGTTACGCAAATTACTTAGATCTATTAACAGCAAGACAAAGTGCATTAAAAGCAGAACTTAACATTATAGATAGCAAACTACAACAATTAGTGACTATTGTAGATTTGTACGAAGCACTTGGTGGTGGTTGGAGATAAAATACGTTAACATGATTACTAAAGCGGAATTATTAAAATGTTCTATAACAATGTTTACCCAATACGGAAGTAAACATGTAACTTTAGATGAGTTAGCAAACAAGCTTGGTATTTCTAAAAAAACTATTTATACATTTTTCAAAAATAAAGAAGACTTAGTTACCTGTAGTTTAGAAATATTATTAAATGAGTATAGAGAAGATATAAATAGGATTATTATTAATAACAGTAATGATCCTATTTTAAGTGTTATTTTAATTTATCAAAGAGGGTTTGACTATTTAAGATATATTAAACCCTCTTTTCTTTTTGGATTAGAAAAGTATTATCCAAAAGCCAGTCGATTATTTGATGATTTCACTAAAGAATTAGCTAACTCTATAGTTTATAATTTACTGAAGCAAGCCCAAGAAGCCAGAAACATAAAAAAAGAAGTTAATTTAGAATTAATAGTGAAGATTTATTTTTTTAGAATTGACAACCTCGTATTTAAAGAGAATAATTTATTCGAATTATTTACAAAAGAAAAACTATTTAAACATTTAGTTATCTATAATCTGAAAGGAATAATTACGAATAATTACTCCAATTCTTATTTTGATTAATTTTTATAAAAATTAATATTCTATTCCCTCCTCTTATGTTAACTTAGGCTAATATTATCCCCTACAAATTACATTCAACTAATGGTTTTATCATTCTGTCAAATATCTAAAAAATGATAAGTAAAACTAAAAAAATGATACTCGAAATTTTTAAAGGAATCACACTTACAAAACAAGAAACAGATCGTATCGAGAATACGTTTAAAAAAGTGCACTTTAAAAAAGGAGATATTGTATTGCACACTAATGAAACCGTTACACATCAATACTATGTATACTTCGGATGTTTACGAACCTATTTTATAGATCCGCAAGGAAAAGAACACACCATACAATTTGCTATTAAAGATTGGTGGATCAGTGACTACATTGGATATTTTTCTGAAACAAAATCAGTATTAACCATAGAGTGTATTGAGGATGCTACCTTATTTAAAATTGCAAAAAAAGATATCGAAGAAACCTATGACCAAATTCCAAAAATAGAACGTTTTTTCAGAAAAAAAATGGAACGCTCTTTTGTGAGTTTTCAAAAAAGAATCCTTGCCAACCTATCCCAACCTGCCAAAGAACGGTATATTAACTTTACCAAAACCTATCCAAATATAGAACAGCAAGTAAAAAACTACCATATTGCCTCGTATCTTGGTATCACTACAGAAAGTCTAAGCAGGATACGTAAAGAAATTGCAAAAAAATAGTTTCTTATCCTACATCAATTTTTTAGAGAAATCTATCGGTTACTTTTGATCAAAAAAGTACATCCCATGAAAAAAACACTTAGTGTATTAGTGATATCTCTAGTATTTGCCTCTTGTAACAAACATAAAGAGGATACAAAAACTGTAGAAAAAGAACATCTTAAAATTGAAAAAACAAAAGACATGAAAAAAGTAGTATTTGTATTAACCAGTCATGAAGATCTAGGAAACACCGGAGAAAAAACGGGATTTTGGATCGAGGAATTTGCAACACCATATTATGCACTAAAAGATAAAGGAATAGAGATTACTTTGGCATCTCCAAAAGGAGGACAACCCCCAATAGATCCTAAAAGTGCTTCTGAAGATTTTGCTACCCCAGCTACCAAAAGATTTGATACTGATAAAGAAACACAAGCTATTTTAGCAAATACTGTAAAATTAGAAGATATACAACAAGCAGATTATGATGCTATTTTTTATCCAGGAGGGCACGGCCCATTATGGGATTTGGCAGAAGACAAAAACTCTATCGCTTTAATTGAATCTTTTTACACAAACAATAAACCAGTAGCAGCAGTATGTCACGCACCTGCCGTATTTAAAAACACAAAAGGAGTAGACGGAAAACCATTAGTGAATGGCAAAAAAGTTACAGGTTTTACGAATAGTGAAGAAGAAGCAGTACAGCTTACATCAATAGTTCCTTTTTTAGTAGAAGATATGTTAAAAAATAACGGAGGAATCTATTCTAAAGGTCAAGACTGGGCACCATACGCGATAGAAGATGGATTATTAATTACTGGTCAAAATCCAGCCTCTTCAGAATTAGTAGCCGAGATGTTATTAAAAAAATTAAACTAGTACCATTTCTGAAACCTGAATTATGCTTCTAAAAAATATATTTCCTTTTTTGAGGCAAAGCCGAAGTAATTAAATCCTTAATGAGAGAGTGAGAGATCCTAGTCAAAAAACGTAGAGTTCGCTCTAAGGAGTCTCCTTTTTAATGCAGAATTAAAAACCTGATTATTTACACAACCTCATTCTATAAATTACTCTTATAGAATGAGGTTTTTTATTTCTATGTAAAAAATAATCCATAATTTTAAAAAAGATAGCATTCTCTTTTAACCTCTTATTTTAAATCATGGATATTAAAAAAAAACACGGTCACGGAAATTTTATTTCAGAATCTGTTCGGGTAGTTGATTATGACACTACCAATAACAATATACTAGTTCGTGGCAGCTCTGCCTTTGGAGCTTCTAATTTCACTATTTCAGATCTAACAGCAGCCATCAAAAAAGACCCTAACTTTACGGGCACAGGGATACAACTTGCAAAAAACCCTCTTGTAGTAGATTTTTGTTTAATTGGTTTTGCTCCTGGTCATAAAGATGATCGTATTGTAACTTCAGAGATGACTTGGTTTACCGACACACCCCCTACTCTTAATGGAGAGTCTGGGCCATATCCAACATACATTCCTTCTACCATAACTAATAACTCTGGTATAATGATATACTGGCCAATACAAGCTATAGGTGGTACACCGCCAACCACTGCTAATGGCACATGGCCTGTGTCTCCAGCCAATTCTATTGGATCTGGCACTACCCAATTTAACTATTCGGGATTAGTACCTGCAATTCGAAACACACTTACCAATAACATAACGAGCCTACCCGCAACCTTTCCTACCACCATTAGTTCTATTACAAATGCAATCATTTATATACATTGTGATTCTGGAGTAAACAGAACCGGAGCGGCAGTAGCAGGGTATCTAATGTGCTATGGATCGAATGTATCGCAACTTTCTTTAGCATCTAATCCACAAGGATCACCACCGTATACATTAGCCAAGGCACAAGCTGCTGCAAACTCTGCACCTCCTGGTAACGATACGAACCCACCCGGTGGATGCGATATATATGTTACGCAAGCATATTGCAATTATCTTGCTACAGGAGATTTAGACACCCCTTTGGTTGCTAATTGTGTTCCTAACCCAATACCTGTATAAGAACATAAAACCGACTGTTAAAGATATTAACTAATACGTATTACTATTAAAAAATAATAGATAGTACCCTGACCTTTATCCCCGTAGAATATCTAAATAAAAACATGGAAAGACTTAAAAAAATTGCTGCAGTACTGTGCAAAGAACAAACCGATTATTTAGAACTATCTGAAACCATACGGGATTACACCGCTTTAGCTTTTGAAATATCTAATATACATTTGGAAGATGATTTGAATAAAAATGATATTCATTTCGAAAACGGAAAAGCTTTAGGGACTACTTCGGCAGCACTATGTATAAAAGATCCTATTCGTACAAAAACATTTATCAAAGGACTTTTTAATGCTATAGAACATGTGAAAAAAACTAAAAAAGATCCTGTACATATTTTTTATGCAGGCACTGGTCCTTTTGCGACTCTATTACTACCAGTATTAGCTACGTATAGTAAAGAGGAAGTGCAATGCACCCTGCTAGAAATAAACGAAGTAAGTTTTAATAGCGTAAATCATGTAATCGAGACATTAGGGTTTTCAGGATATATTAAAGCAAGTGTAAATGAGGATGCCACCATCTATGTTATAGATCCAAAAGAAGATATAGACATTGTTATAAGTGAAACCATGCAACGAGCACTAGAAAAGGAACAGCAAGTCCCCATAGTAATAAATATTATGAATCAAATCAAAGAAGAAGCTATTTTGATTCCTGAAGATATTACATTAGATCTTTGTTTGTTAAATATGATAAAATTATCTGAAAGGCAAGAAAACACTAATGAAGAGGACTATTGTATACGTCTGGGAGATTTCTTTACTTTAAACAGAAAGAAAATAGTCGATTACAACCAAACATCAACACTACGTAATGGAAGACTAAGTTTTCCTGAAAAGCAAATATCCATACCATTAGAACACTTAAAAGACTTTAATCAACTTGCAGTCCTTACAGAAATACAAGTGTTTGGAAAAGATAAAATCAGTATTCAGCAAAGTGGATTAACCACCCCTTTGATCTTAGAAGATTTTTCTGTTCCCACTCAAAAAAACAAGGTTACGATAAAGTATAAGATAGATGATAATCCTGGGATCGAATATCAATTAAATTAATAAAAAATGAAGAAACTAAGCTTTATACTATCGCATTTCCTAAAAAAAGTATAGTAAACGGAACGTATAAATACTAAAAAATACAAATGTATGCGAGTAAACAAATACCTGTCCACATGTTTCTTACTACTCATCTCAATCTTTATATGGAATATTGTTTTTATAAATTATCTCCCAAAAGGATATGGCAACGATGCACTCTGGGAAGATATCCCTCTGCTAATAAAATATAGTGAAAACATATCTAAAGTTATTGTACTGGCATTACCAGCAATAATGGTGCTTTCTTTAAAAACAAAACTGCAAAAAATTGGATTTATAATCTACTGTATTGGTTTGGCATTGTATTTTCTTTCGTGGATAGTAATGATAGTATGCCCCAATTGTAATTGGTCTGAAAGCCTTATAGGTTTTATGGCTCCCGCATATACTACTATTATCTGGTTTGTTGGAATCGGGTTGATAGGTAATCAATCTTTTTTTAAAATTAAATATCTACCGGCACTATACATATCTCTTTCGGTATTTTTTGTAATCATACACTCGTTACATGCGTATATTGTTTTTCATAAATTATAGTTCTAAAAAAAGGGTAATCATACAACATCCTTAAAGATAACGTTAAAAACCACAACAAAACATAGTATCTATACGTTATCTATACCTATAAAATGTTATTATAAAACTCATGAATATATTACCTAAATATGGGTTATTACAATATAGAAATGCTGCCAGAATATACAGCAAGCCCGTTACAGAAAGTTTGCAGCTTTTTAAAGAAGAATCCAAATTTTTAAAAGTATCTGTATTTGTTTCTTATAAACAAGAGGAACTCGAAGAGCTGGATAGTGCAATTAATTTTTTAAAGGGATTTGGCGTGCTTATTTATGCAGATTACATCTTTAATAAGCAAGAAAATGTAGAAAACAATACTTTGGATACTCCAGAACATTTAAAACAAGAAATAGAAAGTAAAATCAAAGACAATAAAAAGTTTATTTTTCTTGCTACAGAAAATGCTATACAATCCAAACAATGTAAATGGGAAATACGATATGCTAGTACACAAAAATCTTTAGATCAAATTGCTATTCTTCCTGTACGAGAAGATTATACAGATTATGGTGGAGCAGAATATTTACAAAAATATCCTTACATCCAAAAAAATGTAATTACACCAGATACTTATGATGTTAAATTCCCTAATGGAAATGTTATGGAGCTAGGTGCATGGTTAGCATCTTAGCGTTTGTCGCTTATTTAATAATTAGTTTAGTATTTTTTTTGCCGAAAAAACTTAAAATACTCTGGTTTCGTATATAAAACTCTCCATTATTTTCTTTTTTTATCTTCCGTGATATTCCATATTTGGAATCTGCTCATTCTTTTTCAAATATCGTTCGAACCAATTTATCACTTGTTCATTTACTTCTTTTCGATGCTCAGAAATTCCGTGATCTCCACCTTCAAACATTATTAATCTGTAGGGAATTCTATATTTTTCAAACTCTAATGCAAGTTTTAAGCTTTGCTCGGGTTTTACCCTCCAATCCGAATTTCCATGTAACATTAATATTGGTATATTTTTCGGAAATTTATCTACCCATTTAATAGCAGAACGTTTATTCAATTCTTCTTCTTTATTGTTTCTATAATTTGGAATTAATTCTGCTAATACCTTAGTTTCCATTTCTGGTCTATCGTTTATTGTTTGGTAGTGATCTGAAACTGCACCCCCAACAACTACGGCTTTAATCTTATCTGTTTTTGTTAATGCAATATATGTCATCATCCCACCTCTGCTCCAACCATATATTCCTATATTTTCTGTATTAGCCGATTCAATTTCTTTTAAGACTTCTGTAAGTACGACAATATCATTTACTTCATTTCCTCCAAATTCTTCTTTCCCTTCACTCCCCTTATTTCCTCTGTACTGACTTGCAATCACAACATATCCTTCCTTTGCTATTTGCCCTAATGTTCTTACCCCATGAATCATTCCTAAGGAACCAAATTCTCTATTCCCTCCTCTGTTATAAATTATACAAGGATAATTTCCTTTTTCTTTAGGTTTTACCATTAAGCCATTGATTTTCAAACCATCACTCAAATAAGAAATTTTATAAATCTCTATACTATCTATATATTTAAACTCTTCTTTCCAAACAGTTTCGCCATTTATTTCTTGGATCAATTTTGGATAGATTGGAATATTCGATAAATCAGAAACCAATTCCTTATGAATCAATAATTTATCATTTTGAGCCTGACAATTTGTAAATAGTAATATGAAAAGTATTAGATGAAAACATTTCATTCTTTTTTTTATTTTTATTGCTTTTTGGTAACAATTTAATATACCTCGTAGCTTATATAATTTAAATATACTATGTTATCTTTACAAAAAGATGCAACCATTTGTTTTTTATATTGTCTATAGTAATTAATGACCTTAAAGTAAGCTATGAGTCATTAGTAAAAAATAAAATCAAATAAAAAATGATGTTAATCACCTAATCTTTGGCGTGATAATTGAAGTACAAATAAAGAATTAATTTATACGCATTATGAAAAATATATTTCTAATATTCGTTTTTACCGTTATAGGAGTTACAAGCTATGCGCAAGATACAGCAGAACTTGTAGAAGATCAAAACCCAAATTATAAAGAGGCTATGAACAGGTTTTTATCTAATAGTCAGGAATATACCCTACAACAAGGAACGACTGCACAAGAAACCTATAAAGCTATTGATCCATTGGAAGAAAAAAGAGAGTTACGCTCTTTACGAAGACAATATCGATCGCAAAGAGCATATTGGAGACATGAAAGAAGACTACAACGTATCCAAAATACCACATACCATGATTATGGATCTTATTACGGAAACAGATCTTATGGATATGACTGGTTAACACTAGGGATTTTAGGAGCATGTATCCTTTGGTAATCCCACACATAAAACACACTAATTAAAATATATCAAATAAAATTACAAAATGAGAAAATCAATCGCAGCTATAGCAGTAGTACTGGTAGTTTCTTTAACCACTTCTTGCGCAAGAAAAATAACTCGTGTAGCTCCAGATACACAAATTGATATTAGCGGTCGCTGGAATGATACTGATTCACGCTTTGCAGCAGAAGAACTTACTCAAGAAGTACTTACTGGTAACTGGATTACAGATCATCTTCAGGAAAAAGGAAAAAAACCTGTAGTTATAGTTGGTTTAATACGAAACAAATCACACGAGCATATCGAGAGTGAAACCTTTATTAAAGATATAGAAAAAGCTTTTATCCAACGACAAAAGGTTAGAGTTGTACAAGGCGGTAAAATGCGTGAAGAATTAAGAGGAGAACGTGCTGACCAACAAGACAACGCATCTATGTCTACTGTTAAAAAATTTGGTTTAGAAACAGGAGCAGACTATATGCTACAAGGAAATATTAATTCTATAGTAGATGCTCACAAAAGAGACAAAGTAGTATACTACCAAATTGACTTGGAACTAACTAATATCCAAACCAATGAAAAAGTATGGATTGGAGATAAAAAAATAAAAAAGTTTGTTAAAAACTAATTCTTAACCCAATACTTTCAAACAAAAAAAACTAAGCTTTCTTAAAGAAAGCTTTTTTGATAATTGATCAGGATGCCAATAAAAATTATCTTTCGTACTATACTATTATGCTGTCTTTTAGCACTATTAAGTAACTGTGGTAGCTATCATACTAAGAGCACACTTTTTCAGGCAAAGGTACAAGAAGGTGATATGCAAGGTGCTTTGGAGGTAATCGAAAAAAATAAATTTTTAGGAAAACCCAGAAACCATCTTCTATACTTATTAGAAAAAGGAAAATTGGCATACTTAGCTAATGATTATACTCTAAGTAATTCACTTTTTAATGAAGCCGATCTGTTTATAGAATCCAATAAAAAAGCAATAGGAAACCAAATTCTGGGGGTTCTTTTAAATCCACAAAAAGAAACATATCAAGGAGAAGATTTTGAAAAAGTAGCAATACATTACTACAAAGCACTTAACTATATGTTTTTAAACAAATATGATGAAGCAATTGTAGAAGCCAAACGTATTTCATTACAATTACAAAAAATAAACGAAAGTTACCCTCCTGAAAAAAAGAACAGGTATAATGATGATGCATTTGCACATATTTTACAAGGCTTATTATACGAGGCCTCTGGAGATATTAACAATGCATTTATTGCATATCGAAATGCAGTAGATCTATATTTAAAAAACCAAGGTACTTACATCGGGGTTACCATACCCCATCAGCTATGCCAAGACATGTTACATACCGCAAATGTAATGGGGTTTATAGATGTAGTTGAACGCTATGAAAAGCTATTGAATACCTCATATATACCTAAAAAAATCACAAAAGGTGGAGAAGCTATACTCTTTTGGGAAAATGGATTAGCCCCTTATAAAGATGAAACGTACTATACTTTTACAATCCTACCAGGCAATGATATTGGATTTTTAACTATTATTAATGAAGACCTGTCTTTAAACTTACCACTACCAATACCAACAGGAGGAAATAATAGGTCTGATTTTTCGGATCTAGATATTTTTAATGTTGCTTTTCCTAAATATGTTAGCAGACCATCTCTTTATAACTCTGCCGAAGCACAAATAGACAGCACATATTATCCTTTTCAGCTAACACAAAATTATGAGGAAATTGCTTTTAAAACTTTAAAAGATAGAACTTTGCGAGAAATAGGAAAAGTAGCTTTACGATTAGGAACAAAAAAAGTTTCTGAATATGTAGTTAAAAACCAAAATAGTGACCTTGGTGCTTTATTAGGCGTGTTTAATGCCTTAACAGAAGGGGCCGACACGCGTAACTGGCAAAGTTTGCCTAACAAAATATTCTACTCTCGAATACCTTTAAAAACAGGAGAAAACAAATTAACTGTTTCTTTAAAATCAAATCAACAAGTTTCAAGTACGATAGAAATCAATATTCAAGGAACTGGTGATATTCTATTTGAAAAAATAACAACCCCAGAAATATCTACTCCTAATCCTTATTAAGAAAAAGTAATATTAATTCTTACTTAAACCTGTTATCTATAATTCGGGTTTCAAAACAAGAGCGTCTATAATTTAATTAGTAACCCCAAATCAATTCCACGAGGTGTTAAGCAGAAACTTTCTCTTTCATTTTTGATTCAAGTTTCGAAATTAACTCCACAATATGGATCAAAGCGTCTTAGCTACTTTTTTTACAGCAGCAATTGTTATATCGAGATCTGCATAGGTAAGAGCATCTGTAATAAACCATGTTTCAAAAGCACTTGGCGCAATATAGATACCATTATCTAACATCCCATGGAAAAATTTTTTAAACGTTTCATTATCTCCTTTTACTGCAGAATCAAAATCTACCACAGCATCCTTATCAAAATGAATTGAAATCATAGATCCTATTCTATTAATAGTATGTACGATATTTTCTTCTTCTAAAACACTAGCAATCCCTTTATGTAGATATTCAGTCTTATCTGCTAGGCTTTTAAATATTTCAGATTTTTTATTTAATTCGGTAAGCATTGTTAACCCTGCTGACATTGCCAAAGGATTACCACTTAAGGTTCCTGCTTGATAAACTGGTCCTAATGGTGCCAGATAATCCATAATTTCTGATCGAGCTGCAAATGCCCCTACTGGCAGACCTCCACCTATTACCTTACCAAAAGTAACAATATCAGCATTTACCTTCATAAGTTCCTGTGCCCCTCCTTTCGCTAATCTAAAACCAGTCATCACCTCATCAAAAATCAATAAAATTTTATTAGCATTGCACAAATCTCTTAACCCTTCTAGAAATCCTTTTACTGGTGGTATACACCCCATGTTTCCTGCTACAGGTTCTATTATGATACAAGCTATTTCTTCTTTATTAGACCGTATAATACTTTCTACATTTTGTAAATCATTATACTTTGCTAATAAAGTATCTTGTGCTGTTCCTTTAGTTACTCCTGGGCTATTAGGACTTCCAAAAGTAACAGCGCCACTACCTGCTTGTATCAAAAAAGAATCGCTGTGCCCATGATAGCATCCTGCAAATTTGATTATCTTATCTCTACCTGTATACCCTCGCGCAAGTCTAACTGCACTCATACAAGCCTCTGTACCTGAATTTACAAATCTTATTTTATCTATATTAGGCACCATTGCCACAGCAAGCTCAGCAATCTCTGTTTCGATCTCGGTAGGCATTCCAAAACTGGTTCCTTTTTTAGCTTTATCAATAATTGCGTCCACTACTGGTGGATGTGCGTGACCTAAAATCATAGGCCCCCAAGAATTGATATAATCGATTAATCGATTACCATCTTCATCATACAAATATGCTCCTTTAGCTTCTTTAACAAATATAGGATCTCCTCCTACTGCTTTAAAGGCTCGTACCGGTGAGTTAACTCCACCTGGGATCACTTTTTGTGCTTCTGCAAATAATGCACTACTTCTTTTATAGATCATATTAATTAAAATCTTCTTCCTCTTCTTGATCGGCTGCTGTTACTTTAAGTACTTGACCGATTTTTATATGGTTATCTACTAATTTGTTATATGTTTTAAGTTCTTTTATAGAAATCTTATATCTTCTCGAAATAGAATATAAAGTATCTCCTTTTTGAACAGTATAAGCCGTATTGTTAGGTACTGTTGTTATTACAGTAATTACTTTATCCACATCATTATCTTCTGTTTTCGGAGCCCTTCTTCCCAAAACTTCATCATCATATTTAGTTAATTGATATCGCTCTATGATAGAAATAAGTTTTTGAGGATATTTTTTATCAGTGGCATACCCTGCTTCTCGTAAACCTCTCGCCCACGATTTATAGTCTTTTTTATTAAAAGTAAATAGTCTGGAATATCTTTTTCTATCTCTTAAAAACAAAGAATGATCTCTAAAAGATTCACTTGCTGCCTTATATTTTCTAAAACACTCTTGAGAACGATCATCATCGTGATACACTCTATCTCCTGTCCACTCATGACATTTTATCCCAAAATGATTTTTTGCTCTTTGTGTAAGTTCTCCATATCCTGCTCCAGATTCTAGAATCCCTTGAGCTAGAGTTATACTTGCAGGTATCCCATAAGTTTTCATTTCACTTTTGGCAATTTCAGAGAACTCATAAATATATCGCTGTATCTTGTCTTTATAAGACAATACTGGCAAAGGTTTTTCTTTAGGTTCTTCGACAACATCATCGGGTATTACTACCTTTGTAATACTCCGTTCGGTACTGGTAATAATAGTTCTATTTGGCTTTGGTCTTATTGTTCTCGAAGATGTTACTTTTTTGCTTCCTCCACAAGAAATCATAAATGTAGCAATACATAACAGTAAAATAAATTTCCTCATTTTTAATATCCAATTGTAATAAGGGGTAGTTTTTTTTTCTCTAGTTTCTTATTCATCCCAGCTATCCCTTGCAAACCACCAGTATGAATGGCTAAAATACGAGTATTTTTCTTAAAAACACCTTTTTGTATCCTATCAAAAATACCAAAAATCATCTTAGCGGTATAAATAGGATCTAATGTAATATGTTGTTCTTCACTAAATGTATTGATAAACTCTACAAGTTCTCTATTTATTTTACCATACCCTCCAAAATGATAATCATTAATAAGTTTCCAATTTGTTTTTGAAGTGTATTTTTTAATATCAGTAGAAAGAAAATTTCCTTTTAACGCAGGAAAACCAAGAACAGATTGATTACTATTAGTGCTATTAATAACCCCTGCTATGGTTCCTCCTGTTCCCACTGCACAGCAAATAATATCGTAAACCGTATCATTTAACGTAAGTATTTCCTCACAACCTTTTACTGCCAGAGCATTAGTTCCTCCTTCAGGTATAATAAAACAAGAACTAAATTCATTTTTTAATTGTTCTAAAAAGCTAGTAGATGATTTATCTCGATACATCTCTCTACTTATAAATTTAAAATGCATCCCAGCATCAAAAGCCAATCGTAAGGTATCGTTTTCAGATAGTGTTTTTTCAAGATTTCCCGCTAATTCTTCTCCACGTATAACTCCTATGGTTTGTACTCCTATAATTTTTCCTGCCGCCGCTGTTGCTGCAATATGATTACTATATGCTCCACCAAAAGTAAGAACAGTATTATGTCCTTTTTTTTTAGCTTCTAAAAGGTTATACTTTAATTTTCGGAATTTATTACCTGAAACTTCTTTATGAATCTGATCTTCTCGTTTAATATCAAGAAAAACTTTTGCTGTATCCAAAATAGGATGGGTAATGGTTTGAGTTTTTGAAGTTGGTATTTCCGAAGAAAAAATATGCATTTACAGATATTTAATAAAAGTCCAGGGTTTTCTTGTTTTAAGATAATTAAGGTTATCTTCGTTATAATATGCCTCTCTCTCAAAAGAAATATTACGATATGCCTTTTGTGAATTTCGATATCTAATTACTCTAATGATATACTCAATGAGATAAAAAACATAAAAAGGTATAACCAATAATTCTGCCTGTTGCCTAATGTGAATTTTTTCATGATTAATAAAAGCATCATCTTTTTTAAGAAAAGAATTATTTATCACGATAAAAGGCCATAGGGCAATACCCACAAAATGACGACCTATCAAATATTTGTTAACGATTATGGGCATATAACTGCAAGATACTATTTTTGTAAATATGAATAACTCTAAAAAAGTATTAACTCCAAAAGAAGGAGATTATTACATCACTCCAGAAGGATATCGATGTTTTACAGAACAATATCACCTAAGAAGAGGTTATTGTTGTGAGAGTGGTTGCAGACACTGTCCTTATGGGTATGATAAAAAAACCAACAGTTACTCTTAAAAAAACTTTTTTTTAACGGTACAATTATTGATATTATTTTTATAAAAATCTATTGTTAAACGTTTAAAACACAAGGATTATGAAATTTTCATCACTTTTATCCTTAATCTTTATCATAACTCTTAGTTCTTGCTCTACTGTGCGTGTTGCCTCGGATTATGATAAGCAGGCCAATTTTAATACTTATAAAAGTTTCGCCTTTTACAAGCCAGGAATAGACAAAGCAGAAATTAGTGACCTAGACAAAAAACGAATCTTAAGAGCTATCGAAGCAGATATGACAGCAAAAGGATTTACAAAATCATCTAATCCAGATATGTTGATAAGTATTTTTACAAAAACTAAAGAAAATGTAAATATCTACCAAAACAACTACGGTTGGGGATATGGTTGGGGGTGGAATCCTTGGTTTTGGGGAACTGGTTATAACACAGTTTCAACCACTACACAAGGAACTTTATATATAGATCTTATTGATGCTTCTAAAAAAGAATTAATTTGGCAAGGAATGGGTACATCTGCATTAACTCAAGATGTAAACAGAAAACAAGAGAAGGTAAATGAAATCGTTGCAGCGATTTTGGAGAAATACCCGCCTCAGGAAAATTAAGGAGTATAAATTACGTAAGTAGGTAAAATAGCTCTTCTGCGTAGAAGAGCTATTTTTTTATGTACATTTATGCAAAACTTGATACAACAATTTTATGCGTAATTTTCTACTTGGAGTGCTTATCACTGCATTTTTAGCATTTGGGATTAAATATTTTATAGATCAATCCAATACTAGAAAAACCGAAGTAGCATCTTCTGGCCTTATTCGCGATCAAATAAAAAATACAGGAAAACTTGTGGTTACCGAAGGTTATTTTTCTGATATTATTACTTATAAAGATGGTAAAACCTATTTTAATCTTATTACTTCTGAAAAGAAAATCATTGTATTGGTTAACGCCAATGTTCAAGTATCTTATGACCTAAGAAAAATTGAACATCACATAGACCCAGAAACAAAAACAGTAACAATCACCAAAATACCTGAAGCTGAGATCAATATTAATCCTGAAATAACATACCACGATATACAAGAAGGGATTATTAATAAGTTTAGTACTGATGATCACAATACTGTAAGAAAAATAGTTATTGAAAAATTGAATAAAAAAGTAAAGAAATCTACGCTTGTAACGAATTCAAAAAACAGATTAATTAGTGAGCTACAAAAAATATATCTTGTAACAAACTCTCTTGGGTGGACATTAAAGTATAAAGATATTTCTATAGACTCTCAAAAAGGTATTGAAAAACTAATTAAGTGATGGCGCTATCTTTTCTACCAAAAAAAAGATGGAAAGAAAACTCTCTCCATCTGTCAACTTATTAAAATCTGAACTTCAGAATTCACTTTGTCCCTTAAACTCTAGTATTTTACAGATTTATAGTTTTGTTTATGTATACAAAACGCTTTATTAAAAGCATACCCTACCTTTTCTTATAGAAATTTTTTAAAATATATTTTCTTTCTATATTTTTCTCTTTTACGGAATAGAACTCTTCAATAAAAATCATTTCTTTTTCCAAAATTCGAACTGAACTTATATTTTGCTTACTTACATAACCCGTAAGCTGTTCAAGATGCATTTCACTAAAGCAATATTTTATAAGTCCTTTGGCTATTTCTTTACCAAATCCTTTACCCCAAAAACATTCTCTTAATCGATATGCTATCTCAAATTCATTGATATCATTTTTGTATACGCCTCAGATTCCTATAAATTTATTACTACACTTTTCTACAACTGCCCATATTTTAAAAAAAACAGTCGTATCCTTATAGTATCCTATAAACCGATCTAATTCTGTTTTACTTTCCTTCCTATTCATTACTGCTTTGATATACAATATCACCTTAGAATTACTTTGCATATCATAAAACCATTCCTGATCATCTTCCTCTAAATGTCTTACAAAAAGCCTGTTGGTATCAAATAACATTATTTTACTAAAATAAACTCTACTCATAAAAAACAGTTACCTCATCTAAGTTTTTTCTTTTTAGATCTGGCACATAGGCAGGAAACTTTGGATATCCAACAGGAAGTAATAAAAAAGCTCTTTCGTTACTTGGCCTATTAAGTATGTCTGCCAAAAAATTCATTGGGCTTGGAGTATGTGTAAGAGTGACCAATCCTGCATTATGAATTGCAGATATTAACATTCCGCAAGCTATCCCAATCGATTCATTTACGTAATAATTATTATGTTTCCCTCCGTTTTCTTCTAGTTCATATACTTTTTTAAAAGCTATAATAAGCCAGGGAGCAATTTCTAGAAATGGTTTGTTCATATCTGTTGCAAGAGGTTCCAGATCTTTTTTCCAACGCTCACTCATTCTGTTTTCATAACTTTCTTTTTCTTCTATTTCGGCTGCTTTTCTAATTTTAGTTTTTAATGCTGGGTTAGAAATAGCACAAAATGTCCATGGTTGTTTATGTGCTCCAGATGGTGCTGTAGATGCGCTCTTAATAAGATTTTCTATTACTTCTTTTGGTACTGGTTCCTCAGAAAAATCTCGAACAGATCTTCTTTTATCCAACCAATCATAAAAAGACTTGCTCTTTTTAACGATTTCTTTTTCTGAAAGAATATCTGAATAATAACTAACGTGTTTGTGTCCATTAATATAAATACTGCTAGGTGCTTCCATCGTGTGTGATTTTATTGGTTATTAATTATTCATACAGTGTATACGTTATTTTTCTTTGGATTTTTTCCCCCAAGCAATTACTTGTACCCCTTCTGAATATTGAATTTTATGTGGTTTACCCTTTATCAATGTATCAAATCTTTTATATTTAACTTCTAAATTATGAATTTCAATTTCTCTTAAAGGCCATTCCAGATGATGAATTTCAAATTCATTAATGAATTTTTCTGTATCCTGAAACAATGCATATCGTTCTGTTAACCAAATATCTAATGCATTTTTTGTTTTAACCTTTTTTCCAATTAAAAATTTTATAAATAACTTATCCTTAAATATAGAGTTAATAGCTTGATAAGCGTACATGTCTCGTTTTATTTTAGAATACCTATATGGTAGTTCTGAAATCATTTTTGCGATTTTACAAGATAAGTTGGTCCCTCCTTCTATACTTAAAAAATATACTCCTGTTTTATTATTTAATTTTACGTAAGTTCTAATATTTATTTCATAGAAATTAGAAATTGGAGAAAAAGGCGGTAAATTTTTTGGTCGTATTTTCTCCATCGTAAAAGCTACTAAAGAAACCCATGGTTTTCCTTCGAACAAATCTATTTCTAATTCTTTTGGCACAAACTTCTGTAATTCATCTAATTCTACCTCCCAATGCAAAAATATTGCATTATTCCATTCTTGATAGAATTTCCAACTTTTATTGGGTATTTCCCAAGGCCTATGTGCTGTAGTATCTAATATACTTTTGATTTTCATTTTCTAAAAAAAACATTAATAGTGAGTAAAAAACATATCCTCTCTTTAATTTTATTATCTAACATCGGATATATCCTTAAACTTTTGAAATATTATTTACTATATAACACATTGTCATTTGCCCAGGTTTTCATAGCATCCAGAATTGGCTCTAACGATTGCCCTTTAGGTGTTAAGCTATATTCAACTTTTGGAGGAATAACCGGATATGATTTTCGGTTAAGTATTCCTAACTGTTCTAAATCTTTTAACTGCTGCGATAGCATTTTTTGACTAATACCATCTATAGATTTATCTAACTCATTAAAACGCATCACTTTATTTAATATCAACAACCAAATAATAACAGGTTTCCACTTTCCTCCTATTTTTTCCATAAATATGGTAATAGGGCACTCATTAGCTTGTTGATATTTTTTTTCATTTTTTTTTGTTGCAATATCCTCTTTATTCATCATTTTCCGAAGTAAAGGTTAGTTACTTACTTTATTGTAAGTACTTGTTTCAAAGTTAGTAACAATATACTTTTACACAAAAAATGATATGCAAAAAAATATTGTTATTACAGGAGGAACCAGCGGAATAGGTCTTGCCTGTGCTAAGTACTTAATCGATAACCAATATACAGTAATCATAACAGGCAGAACAGAACTTAACTTAAAGAATGCGCTTAAGGTATTAGAAAACAAAGCTACTGGGTATATCTCTGATACTTCTTCCTTAGAAGATATAGATATTTTGGTTGAAAAAATTAAAATACGGTTTAAAAAAATAGATGGTCTTTTTATTAATGCAGGAATTTTTAAGGCTGCTGGTTTTGAAGATACTACCGAGAATATTTTTGATCAAACTATGGGTATCAATTTTAAAGGAGCTTTTTTTACGATTCAAAAGTTCATACCTATTCTTAACAACCCATCTAGCATTGTCTTAAACACTTCTATTGTTGTATTTAAAGCTTTTAAAAACACAAGTGTTTACACTGCCAGTAAGGCTGCATTAGAATCTATTGCTAAAGTCTTGAATATCGAACTTACTCAAAAAGGTATTAGAATTAATATAATTAGTCCAGGAGTTACAGAAAGCCCAATACAAAAAAAATCAGGTATGGATGACAATGCCATAGATGATTTATTACGTCATTTTTCTGAAACCTCTCCTATAGGTAGAATATTGCAGCCAAAAGATATTGCTCCTATTTTAGAGTTTTTATTATCCAAAAACTCTCTAGTTTTACGAAATGAAAAAATTATAGTCGATGGAGGAACTACCCTTTAAATAGTCTTGAAATATGATTTATAATTCTATAATTTTAAAATTTCTTTGGTGTTTTTTAAGTACTCTTGAAAGAGACCCGAAGTTATTTTTGTGTTATACATTGGGATAAATTTCTTTATTTTTTTAGCTCCATCTGCAGATTCCAGAATCTCAGGAAAAGCCTTTTCTAGCACCTGTAACATAATTGAAGGAGCAGTCGATCGATCTTCTAGGCAACAATTAAGTTCACACAAAGCTGAATGTCCTGTTCCTGCATTGTTCCATGCTGCAGAAATTCCCTTTGCCAATTGATCTAAACGTTCTAATATTAGGATATTGGTTTCAGGTTTTAAAAGTTTTATTCTTAAAGCTAACGTGGCACTCATAACTCCACCTCCAATACAGATTAAATCATATTCTCTGTTTACCGTAATACCACTTTTAGCAATTGCTCTGTTGTTTTTATAAAAATAATTACGTTAAATCACTTTAATACGATTTACGGATGAGAATTGCGTATAAATAATTGCAAAGGTTTTTCGCTAGATTGATGAATCAAATTAAAGAATAGCCATAGCTATTGTTTCATTTTATGAAGAAAATATAGTAGAAAAAGAATGCGATTATATGCGAGATTTTTATTCGTAAATCGTATAAAACAGATTATAATCATTTTTCTTTCATAATAATCTTTTAAAAAAAAAGAGTCCTTCTAAATTATTTTTAGAAGGACTCCATAAAAACCGTGTAGTTTAATTAGCTCTTTAGACATGCTCACGAGGCATATTCCGAAAATGTAATTTTATTTCCGGGCTAAGTCTTGGGGTATTAACCTCTTAATAAGGGGTCAAATTTTAAGTAACAAACACTCTTTAAAATATAGAAAAATCTATTACTGGAGGATTTAAAACTATTGGATTTGTTGTGTTTTTAAATGACAGATGTAATCATCATCCATTCCGATTTCTTTTAAAAAAAGTTTATTTATTAATTTTAGTTTGGTTATCTATAATTTCAAAAGATTTTAAAGAAATTGAATGTCCTTGTCCATGTGCTTTCATAACCGCATTTACTTTTTCTAGATCTATACCTATATCACACTTATCTGATATGGCACAAACTACTATGTTTCCTGAGTGAGAAACATTAAATTTATAGTATTATTTTCAAAATATGGTTTATTATAAGTAGTATAACGTAAATCATTTATGGATATGTTTTTATTTATTATTTTTTAACCTTGGCATAAAATAATTCTTCCTAATAACGAAAGTTGTGCATCTTGCCATCGCTTGTATCTTTAAATTTTTTCTTAAAAATTAACCGAAAAGCTTGGTACTATTTCTTTTAGTAATTTATCATGGTTTTCTTCAACTATATACGAATAGAATGTTTAGGTCATTTTTTTCTAAAAACTTGTTATTCCTATGGAAAAAAGTAAGAATCTATTTTCTTAGAATTTTACATATTTAAAAGTATTATATCATTACTTCTTGTTGTATCAAAAAAAGATTTTTATGTAAAGCTTTTAGGGCAGAGGTTTTATCTTTAGTCTCTACTAATATCGAAATATTATTATCACTACCTCCAAAAGAAATCATTTTGATTGATATGTGGTTTAAAGCATCAAATAGTTTATGTGATTTTTTGTCTGTGATAATAGATTCCCCTACAATACAAATTATACTATTATGAGGTTCTATGATTACTTCTGCATATACCTCTATCTCTTTTTGAATTTTTATAAGATCATCTGTATCCTCTATTGTTAAGGATATTGATTTTTCTGAAGTAGCAACCATATCAATAGAAGTTTGATATTTATTAAATACTTCAAATATCCTTTTAAGAAAATCACAAGTCATTAAATCTCTGGATGATTTAATTTTTACAGCTGTTATCTTATCTTTTGCCGAAATAGCTTTTATTCCTCTAGCAATCGATTTATTTGAAATTATAGTACCTAATGCTTCTGTGTTAAATGTGTTTTTTAATACGATAGGAATATTTTTATCTATTACAGGAAAAACGGTTTGCGGATGTAAAATTTTGGCTCCAAAATACGCTAATTCTGAAGCTTCGTTATAAGATAAAGAAGGTATCGAAAAAGTATCTTCGACATATCTGGGGTCATTATTATGTACCCCATCTATATCTGTCCATATTTGTATCTCGTCAGCACCTAATGCAGCTCCAATTATTGTTGCAGAATAATCACTTCCTCCTCTTCTAAGATTATCTATATCTCCTTCCTTATTTCTACAAATAAATCCTTGTGTTATATATAACGGTATATTTGTTTTTTTTCTTAAAATTGAATTTAATTTCTTAGAAACCTTTTCTAGATTAGGATTTTCAATGTTATCTACCCACATAAAATCTTCTGCACTAAGTAACTCGTTAGGCACTCCTACTAAATTTAAATAGTCAGAAAATATATGCGTTAATAATGCTTCTCCACGAGTTATTATTTTTGAATGTAAAATTTCAGAGTATTCCATTGCAGACAGATCCAAAATCTCATTTATTATCTGCGATAAAACACTTCTCATTTTTTTTCGTTTATCTTCATCTTCTATTAAATTATCAATTACACCTACATGCTTTTCTTTCAAATTATATAATTGCAATGCAATTTCCTTTGTTTTTTTTAATTTAATATTTTCTGAAAGAGAAACTAATTGATCTGTAACTCCTGACATCGCTGAACAAACAACTATTTTTTGATCATAATCACTTTTGAGAATATTTTTTACTTTATTTAAGTTCTCAATAGACCCAAGAGAAGTTCCTCCAAACTTTAAAATTTTCATTCGAATAGATTTAATATATTAATATTAGCTATGCTTTAGACGAAAGCTACTGTAAGTATGTATTTACTAAAGTTAAATTATAAAAATAACCCTTTATCGGTTTTAAGGTTTATGATTCGAAATTTATCCATTGAAGTGCTTCTATCATAGAAAAAAAACATTTCTGATCTCTTAAAAAAGGAGTGGAATCAACCAAAAAACGTTATCTATACTATTTCTTTTCATTCTCCCAGAGCTCTTAAGTTTAGTTCAATACCTCCTTTTAATAATTTATCCTTAATGATGCTACATAATTGTTTAAAAATGACTCTAACTCAAAAAAGCTAAAGATTTACTTAAACTGCTGTAATATGTGTTTTTTTGGAATACTTTTATTAAGGTTTTATAAAATACGAATCGTTAGAAACGGAAGGGTTTTATAGGTAACATTCTATTATGGGTGTTTCTTAAGTTTAAGAAAAAGTAGATTCTAAATAATCCTCTTGACAAACGGCTATAGATGCTTTCATTATAGCTATTGCATTATCAATAATTTTTTTTGTAGTTATTAAAGGTGGAACAAAACGTAATACATTATTATGGTGTCCTCCTACTTCAAACAACAGACCCCTTTGAAAACATTCTGCTCTGAATTTCTTAACAAACTCTGGAAATGGTTCTTTTGTATCTCTATCTTTTACTAGCTCTACCCCTATCATCATACCTCTTCCTCTTACATCTCCTATAAATGGACTATCTAATTGTAGTTCCTTAAGTTTGTCCATTAAATATGCCCCAATGTATTTTGCATATTCTCCAATATTATATTCGTCTATAAAATCAAAAGCTCCTCTAGCAGCTGCAATACTTACTTGATTACCTCTAAATGTTCCAATATGTGCTGCGGGACCCCAAGCCTCTATTTCTTTTTTATAAATCAATCCAGAAATTGGAAACCCTATTCCACCAAACCCTTTAGAAAAGGTAATAATATCAGGAACTGCTTTTGTATTCATAAATTCTAAAAAACTTCCTGTTCTAAAGAACCCACTTTGAATTTCATCAAATATTACTAAAACATCATTTTCATGAGCTATTCTAACTAATTCTTCTAAATACCCATCTTCTGGAACGATATTACCTCCTTCTCCTTGAATTGGCTCTATAAGAATTGCTGCTGGTTTTGTTATTCCAGAATGACCATTGGTTAATACATTTTTAAAATACTCTATCCCTGAAATATTATTTTCATTGTCTCCTGTTATTGATTTATCCCGATATGGATAATTGTAAGGAACAAAATGAACATTGGGCATTAAAGAAGTAATATGATTTCTAAAAAATATATCCGAAGTTACTGCCAAAGCCCCAGAGGTCATACCATGATAACCGCCCATAAAAGCAATTATACCATCTCTACCTGTTTTTATTTTTGCTAATTTAATAGCTGCTTCTACAGCATCAGAACCTGTTGGGCCTCCAAAACATACTTTATAATCCTTTTGAATCTCTTCTGGTAAGTGTCCTATTATTTTTTTAATTAGACTAAGTTTATTTTCTGTAGGAAAATCTAATGCATGAATTAAATCTGATTGTTGTTCCTTAACATACTTTAACACATACTCATTACCATGCCCCACATTTAAAACTCCACATCCTCCAAAAAAATCAATAAAATAGTTGCCATCAACATCCTCTATAATACTTCCTTTTGCTCTTTTGATAGCTATAGGCATGTTCCTTGGGTATGAGACAACACTGCTTTCAATCTCTCCCTGTAATTTTAATAATTCTTTTGACTTTTCTCCCGGAAGTGTAGGTGTTACAATTCTTGCATCTTCAGACAAATGATATTTTTTGAGTGAATCCATAATTATAAATTATTTATATTAAAAAATTGAACAAAATATTAAACATTTTATAGTTTATCTATAGCAATAGTCAATGTTTCTAATCACTTAGAACAACTAGCTATAAACAATATAACTGCTTTTGGTATGCTTTTTAAGTAGTTTAAAAATGGTATTTATACTATATCCGCATAATATATAATAGAAGATATTGAAGTATTAGTTTGTTTATGTATTCTTAGCTAAAACACATAAAGGGATAAAAAATATAAAATTGTGAAATTCTAAATAAGAATAATTATCTGCTAATACGGTTTCTATAGAAAGATATGGTTAAAATCTTTTTTTTAAATATATCAAAATATTGATAATGATAGAATATATTAAACTCTTCCTTAATTATTTTTAATTCTCGCACAACTTTTATAAACTCAGAAGGGGATTACTATAGTATATTAGGAAAATCTTGAATTACTCATAATTTTAAAATGTCAGGTTATAGAATATTATACATAACTACGGTTCTTGAAAAATTTAAGATAAAACACAGATTGTTTTAGTTTACAACAATCATTATGAGTTAAGAAATACCTGCTATACCGTAGCTAACTGAGTAAGATAAGATGATGGAATTGTTGCTAATATATTCTGGTTTATAGAGTCTATTCGAACTATAATTTTATTTTCATTATTAACTTTAATAATTTCGCACCCTAGGCCTCCTAATGCCCCTATCTCTATTTTCCTAAGCTCTCCTACTTGTGGCTGAATATGGTTATTTTCAACTTCCATAGAGGCATCTATTTCCATAAGAAGCTTAATAGAGTTTATTTCATGCTCTTGAATTTTAGCAAATTCGGTTCCAAATCTTACAAAAAAGCAGAAACCTCTTATCGCAAGGACTTTTTCTGACTCTTTTCTAAAATCAATCTTTACAAAAAGGTAGGAAGGAAACAATGGTGATTCAATTATCTTTTTTCGATCACTCCATTCTCTAACCGTTTTAACCAATGGTAAAAACGTCTCTATATTATTTTCTTTTAATAGAGCTTCAATTTTCCTCTCATGACGTGATTTCACATATAACACATACCACTCCCTAGAGGGATTAATCTTCTTTTTCATTTTTAATGATATTGATAAAATTATTTTAATTAAGGGCAAGGCTTCGCCATTTGGCTCACATTAAGCCATAAACTTTATTATAAAAATCAAGAATATTGAAAAAATATTCTGAAATTCAGACAAACCCAAACATTAAAAAATTGTTTGAATTTATCTATTTCAAAAAATGAGGTGGGGTAATAAATTGCTATAAATAATAAATTTATAATTTCGTCTTATTTCGAATATATCAAAATCTAAAACCAGTACATTATAAATCTTATTACTATTAACTAACGTTTGTATTAAATTATCAGATAAATTAAAGTTACTTATCTAAAGTTGTTTTTATTATTTTGTTATTATAAAATCGATCAAACTAAAAGGCAAGGCTTCGCCATTTGACCCACATTTTGTCTTAAATTGTTTTTTTGTTATTTATTCAGAATTCTAAAAAAAATAAAATTTAACTTTTATAACTATTTTATTTTCTGTCTAAACCTATCTATTTCCAAAATAAAAATAAAGACTTAAATATCATTAAATCACATATTTTGCAATTTAATTTTAATGCTATGATCAAATTTACAAATCTTAATCAATAGAAAGGTTGTGGTTAAACCGTAATTAAATATTTTAAAAAAAACAAAAAAAATAAACCTTTGATTATAAGTGATATACGTCTGTTTTTTTGTTTAACATAAACTTTTTTTAACTAATAGTTAACTTTTTATTAGTATAGAAGAATCCTTCAAAGAAGCTTAACCAACATCTGTTATTAAAGACTATTTATACATGATTCCTTTTTAATATAGGTTTTTAAATTATTTTTTACATACTCAAAAAAAGCATAACTAAAAACGCTAATTTTAAGATAAAAGAGCATGGTAAGCTTATTGTTTCAAAAACAAAATTACATCTTTAATATAATTTATAAATTTATCTGACATTAAGCTTGCTATGAGAAATATTTATAAAGATAAATACAACTTCATAGAATAGAGAAGTAAAATCATTTGTTTCATTTTAAAGGTTTTAAAAGGTTTTATTTATTAGGTTATTATAAATAAGTTAATGCAAAACAGTCATTAACACTTAGTAAAATTAATATTATTTTAGACCAATCTTCTCCCTGTTTTCAGGTAAATCATCCCCCTGAAAACAGGGGGCTTATTAAGCCTTTATTTTAGTATTGAATAGTCTTGATAAAACAACTAGAAATATAACTTTATGAGTAAACACTTATCCTATCCTCCATCCTTTTTAGAAAGAGTATTTGACTATCTTATCTTTTCTACTTTACAGGAGAATGCTCATTGACCCATTTTAATATTGCTTTTTTATTGAAAATACAAAACGCTAAATATGTTACAAACATAACAATCCATATCAATAACATTCTTATTCCAGAAACATCTGAGAACAGGAGTATGATTTGTGAAATAAAGCCTGTAATCCATGATATTAAAATAGTTCCAACTAATATTCCAAAAGCAGTTTTAAAATAAGTACTAATACCTAATTTTCTGAATATATACATTGGGATCATCAAAAGGAAAATAGTAAAGAAAACTCCAAATGCCGCCCACATAACCATAAATACAGGCTCCTCATCTATTATTTTTAGAAGATCTATAAAACTAAAATTCAATTCCATTATACTGTTTTTCTTCGTTTGTAATTTGTAATAATTGCTTCTCTTTATAATTCATCAATTTAGATAAGATTACTGTAGGAAACTCTGCTATACCTATATTGTACATAGTTATGCTCTCATTATAAAATTCTCGTCGATCTGCAATTGCATCTTCAATTCCCGAAACCCTTTGTTGTAAAAGCATAAAATTATTATTTGCTTTCAAATCCGGGTAGTTCTCCGATACTGCAAAAATAGATTTCACCATTTTATCCATTTCATTAGATAATGAAATTTTATCCTCATCCTTTGTAGAATTCAGGAAATCTGTTCTTAATCTTGTAAGTTTAGTAAGCGTAGCTTCTTCATATTTCATGCTTTCTTTTACTACCTTTATAAGATTAGGTATTTCGTCTGCTCTTTGTTTTAGCAAAATATCAATATTAAAAAATGACTTTGCTACATTATTTTTTAACATTATTAGCTTATTATAAGCAGAAACGATAATACTAATAACCCCTAGTGCTAATAAAGCTAAGATGGAGTAAGAGATAAGTGGATTCATAAATTATTATTTTAACTATTAAAAACTATCTTGATTTGGTTTCGTATCATCTTCTGGAGCAACTTCATTTTTTGTAGCTTGTCCTGCTTCTGTTGCATTTGCTTCCTTTATATCTTCATTTACATGGTCTTGATTTACATGGTCTTGCTCTATAACAGTATTTGCATCTATATTGGCTATAAATTTTGGTGGATCTATTATAAGTGTATCGTTTTCTATTCGTATTGGAGAAATTAGAATAAGTGATGCTATAAAAGCAAAAAAGCAAGTAAATAATATAAATGAATTAAGTAAAGGTTTATAGGTATTATAATACTTCACTTTATCTACAGGTGCAATTGCAAATACTTTTTTGATATCTTCGTATTCAAAAACAGGTTGGTTGTTTTCTTTTAAACTCGCTTTACCAATTAACAACATTTTATCATTTGGTTGTAAAATAAATTGCGTGTATCTCTTTCCAGAACCTCTATATTGCTCATCTTCGGGAACGTATACAAATTCCATTTTATCAGGATTCACTTCAATTTTACCCGTTTCGTCTACCATATAAAAAGGGTTACAAGTAATTTCATCGAAGATGGTAGAAAAACTGTCTCGACCATCTTTATCGCTACTTATTTTTTCTATTCTATACCTAAAACCAATACACTCTTTGCTTTTTATGGGCGAAACTACTGGTTTTATCATCTCGAGAGTACCTTCTATTTCTGCTAACCCCATTGCAACCGAACGAATAGCAGCTGTTGGTAAAACTTTTTGATACTTCAAAAATCTGCTTTTATTGCTCGGAAAAAAAGAGGATAGCACAGGGACTATTAAAAATAATAATAAAAAGGCATGAATACCAATAAAAAAGAAACTTATAAAAAACAGTATCATAAGTAAAATACCTGCTATTTTTTTCCATAATGGAGTCTCCTTTGCATTGTATTTTCTTTTTATTTTGGCTATTTCTTTTTTCTCTTTATTTACAGATCTAATCCCTGAGTAAATAGCACCAATAATCCCTAATAAAAAAACAGATATAAAATGGAGTAATAATAACGGAAGAACTAATCTTTTGTCTATTACCGAGACTATCAATAATGATAAAGGGTTTAAAACAAAGAATAACCAAGGTTTAAACTTTAGATTAAATAATCCGCCTAATATCACAGTATGAAAAATAGCAATCCCACAACTAAAGAACATAAAAAAGATAACTTGAGGTGTATCTGCTTCATTCTTTAGTAAAAACTCAATAATATCATTCATTTTTTTGACTTGGGTTTAATAATATACAATCCGTTTGCGCCACTTTCTGTTTCTCCTGTTTGCGGGTTATAGTAATTTGAACCGCCTTCATAATAAAAGAAAGCTACTTTAGATTTATGTCTTTCGTGTTCTGGTAATTCATAAAGAAAAATGCCTTTATCTATATTTGATTTACTATAATATTTTATAGCGTTTTCTTTAAAAAATAATTTTTCTTCATTATAGGTTAACTCAAAAAATGCTGTTACCTCAAACGAAGGGGTTACCCAATCCGGAAAATCCCAATACCCTCCTGTATGATAATACTTTTCTTTTTTATAAGACAATACTTTTAAGGTGTTTTCAGAATGATAATTAAAACTTTTCTCCTTTAAAATTTGTGTATAATAAGTATCAAAATATTCGTCGGTATTGCGAGTCATTCCTGGGCTTTCTATAGTATATCGTTTATGTTTATCGTCCTTTAATACTATTAGCTTTTTGTTTGTAAACTTTGCCGGAAATTTTTCAAAATCTATCTGACCAATAGTATCCTTTGCTTCTAGATTGTTAGACAAATGGGTAAATCTATACTCTCCTTTTTGAGAAAAAATTAATTTCCATTGGGTATTGATTTTAAAATACATGGGATAGCATTGGCATTCCAGATCTATATTTTGATCTGTTTCATAAACTACCAGTTCTGCTTCCTTATAACTTTTCTCAAACTCTGTTTTAAAATCTTCGTCCTTAACTTCATTATTACTATTTATTATTTCAGAAAAAGTATGATACCTCATTTCGTTTCCAGAAAAATCGTATACTCCGTTTTTCACAAATACATACGGGATAAAATTAGCGAAATTTGCTGTAGAACTATATTCCTCTTGATGTAAAGAGTTTGTTATAATAACATTTCCTTCTCTATCTATTTTTGTTAATCCTTTACCGTTTCGTAAATAAAACTCACTTTTAATACTATCAAACAGTATCGGAAAAGCACTTGATATTGGAGTAATCACATACTTATCAGAGGCTACACTGTCTTTTAAAGAAGTAAATCTTTTATATGCCTTAGGCCTAAATATATCGGCAGTTGTAATATTAATAATGCTACATCTATCTAAAAAAAGGAAACAAAACAGTACAACAACAGATATAATTACAATCATTTTTTTCATAAACACTACTAAATCTAGTCAACTACCTATTTTTATTCATCTACAATCCAAAAGCTACCTTACGAGGTATATTTTTAAAACATCATAGGGAATTATCCCTTCAATAAGAGGCCATCCCAATTTATAAATCCATATCATAAGTAAAGGTTCTATATCGTATCAACTGTAATGGTGCGTCACTTTTGGGTTTTGTATAATAGAAGTTATGATAATAGGTTATAAATCGGGGAACACTCCCTTTTTCCCATTTACCAGAAAGCGGGGTAAAATCAATAACAGAAGTATCTTTTTTGCTCCAAATATCATATTTTCTTGCGAGAGAAACGAGCTTACCTTCATCAAAAAAAACGAGTTTACAACTATCTTTGGGCATCCATTTGAATTCGTTATTATATAATCTTTCTCTTTCTTTATACACCCATTCTTTTTTCATTCCTCGCAATTGCGATATTTCATATTCTGCTAATTGTATTTTATGTACAAATGATTTTGTATTTGCATTTTTAATATCTGATATCAATGTTTCATACGCTTTATAAACATTATCTAATAATATGTTTTTATCTAGCAATCGTAAATCTATAGCATTTTTCCAACTGTTAAATTCGTATTCTGGATTTGCCTCAAAGGTTATTTCTTTGCTATAATATCCTTTTTCAAAATCTTCCTTTTTTAAATCTGAGTATAAAATTTCAAAATTCTCTATTTCTTTTTCCTCATAAAATTCGTCTGTTATATTCGTTTTTTCTAATTTGAATTTTAATACTGGATCCTCATTTTTAGGAGTATATCCTTTCATTAAAGTAACATTCAAATCCAATACTATTTTTAATTTCTGTGTTCCTTTTTTATGGATAGCCATATCAATAAAAGAACTATTAACACGAACCAAACTTTGTATAACAGGAAAATTGTTTACAAAAACCTCAACAGGGTAATGAGTTTGAAGGTTTACAGAATAATCTAACTTGGATTTGTTATATATAATTTTTTCTACTAAACCTTTCTCCTCATTTATTTGCCCAGTACAAGAAACGGATAGTATTGTACATAAAATTGTAATAGCGAGTCTCGAAATAATCCTTTTTTTAAACTGAAATCTAACTGGTGTAATTTTAATCATGTATTGTACTGTATTTGTTATACTAGTTCTTATTTTGGTGTATTGTTACCCTAAATTGGAGGGTGTATTTTTTAATTATTCTTTATTCAATACCATTTCAATTTTAAAATAGTGTATATAAACTTTTTTTTACTTACTCTACTAATCCTTCCCCTTCCATATACAAATCCTCTAGTTGTTCTTTGATTTTATCGGATGGATTTGCCCACATACCTCGTTGTATTGCTTCTAGCAATCGTTCGCTCATATCTTTTAATGCCCAAGGATTATTTTGTTTTATAAATTCTTTATTTTCGGGAGTTAACAAATAGCTTTCGGTAATCCCCTCATACATAAAATCATCGATCAAATTGGTGGTTGCGTCATATGCAAATAGATAATCCAAGGTAGCTGCCATTTCAAAAGCGCCTTTATATCCATGGCGTTGTACTCCTGCAATCCATTTAGGATTAATTACCCGAGAGCGATATACTTTTAGTAACTCTTCTTTTAATGTTTTTACTTTAGGGGTTTCTGGTCTGGAGTTATCTCCAAAATAAATTTCGGCATCACTACCCTTTATAGTTTTTACTGCATTTGCTAATCCCCCATGAAATTGATAGTAATCATCACTATCCAGAATATCATGCTCTCGATTATCCTGATTTTGCATTACAATTTGCATGGCTTGTAATCGGTATTGAAAAGACTCGTGTGCCGATACTCCTTTTTTAGAATTTCCGTAGGCATAGCCACTCCAATTGATATATACCTTAGCAAGATCCTCTTGTGTTTGCCAGTTTTTTTCATCGATTACCGCTTGTAATCCTGCACCATAAGCCCCTGGTTTTGATCCAAAAACACGATATAAAGCACGTTGTGTTGCTTCTTCTTGTGGTAATCCTTGTCCTTGCCATTGGTTTTGTTCTTCTAAAAATCGTTTTCGGATTGGGTTATCCTCCAAAGGCTCTTCCAGATTAGCCAAGCGGGTAACTACCGCAGTAAATAAATTAATAACATCAGGAAATGCATCTCTAAAAAACCCTGAAATTCGCAAAGTTACATCTACTCTGGGTCTTCCTAATTGTATAATTGGGATCACTTCAAAGTCTGTTACTCTTCGGTTTACATTTTTCCAAATCGGTCGTACTCCCATTAATGCAAATGCTTGTGCTATATCATCTCCTCCTGTACGCATGGTCGAGGTTCCCCAAACAGAAATCCCTATGGTTTCGGGATACTCTCCGTTTTCCTGCAAATACCGATCGATGATCAGTTGGGCACTTTTTTCCCCTAACCGATATGCGGTTTCGGTAGGGATGGTACGTACATCTACAGAATAAAAGTTTCGTCCTGTAGGCAATAGATCTAATCTACCTCTTGTTGGTGCTCCAGATGGCCCCGATGGAACATAATATCCATTAAGCCCATCTAAAAGACAAGTTATCTCGTCTGTAGTTTGTTCTACTTTTACTAAGGTACTTGCTTTTATTTGTTGTAGCTGTATTGTAGTTCTTGGATAGAGTTCTGGTAGTGTTCCTTCTTGTAGATACAGGATAAGTACTCTTTTTACTATGTTTTCTAATTGTGCAGTAACTTGCCCTGCAGTTTTGCAAAAAACGCCTTCGATAGTTACCTCCATCGGTTCTGTATAGGCTATTTCTAAAATATTTTGGGTGATTTCTAAATCTTTAGCTAATGCTTGTGTTATGCCTTCTTGATGGTATCCTGGCACACGATGTAATGCAATTAACAGATCGATAAGTTGCTCCTCTACAGGGGCTTTTCCAAAAATGTGTAATCCATCCCTGATTTGTGCTTCTTTCAACTCACATAAATACCCATCTAGTTTCACTAATAACTCATCTACATCTTCGGTGGCTATTCCTAAGTCAATATTTAGCTTTGTTTCTTTTACTACTGTTGCTATTTCTTTTTCTAATACTCTAGCTCGTTTTGGGTCTAGTGATGCTGCTTCATAATATTCGTCTACCAAGTGTTCTAATTTCATCAAACCACCATAGGTTTCTGCACGGGTCATCGGCGGAATTAAATGGTCAATGATCACTGCTTGGTTACGTCGTTTTGCTTGTGTTCCTTCGCCCGGGTCATTTATGATAAAGGGATAAAAATGAGGTAATGCCCCAAATACGGCTGCTGGAAAACAAGTTTCAGGATCCAGAGATACACTTTTTCCTGGTAACCATTCCAAGTTTCCATGTTTTCCTAAATGGATTACTGCATCTGCGTTATAGCTTTGTTGTACCCAAAAATAATATGCTAAATATGAATAGGTTGGTGGCAAATCGGGAGAATGGTAAATTGCTTGTGGGTCTTGATTGTATCCTCGCGAAGGCTGAATGCTCACAAATATATTTCCTAATAAAAATCCGGAAACGATAAATCCAGCACCTGTATAATAGGGATCTTCTTCTGGTTCTCCCCATTGTTCTTTTATTTTATTTTGTAATTCGTTTGACAATGCCAAAAAACAGCTATCAAAATCCGAACGTTCAAAAACCAGTGCATGTGGTCTTGTTCTTGTAGTGGTAATATCATTAGTTGTTACCTGCGTTATCCAGTGCATCAGTTCTGTACCGTTTTGAGGTAATTGCTCTCCTACGTCGTATCCTTCCGCTTTAAGCGCATCTAATAAAACAATACAACTTTCTGGTGTATCCAAACCCACTCCATTAGCCAAACGGCTATCTTTATTTGGATAATTTGGCAAAATAACGGCTACTTTTTTATCTATATTTTTTTTATACTGTAGCACCGTCCATCGTTGTGCTAGTTCTGCCATAAACTCACATGCGGGGAGATATGCTTCATATTTTAAGATAGAACTATCGGTAAGGGTATCTTTGGTTATTTCTTTTTTAAAAGAAACTGCACGACCAATGATTCGCCCATCAATTTCGGGCAAGGCTATATTCATCGCAATATCGGTAGGTGGTAATCCAAAAAGCCCGTCTTGCCACACCTCTTTATTAGAAGTAGAAAATATAGCTTGCAGTACTGGTACTTTTAGTTTTTCAAAAATAAATGCAGAGCCATCCATCGGCTTGATGGTAAATCCTGTCGTATTCATAATGGTATGGATATTACGTTTTCCATTATATGTCATCAACATTTCTACCTGCTCTACTAACTCTGGATCTCTTAAATTACTAGCAAATACTACAAAGGCATTCATCCCTCTGCTATGTAGCGCACTAGCTATCACATGCAACGGCTCCATATTATCCGAGAGGTAATGGGTACGATATGCTAACAATACCACCGTAGGTTTAGAGCTATCTATTGTAGGTTCGAAAGCTTCCTGAGAGATCATACCTGTTTTTTGGGTATACAAAAATACCTCTGCAATAGATGTAGGAGGTACCATAGTAAAAGTGGTACCAAAAAAAGTGTTTTGTATATAGTTAAGTAATGCTATGGCATTTTCTTTTCCCCCTTCTTGCAAATATTGTCTGCATTGATGTACTATTTGTAGATCTGCCGAGGATAATTGCATCAATTCAAAATCGGGTTCATGCGCAGGTAAAAACAACACCGTATTACCTGTTTGTTCCTGCAACTCTACCAAAGATTCTACCAAATATTTATAATAACTAACACCCCCAAGCATGCTACAAACAATTACTTTAGCTTTGCTTAGTACTTCTTCGAGATAGGTATCGATAGTTAGTTCTTGTTTAAGATATACCAGATTGGTCATTCGTAAACTGGGTAGTGTATCTCCTTCGGTTTGGTACAGCTCTTTATAGGCTTCATTTAAGGTATGAATTTCTGTATCTCCTGCGCTAAGAAATACAATATCGCCTGGTTGTTGCTCTATATAAAATATCCCATCGTCATTGGGATTCCACCCTCCGGGTATGGTTGCTATTAAATGCATAAGTCTGCTGGTTGTTGTAACGCTGCCCAATACAAATGTATGTAGCTAGCGTATACGTTTTGATATTGATATATTTTTGTAGCAACTTCTTTTTCTCTTGCGGAAAATACTCTTGCTACCGTTGGTATATTATCGTCGTTCGATACTTTAGAGTAATGAAATTCGTGTCCCCATATTTCTATATCCTTAAAAATTACTTTACGATATCCTAGGGATAGTTTTTTGTCTTGCATAGAGGTATGAAACGGAAATATACCTGCCATAGGATATGCAGTTCCTTCTTCATTAACAATAGTAGTTCCTAAGTACATCATCCCGCCGCATTCTGCCAATATTTTTACTCCCCGATCTGCGGCTTGTTTAATTTGGTTTCGCATTGTGGTATTAGCAGACAATGCTTCTACATATAATTCTGGATATCCTCCTGCCAAATAAATGCCATCTGCTTCTGGTAGTTTTTGATCCCTAATTGGACTAAAATATATAATCTCTGCTATCGTTTCTAACCATTTTAGGTTTTCTAGATAGGTAAATGTAAATGCTTCGTCTTTGGCTACCGCGATTCTATATTTTTTTTCTCCCGTTGTCTTCACAGGGATTTTAGGATCGATTTTAGGATAGGTTTTGGTGTGTTCCAAAAGTTTTGGCAACGATATATGGGTTGCTATATGTGATGCTGCTTTTTCGATAACATTTTCAAAAAGGTCTTCAATATGTAGCCCTAAATGACGCGATGGGATAGCAATCTCTTTATTTGGCGGGATATATCCCAATGATGGTATCCCGACCGTATCGCACGCTTCTTTTAAAAAGGCGTAGTGAGATTCTGTTTTTACGAAATTAAAAATAACGCCTGCAATCTTAACTTGGGGGTCAAAAGTTTTTAACCCATGTAAGATCGGAGCTATAGTATATGCCATACTACTTGCATTTACTACCAAAATCACAGGTATATCCAACATTTTGGCTATCGCTGCAGAACTTCCTTCATCTTTTACGGCGCCATCAAACAATCCCATTACTCCTTCTACAATACTAATATCGGAAGCCGCATTATATCGCTCAAAAACATCGATCATGTGTTGTGCAGGCATCATAATTGTATCTAAATTTATTGCTGCTTTTCTTGCTGCAGTACCATGATGAATGGTATCGATATAATCGGGTCCGCATTTAAAAGTTTGTACGTTATACCCCTGATTACTAAACCATCTTGACACTCCTAAAGTAAGTGTTGTTTTTCCTGAGTTACTCCACGGAGCTGCTATTAAAAATGCTTTGGACATAGGTTTATAAAGAATTGAGATTTTAGATCGCTACGCTTTTAGAAGTTAGACCGCTTTTCTGTTAAAGATTAGATATTAGACTGTTTAATTTTTATAACTAAATACCAAAGATAGTTTAGTGTATAAGATATCGCAAGAGTACTATTATATAGTTTTGTTTAGATTGCTACGCTTTTAGAAGTCCAGACCGCTTTGCTGTTAAAGATTAGATATTAGACTGTTTGATTTTTATAACTACATACCAAAGCCCGAATTTTTAATATAAAACCGAAAAATAATAAATATAAAAGTTCAACAATAGATTGCTGAAGCACTCGAAACCGAAGCCCGGCACCATATTCACCGTCCCCGCAACTTATTTTATGTCCCCAGCGATATAGAACCTCTTCCTGGCAATAAAAAATCCTTCCCGTAGGTGTGTTTACCTTTCCCGTAAGTATAGAGACCCTTCCCAGCAGTTAACAATGCTCTCCCGGCACTATAAAACCCTTTCCCGGCAGTGTCGTACCCCTTCCCGGCAATCAAAAGTATCGTCCCGGCTGCCGGGAGCAAGTATATCATGGGTTGGGGTCACTCTAAAGGCATCCTTTGTAAAGATTGCATAGCTGGCAGAGACAATCGAAGCTCAGGAGTTGTGGTTGCAAATCGCGGGATACGGCACTCGAAGCCCTCTCATTCCAGACTTGATCTGGAATCTACTTTGGGGAGCAACAATACCCTTATGGATTCCAGCCTACGCTGGAAGGACAAATCAAAACAAGCCCTGTCATTCCAGACTTGCCCTGGAATCTACTTTGGGGAGCAACAATACTCTCATGGATTCCAGTTTACACTGGAAGGACAAATCAAAACAAGCCCTGTCATTCCAGACTTGCCCTGAAATCTGGTATGGGGAAACAACAAGTGTATTAAAAATCAGAAATAGTACTATAACCAAGTCGTAACTGCTGTGCCAATTGCTGTGCTTTGCCTAATCGTACAAAACCATATTCTGTATCTACAATGGTGGCTTTAGGGATTCTGGCAAGATACTTTTTGTAGGTAGTAACTGCGTATTGAAACGGGTTTTCTGTTCCTGTATTTATTTTTCCATCTGTAAAGACAAACAATTGTACGGTTTGCATATTCATGGATCGTAAAACTTCGTATACTTTAAAAAAAGCCGCTCCCAAATTGGTTTTTCCTCCTGTTTTTAATTGGTAATTTACCGATAAAATCTGTGGTGTACTGGTTGTAAATTCCTGAAAAACTTTTGCGGTTGTGTCTTGTAAACCTACAATGGCATACTGTACTTTTTGCATTGGGCAGGAAGTGATCGTTTTTTCGATAATGCCTTTTATATATCCCATCTGTTGCTCTATCGCCATAGATGCACTGGTATCTACCAAAAATACAATTCGCGCTACTGCTTTTTTTGTTGCTTGTTTGTATATGGTTCTAAATTTATTGGTACTAAGATAATTTTTTACCGATTGCAGTACCGAAATTTCAGGTTGTCGCTGAGCTGGATAAGATACCTGATATAGTTTTTGTAATGTATCTAATGGGATTTCTTGTTTTTTGGTTGCTTTTGAAGCGGTAAATTTTAAGCCTTGCCGTACAGTTTTTGGCAATTGATATGTAGTGTTACTTTGTCCATTTTGAGGAGCTGTTTCCTCTTTAGGTTCTTGATTTTCTGGATCAGAAGATTGTTCTTGATCTTGATTAGATGGTGGTGTATATTCTTTTGCACGATGTTGTAATACAAATGGAGCTATTACAGTTACCATTTCTGTGGTTACCTGTTCCTTATTATAATATGCAGCATAAGCTCTTGCTGTTTTTAATAATAAAATATCTGCGCGCATTCCTTCTACCTGATTAGCAATGGTGAGTTCTGCGCATTGCTCTTGTATAGTTTCTGAAATGGTTACTTTATGAAGTCGTTCTTTTGCTAAAAGAACCTGAGTTTTAATGGTTCTTTCTTCTTTTTCAAACTTTTGATAAAATGCCTCTGGATCACTATCAAAGTTAAGGCGTTGCATGGCTATCTTGGTTCGAATTTTTATTTCTTTTGGGGTAGTAATATGTACACTTAATCCAAATCGATCTAATAATTGGGGGCGCAATGCGCCTTCTTCTGGATTCATAGTACCTACCAAACAAAAACGACTATCCATCCATTGCGAGATACTTTCCCTTTCTAGATGATAGCCTCCTGTTGCCGATGCATCTAATAATACATCCATTAGATAATCATTCAATAAATTTACCTCATCGATATATAAAAACCCCTGATGTGCTTGCGCTAGTAGTCCTTTGTCTACCATAGTGGTTTTTTGGTTAATTAATGCTTCCAGATTAATGCTTCCTAGCACCCGATCCTCGGTAGCACCTATTGGCAAATTAACAAACGGAAAATCGTCTCCCATTAATTGACTCAATCCTCGTACCATAGTGGTTTTGGCGGTACCTTTATCTCCTGTTGCCAAAACGCCGCCAATACTTGGGTCTATCAGATTGAGTACTAAACATAATTTTAAATCTTCCTGATCTAGGATTGCAGTAAAAGGATAGGTGTATTTGGATTGCATTAGCGTATGTATGGTTTTTGATCTTAATGGATGGTAAAAATACGGAATTATGTTTGTGGGGACGACAAGTATAACGTATTCATACTAATAAACGAATTGTCCTCTGGTGTAGACCGGGGTCATTTTAATCATACCAATCATAGGCTAAATCTTTCCAATTTGAATTTTCTTCTTCTATAAGGTCTATTTTCCATTGTCGATTCCAAGATTTCAATCTTTTCTCTCTAGTGATAGCATCATTTACATATTGGTATACCTCAAAATAAACTAATTTATCTACTCCATATTTTTTAGTAAAACCTTCTACACTTTTATTTTTATGCTCAAAAATCCTTCTTTCTAGATTATTAGTCATACCTATGTAGAGTGTTCCATTCTTTTTATTTGTAAGTATATAAACAGCATATTGATGTTTAGGTTTTAGCATGTGATGTACATTTGGATTCCAGTTTACACTGGAATGACAAGACTTTTAGATAAAAATAATGTTTAATTACTTAAAGTCAATCTCTAACAAGGAAATCTTATATAGATTCTAGCCTTTAGTTTATCCTGAGCTTTCTGAAGGGCTGGAAGGACAAATCAAAGACAATTCGTTTTCACTCCTTATGGATTCCAGCCTACGCTGGAATGACAAATCAAAGACAAGCCCTGTCATTCCAGACTTGATCTGGAATCCAGTATGGAGCAGCAATTCCCTCATGGATTCCAGTTTACACTGGAATGACAAATCAAAGACAATTCGTTTTCACTCCTTATGGATTCCAGCCTACGCTGGAATGACAAATCAAAGACAAGCCCTGTCATTCCAGACTTGATCTGGAATCCAGTATGGAGCAGCAATTCCCTCATGGATTCCAGTTTACACTGGAATGACAAATCAAAGACAATTCGTTTTCACTCCTTATGGATTCCAGCCTACGCTGGAATGACAAATCAAAGACAAGCCCTGTCATTCCAGACTTGATCTGGAATCCAGTATGGAGCAATCCAATCAAAATCTATTAAGTGTTCCAGATTATCTGTTCTTTTATCGTCTGGATTTGATCTTAAGTATTTAACACTACAAATCTCTGGCATATCAGGGAGCCAAACAATCGTCAAAAATACCTGTATTGCATCCTCAATTCTATGGAGTTTTAGTTAACATCAAATAAATTATCATAAAATTTTAACACTTCACAAACTAAATCTGCTAATAATTCCCTATTTTTAGGATAGTATTGAACCTCACTTTTTACACAAAAAGCAAGTTCAATCTTTATATAGATGTCAACGAATTATTAATCCTATAAAAAACAAATTCGTTACAAACCCCTATCTATCTCAATGATATTAATTTTTATTTTACTCATAGAAACCTACTATTTATATGAAAAGAATTTTAGCGATAGATGACCAACAACTTATTTTATTATCCTTAGAAAAACACCTTACCGATTTAGGATACACTATTAAATGTGCTAGCGATGGTCAAACAGGGTTAGAGTTATTTGAATCTTTTAAACCCGATATTGTTATCGTAGATATTAATATGGACGGCATGTGTGGTTTAGAAGTAATTAAAAACATTCGTCAAGAAAAAAAATCGGATGTTAAGATTTTAGTAATGTCTGGTAATACCGATGAGGATACTATCATAGATGGTTTTGATTTAGGGATCGATGATTATATGAAAAAACCATTATCTCTTAATGAAATATCTGCTCGAATAGCCAGAATTTTTGGGATAAAGTCTGAAAAACTTTTAGATAACAGTTCTAAAGGACAAATGTTACAAAGACATTGTGTAGGAGTAGTGATCCCTTGTTACAATGAAGAAAAACGACTTTTAAGTAAAGAGTTTATTGATTTTACTCATAGTAATTTAGGATACCACTTATGCTTTGTTAATGATGGTAGTACCGATAAAACGTTAGAGGTGTTAAAAAAATTATCTAAAGGGCGAGAAGATAACATTAGTGTTTATAATTGTGCTAAAAATGGAGGAAAAGGAGAGGCTGTACGCCAAGGAGTTCTTCATCTAGCCAAAGACCCTCAGTTAGATTATATAGGATATCTGGATGCCGATTTGTCTACAGATTTTAAAGATTTTGACGATTTGGTTAAAACTATAGAGTCTTCAAAATTTAAAATTGTAAGCGGTTCCAGAATGAGTAGAATGGGAGCTAACATTACGAAAGAATCTGCACGTAAAATAATAAGCAAAACTATTAATTTAATTATCCGAAATATCCTAGGAATGTCTTTTAACGATACGCAATGCGGCGCAAAAATTATGGATCGGGAAATAGTAAATGAAATGTTTCGTGAAAAATTTATAACAAAATGGTTATTTGATGTAGAGATTTTTATGAAAATGCGTAAGTTTTATGGTAAAGAAAAGGCTATTTCTTATATATGTGAACAACCTCTTAAACGGTGGATTCATGCAGATGGCTCAAAATTATCTATGAAAGATTCCATAAAAATTGTGGGACAACTTGCCCATATTGCTTATTACTATAATTTTAAGGTAAAATCAAAAGTTAAGTAAAACTATAGTTTCCTAAATAAAAAAGTTCTACTTATGATTTATAGTGTATTTACGTATTCTGTAATCATTTGTAGAATTTTTTCAAATTCTTCTTTAAGATCATACGTTCCAGATTTCAAGTTTTTTTCATAATCTGTGGCTATTTCATAGCTTTTTTCTAATCCTAAAATACTGATCTTATGTTTTAATTTATGAACGTCTTCTGCTGCCTTTACGTAGTCTCCTTTTTCTAAATGTATAAAGTACTGTGCTTTCTCTTCGGGAAATTCTCTTTTTATAACATTAAATATTTTTTCTTCAAAAATTTTATCTCCATTCGATAATTTATGTATTGCAGATAAGTTTGGTTGTTCCATTTTGATTTATTTTTAATTAGAAACATTTAATTTAACTATTTTGATCTGATCACGGATTCTGATTCTCTCCAAAATGACAAATAATTTCATCTTATATTTAATTTTTTGATGACGTGTAATTAAATTGAGTTATTTTTTTTCCAAGATTAAGTCAAAATGTTTTAGCATAGCCTTAGTTACGGCAACATGTTTTAACAAAAAGATTAAATTAGTATTATTAGTACGAGTATTTTTTATACCACAAATATATTTAGCTACAAATTACTCAAAAAGCACTGCTTGTAACACCATTAATCCTGCTAATATAGAGATCACTCCTATAACACCATTCATCCATTTAAAAATGGATATATTACGCTCTATAAAACGACTCATCGTAAAAATAAGAACGTAACTATACACTGCCATAGAAAAAATAATCCCTACAGATTCTACGATAAGTATTAAAATAGCGTCAGAAATAGTATCTGCACTAATAATTAATGCCGATGTAAGCGCTCCTCCTGTACCTGCCAAACCATGTAGCATACCTATCCAAAAAGAACGGTTTATAGGATTCATAGCTATTTCTTCTCCTTTTTTGCCATGCAGATGAATAGGATTACCGGCAAGATGCTCGTGTGCTTCTATTTTTTTATGATCTGCCATCATTTCATTAATCTTATGATTTCGTCGAATTGCTGTAATGCCTAACCAAATCATAATAGGTCCGACAGAAAATTCAGCCCAAAAAGAAATACTTTCTACAAAGGTCATCAATGCTGCTTTAAAAGCCAGTGCAATTCCTCCAAACATTAATAGTGTAACAGAGTGTCCAAATGCCCATTGTGATGCCGTAAAGGCTGTTTTAAAAGAAACTTTCTTTTTTTGTATTGCATTTTCTGCTGCTAAAACAGATACCGCAGACATGTGATCGGGCTCAAAAGAGTGTAAAACACCAGCAATCAAAGGCCGGACAAGGTTCATTATGTTCATATTGAATAAGATATGTGTGTTCCATCAGAATTAATCAGATACATGGTTATTGTTACTTTTGGTGCTATTCTCTGACAATAATAATGGCATTGTTCTATTAATTTTTGGTAAAAATTTTCTTGATCGTTAAAAGTAAAAATTTCTCGTAAGCGCCCTGCCATATTTAATGCTAAAACTTTGTTAGCAATTTGATCAGGGTATCCTGCTTCTATGGCTAGTTGGTATATAAAATCCTTATCCCAGGTGGTTTTACCACTATGGGTATTGGTCATGCCTTGTGCAAGTTTTGCTGCTTTACCCAGCATAATACCCATAGATACCTTGGTTATTTGTGGGGATTGGTCAATTTTTTCAAAAGTTTCCTGTATCCAATTTCCGTAATGTATACATGAAATTTCTGAAATATTTGGAAATAATGCCTTCAACATTTTTTCGCTTCGCGCTCCAGAGTTTATGAGTAACTCTGTTTTACCATTGGCAATCGCAACATCTATTCCTTGTTGAATACTTGCAATATATGAAGCCGCAGAAAATGGGGTAACAACGCCTGTGGTTCCTAGAATCGAAATTCCGTGTAAAATCCCCAAACGACTATTTAAGGTTCTTTTTGCTAACTGTTCTCCGTTTTTTACGGATATCGTAATAGTTACTCCATTTTTTTCTAATCCATGATCGGATAGTATTTTTTTACATACAATACGCATCATATCCCGAGGAACAGGATTAATGGCTGGTTCTCCTACAGGGATTTCTAGTCCTGGTAAGGTAATTAACCCCACCCCTTCTCCTCTTTTAAAAAGAATATCCCCTGTGTTGTTAAGACATACAGTTGCCAAGATCTCTGCATTATGTGTTACATCTGGATCATCGCCAGCATCTTTTATGGTAGTGTAGGTAACTTCTTTTTTTGTGAATTTATTTCTCTGTACTTTAAACGTTACCAGATCTCCAATAGGTAGTTGTATTTGAGTTTCTTTAATTTCCTTTTGGGTTACCAGACTCCATAATGCTGCTTTTGTACATGCCGTAGCACACGCTCCTGTAGTATATCCTTTTCGTAATGGTCTGTCTGGTATGTCTTGTAACTCTCCCAAAAGTTATTGTAATTCTTTAATCAATTCTTCTTTTGTTTGTATACAAATATACCGATTAGATATTTTTGGTCTTTTGAGAATCACAATTGGAATTTCTAGAAACAATGCCGCTTCTATTTTTTCTTCTAACCTCCCGTTACTGCCGCTTTCTTTTGTAAAAACCGCATCGGGAGATAGTTTAGTAAACAAACTTATTTCCTCCTCCTTAGATTGCGGGTATCCAAATAATAAATTGGCTATAGGAAAACCTGCTTCTGTAGCAATTGCTCGGGAACTATCCCTATCTAAAATACGAAACCAGGTAGGATGGTTTTTCCAATACGACTTTAGCTTTACTATGGTTTGTACCCCAGATAATGCTACTAATGAACTGTATTTATTTTTATTAAAATGCTGTATTGCTTCTTCAAAACTATCCACATAAAAAACTTTTGGATCTATTACTCGTGGAGAAAACTTTCTTTGAAAACGGATCAATGGTATTACTATAGAAATATCAGAAACCGTTTTATGCAATTCTACAGCAAAAGGATGGGATGCATTAATAATATGCGTAATTTTTTTTTGTATACAAAAGTTTTCTAAAAAGGACATTGTCATGGCTCCATATACATAAATTCCTTTTCCTTTATACTCTATTTTTGTTTTGGTGGAATAGTAATACGGATATTCTAGTTCGTCCAATATTTTGGCAACTTGTTTACCTTCTGTAGTCCCTCCAAAAACAAGTATTCTCACGATTGCAAGGTTTTTTCTTTTTTCCTGAAGATATGATTCCATTTATCATCATACAGCCAGGATCTGTTTTTTCGGGCTCCTACTGCTTCTCCTACCACTATTAAAACTGTTCTGGTAAGTTTGTTGTCTTTAATAATCGTTGTTAATTCTGATAGCTTTCCTGTCCACACTTGTTCATCTTCCCAACTTACTCTATATAGTACTGCCAATGGAGTGTTTTCTGGATAATGCTCCAGAAGTTGCGCTTGTATCTTTTTGGCAATCCCCACACTTAAAAAAATACACATAGTAGCTCTTAATTTTGCCATATCTGCAATTTTTTCATGCTCTGGCATCGGTGTATTTCCTTCTCCCCTTGTTAGGATTATGGTTTGCGCTACTTCTGGGATTGTAAATTCTGATTTGAGATATGCAGCCGCTGCCTGAAAAGAAGAAATCCCCGGAACGATGTAATATTCATATCCTTTTTCGTCAAAAATCGTCATCTGCTCCTGTATGGCTCCATAAATAGAAGGATCACCAGAATGTAACCGTACAATAGATTTACCTTGTGCATAATATTGATCCATGATCTGTATTTGCTCTTCTAAGGTCATAGATGCAGAGTTTCGCACTAAGGCTCCTTCTTTTGCCATGTGGGTCAAGGCTTCTGGCACCAAGCTACCTGCATATAAAATACAGTCTGCATTTTCTAAAATATACTGTCCTTTTAGGGTCAACAATTCTGGATCTCCTGATCCTGCACCTACAATGGCAATACTTGCTTTTCGCTCGTATACTGCCAATACGCTTAATGCATAAGTGAATTTTTTACCAGAGGATGTAAGTACTTTTGTTTTTTCAACCAGCCAACTTTGTTGCCCCGCTAGTATAGATGCTGCTGCTTCAGATACTCCATATACGCCAACTTTTCTCTTTACCACTTCTGATGGATTGGCTACTTTTACTGTATTTAGTTCTTCTCCTGTATAGGTAACAAAAGGAATAGTGTGTTTTTTTGAAAAATCAAAATACGCTTGCTCTTCGTTTTTAATAGTTGCAGATCCAATACTACCAATACTTTCTATAGCGATATTTTGCTTTATTAACTCTTGCTCTATTCCATTAATTAATAAGGAAGGTTCTATATCTTTTGCACAACCACTACCTAATCCTATACATGGAGGGTACAATGAAAGTAGAGGTTTATCGATATGTAAAAGTTCATACCCTACATATAATATTAATTCGTATTTCGTGATATCACAATCTTCTATAGAATAATAAATATCTACAAAATCCGGACGTGTTTTTTCTAAATACTGAGTCCCTCTGTCTTTCACTCTAAGTACTAATGCAGTAGGTTTTTTATTGACAAATAGGGATATAATTTCATTAAGAGGTAGTGAACTTTTTGTTTTCCAACCATAGGTTTTGGATAAAGTATCCAACGCCCATAGGTTTTGTAAGTCACTGGTCGTAGAAATAACTGCTTGTGCGTTAAGGATTCTACTAATTTGAGTAGTAAGTTCGTTTGCTTTACCTATATGACCACTAAGTACTGCTTGTGCAAATTTACCTTGATCATCTATATTGATAACTGCAGGATCTGTGGTTTTATCCTTGATATGAGGAGCAATACTGCGTACACAAATACCTAAGGCACCTACAAAAATCCATGCATCATATTTCTGAAAAGAATCTTCCATCAATACAGATACGGAATCGATTTGCTTTATATCCTTACTAGCTTCTACTGTTCTTGTTGTAAAGAGCTTAGAACGATAAAATTCTTTTTGCAAGGTTTTTGCAATGGATACTCCCTGATCTGTAAAACAGAGGATTGCAACTTTTATAGTGTGTTCTGACATGTGTTTTTTTGAAAAAGCTATTAAATTCACTTAGACACAAAGATATTAGGTTGTTAACGTCTTAAAAAATGTTTATTGAAATTATATCAGATTATATATACCTGTTACGCAAAAAACCAAAAATCAACAACTGGTTTTTTATTCCATGAAGTGAGTAACTCTTCTATTTCTTTTTTCCCTGTTGGGGATGCTACCACAATTATTATCTGAGGAGCCTCTAGCATTTTGACATCTTTATAATGTTCTAATACTACTCCATAAATATCCTTTCCTATTTTCCTGTCATTATCACATACCCAATGAAATTCATCCTCATAGGATTGTAATAGTTTTGCCATATCTTTTCCGTTTTTTCCTGCCCCCCACAATACCAAAGGTCGTGTTTTATCTCTGTCTAATTCATAGAAAAAACGAAGTTTAAGATCAAAATATCTATTGTCTTTGTACTCTTCCCAAGTGCGTGAAATTCTATCGGATCGATCTCTCCAGTGGTGCAGGATTTTATCCATCCCCACAACCTTTAGTCCTAATTTGTAAAATCGAAAACAGAGATCATAATCTTCTGGATATATTATTGGGTCAAAAGCTCCTGCTGCATCAAAATCCTCTTTGTGTAATAACCAACAATGAGAAGGGATTACACATTCTCTATAAATTTCTTGATAATGTGTACTTGTTCTAGCAACTTGATTCAACCATTTTTCATATTTAATAAACCCGTCGCCAACAACACCTTCGCCTACAAAATGCTCGGTTCCTCCTGCTATCACAGTACCTTTTCCGTGTTTATTCCATTCTTCTACAAGCACTTCTATTTTATAGTCTGGCATTTTATCATCAGAATCCATTCTGTTTATCAATGTTCCTTTGGTTTCTGCATATCCTACTTGTAATGTGGGAATTAGTTTAGGCCTGTCACTATTAAAAAATCGAATTCTGGAATCTTTTGCGGCATACTCCTGCAAAATTTTTGGGCTATCATCTGATGAATGATCATTTACTGCGATAAGCTCCCAGTTTTGATACGTTTGCGCCAGAATAGAATCTAAACAATCGTGTAAATATGGAGCCGTATCTTTGACTGCCATTATAATCGTAACTAGTGGTTGATTTGTCATTACTTTGCGGGTTTTCTCCAAGAACTTGGTAATTTTTTTGTTATTTCAATGTGTTGGAATTCTTTACTAGAACGAGCTCCATGGGTTTTTACCCATTTGGCCATTTCTAAAAGCCCCATCTCTAAATCTATATGTTTTTTGGGATTAAAAACAGTATCAAATTTTGCATGATTCGCATAGGCATGCGTAACTTCTTCCCGTTTTTCTAATTGTTCTATATTCGGTTCTGATTGCATTGCATTACTAACTGCTATTGCCAATTCTTTTACAGAGTATACCGTATCACTTCCTATATTAAAAATTGTATTACATGCTTCGGGTATCGTTACCGAATTAGCAATATAAGGTGCAACATCATCAATATGTGTAAATGCTCTTGTCTGTTCACCGTCTCCAAAAATAGTTAACGGTTTATTTTCTAGAATTTGATTCATAAATATCCCAACAACATTGCGATATTTATCTCCAATATTTTGATGTCTTCCGTATACATTATGAGGTCTAAAAATAATATAATCCATCCCAAACATCTTATGTGCATTTATCAAATCTAATTCTACCGCATATTTTGCTATCCCATAAGGATCTTCTGGTTGTGGAAATTGTGTTTCTACCAATGGTAACGTATTTGTACCATAGACCGCAATAGAAGAGGTGAAAACAAAACATTTTATATCATAATTTACCGATGCATTAATGAGATTAACACTACCTATGAGATTGTTTTGATAGTTAAAGTTTCTAATAAAATGACTTAAACCTTCAGCTGCATACGCCGCCAAATGGTAAACATAAGTAAACTTATAAGTATCAAAAAGAGTATGTATTAAGGTAACGTCCAGTATCGAACCTTCATAAAATAGTGCTTCTGAGTTGACATTTTCCTTATCTCCTCCAGAAAGATCGTCTAAAACTATAACCTGATGATTTTGTTTTAGTAAATGATTTACTACATGCGAACCTATAAATCCTGCCCCGCCAGTTACAAGTGAAGTTATTTTCATCTAAAAAATGATTAAATAACAAACCTACATAAATTGAATGATATGAAAAGGTTTTTTTTCCAGACCTTCAAAGTTCCCTAAAAACCTTGAAGGTGTCAAAATCTTGAAGGTATCTCTGCTTTCAATATTGTAATTGGATTGTGTGTATCTAATGTAATCGTATTTTCTTCGGTAATCGTATATCCTATTTTTGTACACCCTTGTTTAAAACCTAGTATCGAACTTTCTTTTACTGCATTAATAACAATACTTGTTTTTTGATGTAAAAAAGGAGCGATCTTTAAAAACAGTTGTTCTAATTTACCACCATGTCCTCCAATAAAGATAGCATCAGGTTTTGGTAATCGATTAAGATTTTGCTCCAAAAAATCCCCCATTACTATTTGGATCCCTGGAACTCCTAATCGTTTTTGATTCTCTATCATTATTGCTTCACATTCTGGTCTTTTTTCAAAAGCGACTACTGTTATATCTGGATTTTTCAATTTAGCTTCTATACTAATAGATCCTGTACAAAAACCGATGTCCCATATTGTATCTATAGTAAGAATATTTAAATAGTGTAAGGTCATTAATCGAATAGGCATTTTGGTAATCATTTTAGGTCTACCTGGTAAGCCTTTAAAACCTGTATTTCTTACTCCAAAATCAATTGGGCGATGGTGTATCTTTTCTAGTATAACACAATTCAGAGAATGAAACCTCATCATGGTAGCTTCTTTTAGGATTATTTCTTGAAACCTCTCTTCTTCTCCTTCTATATCCTCTCCTACAAACATTTTATAATTATCATACCCATATTCCAAAAGTCGTTTTGCAATGGTAGCTGGATTTTTATCGGCATCGGTAAGCACTCCTATACATTCTTTTTGTTGGATTAGAATTGTATCTAGTGCTTTCCAGGTTCTGCCATGTACGCTTATTGTTTGTAGCTGGTTACTATTTATGTTCATTGCATTAGCCAATAATTGAATCGAACTAAAATAAGGAGTCGTTACGATTTCTGCATCTGGATATTTATTTTTTAATGTATTTGAAAAACCATAAAACAAAGGGTTTCCAGAAGCAAAAACAATAATCGATGCTGTCACTTCTTCGTATGCATTAAACACCTCCTGCATAGGAGATTGAATAGGTATCCATTGATGATTTTTAGGGAGGTAGTCTTTAACCAATTCATAATGCCGTTTTCCGCCACTAAAAACACAGGTATCCAGAATATTTTGTTGCTGTTTTGCGGTAAAGTTTGGTTTTTTATTTCCAATACCTATTACATAAAAAGTCATAGTCTTTTTTATATTGTATATTCTCTTATCGAGTCAACAAAGCTACAAAGTTAAAGTTTATAGAAATCAAATATTTATCACACTTCGACAAAATTATATTGCTTCTCTGTTTTACAATTATTTAGTATTAGAAGCAAGATTTGCACCAATATTTTCGTAAGCATATTTCAGAGAACAAAACCTCTTAATGAGAGATTAAAAAAATATTTTTGGAAAACTTAATAAAGATATACTCCTCCATACTTCATCACAATTTTATAAAAAAACTTGTTAGAAGATAGAGGTTTTATTATACCTAAAATATAAGTTTTCATATTGCAAAAATGCTATCCTAAAATTATAAAGTTTTCAACTTAATCCAAGAGTATAAAAACTATATTTGCGCTCGATAAATGGTTTTTCACCTATGGTGAAAATTAAAAGGGAATTTGGTGAAAATCCAAAACTGTTCCCGCAACTGTAAGATTCATAAAAAAGTACTGCCATAAAACCACTGTAGCAAAACCTATGGGAAGGAGGCAACTACCGGATCAAGTCAGGATACCTGCCATAAAATTTAATAATTATTAACTCTCGGGTAAAGAGTATGAATAATAATAACTGCTTTTAACTTCGAAAGTAGTCTTTATTTATTTCTACAATTTTCCTGCTTAATCTCAATTTTTGAAAAATGAAAAAATTAGTATTATGCAGTGTCTTATTGTTATGCGCCTTCACTGCGTATACACAATCAAGCATTACAATTTCTGGAACTGTAAAAAGTCTAGCTTCTGGAAAAGGGATTCCTAATGTATCTATTAGTATACAACAAACAAATCAAGGGGTAATTACAGATGAAAAAGGAAGATATTCTATCTCCTTAGAAAAAGGAAATTACAATATATTATTCTCTGCTATTAGTTATCAAGAAGTTATTGAAAATATTATTTTGGACAGAGAATCTCAAATTTTGGATGTAACTCTTAAAAAAAGTATTACTGGACTAGAAGAAGTGCTTATTAATGGAGGAAACCATAAGATAAATAAAGAAGTATTAAGTGTAAATAAATTAGGTGTTAAAAACATAGACATTCCTGTAACTACCAACAGTATTAATGGCGAAATGATGTTACAACGTAATGTTTCAGACATAGGAGATGCGGTTAAAAGTGTTACAGGTGTGAGGCCTATAAATAGGTATGGAGGTTTTCAAACTTTTAGAATTAGAGGATTTAATAATTTTGTTTTACTAGTCGATGGCGTTAGGGATGAACGGCATAATATATCTACCAGTGCTCCTTCAACGAATTTGGCAAGTGTAGAAAGAATAGAAGTACTCAAAGGGCCTGCAGGGGTTCTATATGGACATTCGGCATTAGGAGGAATTATAAATATAGTCCGTAAAAAACCTACACATAATCAAAAAGCCAATTTTAAAGCCACTTATGGTAGTTATGATACTTATAATATAGAAGGTGGTATTGGCGGTCCTGTTTCAGATAAATTACGCTATAGAGTAGATGTAGGAATAACACGTACTAAAGGATGGAGAGATTATGGGGTAGCGACCAATAACGGATCCTTAATGTTAGATTATACTCTTTCTGCAAATGACAATCTAAAATTTTATTTTCAGGCCAATAAAGATATATATGATACTGATACAGGTATCCCTGTTAACGAAAACAGTTCTGTTATCTCAGGAATGGATCCAGAAACCAGATACAACGATCCACAGGATTATTTAAAACATAAACGGTTTGATTATCAAATAAATTACTCACATGATTTTAATTCTAATTTAAAAATATCTAATCTCTTATCGTATTCCAATGACGATATAGATTATCTTTCTACAGAGTTTTTAGAGGTAAATCCAACTAAAGATTCTATTACCAGAGCTTTTCCTTTTTATTTTAATCACCAAACCAAAACCCTGCAAAATCAATTAGATTTAAGTTATAAATTTAAAACAAGTACTATAGAACACAAGGCTTTATTAGGGAATTCTATAAGTATTTTGGATCGTAAAACTTTTAGAGGAGAGGTTATTGGCCCTGGTACTTTTACGACTATTTCTATCCAAAACCCTACTTTAAATCAAGGACATATTGAAGCTATAGATAATCAAGTCGATATAAAGGAAGAAATAGTATATGCATTATATTTACAAGATTGGATTAAATTTTCTAATAAATTTAAAGCATTGATAGGGCTTCGTTATGATACATTTACTGGAACTTATTATAGAGATAGTATTGATAATAACAGAGATTTAATTACCCCTGGAGCTCGTACAGAAATCCCTTCGTCTTCTTTTTCATATCGTGCAGGGATTGTTTATCAACCAATTAAAGATATGGTTAGTATTTTTGCTTCATATTCTAACTATTTTAAACCATCCAGAAGAGTAACTCCTGATGGGGCTATATTTGATCCTGAAACTGGTTTTCAAAATGAGCTAGGAATCAAGTTTCAAAAAAATGACCTATTTACTGCTACGTTTTCTGCATATTACATGTTAAAAAATAATATAGTAGAAAAAACGAGTGTAGACAATTATCAACAAATAGGTTCTGCAGATTCTAAAGGGATAGAATTAGATATTGAATCAAAACCTGTCAAAGGGCTTTATATAAAAGCAGGGTATGCTTTTGTAGATGCCAAAATTAGAGATTACAACAAAATATTACAAACTATACCAGCAGGAAATAGATTGCCTTATGCTCCTAAAAATTCTATTAATTTTTGGGGGAATTATGAATTTCAAAAAGGATTTCTACAAGGATTAGGTACTGGTTTGGGATTAAATTATGTAGACAAAAACTTTACTAATTCGAGTAACACATATACTTTACCTGCTTACACGACTGTAGATGGATCTCTTTATTATAAAGCAAAAAAAGTTAGAATAGGGTTAAACATAAATAACATTGCTGATACACTTTATTTTACAGATGCCATTTATTCCAACCAGTTTTTTCCTGGTCAAGGAAGAAACTATAAATTAAGTTTGGCATATAATTTTTGAGCAAGCTTAAAAAGGAGAATGAGTTGATAACTAGATGTATCTACTCATTCCCCTTTATTTTAATAAAACATATAGTTAATTTACACGGTAAAACAGATGAAAAAAATTATCTCTTTACATCATTGGTTAGGTACTTTTTTTTGTGCTTTATTCTTAATTTGGTTTTTATCAGGTTTTGTTATGATGTATCAAAGTTTTCCTTATCTAGGGCAAGCAAAAAGAATAGAAATGCTTTCTAATGGAGTAAATACAGAGATCCTATCTCCTAAAACTGTTTTTAAGAATGATAGCATTGGCAACATAGCTCAACTTAAACTAAGTTTTATTCTAGACAGACCTGTTTTTCATTTGATTACAAATCAAGGAAAGCTTTTTTCCAAATATGCAGATAATGGGAGGGATTTTTTTTTAACAAAAGAAGCAGCGCTAAAAGCTACCATAAAAAACACAAAAATAACAGCTAATTCTACTATCCAAACATTAACAGAGTTAGACCAATGGATCCCTAGAACAAAATATTTACGGCATCTCCCTATTTTTAAAATAAAATTTGAGGATAAAAATAAGACATTGGTTTATATCTCATCTGTAACGGGAGAGTTACTTGCTATTAACACTAGTTCTGAAAGGTTTTGGTCTTGGCTAGGAGCTATTCCTCACTGGATTTATTTTAAAGACATTAGAGTTCATAATACTTTATGGAAACAACTAGTTACATGGTTAGCTGCTTTAGGTTTTATCATGGTGATTACAGGTATAGTAACAGGGCTAGTGAGATACAAAAAGAAGCCAAAAGCTAAGTTTAAAAGATTCAAAAATAAATGGTACAATTATCATTATTATTTTGGGTTATTTTTTGGGCTATTTGTTTGTACCTGGATTTTTAGCGGATGGATGAGTATGACTCCTTTTAACTGGCTCCCAAGCACCCAATTAAATGAGAAAGAAGTTTTAAAATGGCAATCCCAAAAACATACTATAAATTATTATGATAAAGATAATTGGGCTAGTTTTTTAAATCAGATAAAATCAAAGGAATTTAAAGAGGTAAATTTTAATTTTTTTCAAAATAATGCTTACGCTCAAGTTTTATTCCAAAACACAAGTTCTTTATATAAATTAGGGAATTCTAATTTTTCTTTAAACTTAAACAGTTACCAAAAAGCTATAAATTCTTTTTCTCTTGAAAATGATGTGGTAGAAACTATTCTTCTAAAAAAATATGACAACTATTATTACAGTCGACATAATGATAAAGATTTACCCATAATCAGGATTAAAACGATTCAAAATATAACGTACTACATTAACCCAAAAACAACTCAAATAGTCTATAAATGTGCCACAGAAAACAAAATTCAACGTTGGATTTATCATGGCTTACACAGTTTAGATTTCTCATTTTTAGCATGGAACAGACCTCTATGGGACATTGTTCTTTTTATTTTATTGACAGGAGGTACAATCCTTAGTTTTTCAGCAACTGGATTAGGGATTAAGTTCCTTAAAAGGAAGAATAGAAGAAGAGTAAAAAGAAAAGAGAAAAAGTTTCAAAATTAAAATGATATAATAATCTCCTCCATTACTTATATTTTTCTTGAATAACCACTTCGTTTTGAAGTTTTTTACGATTCCATTTTTTTAATTCTAATTCTGGTTGGTTATAAAACATATCAGTGTATCCAAAACATAAATACCCTATTAACTGATTTTTTTCTGGAGCCTTAAGTACTTTTTTTACTTTTTCGGGATCCAAAATACTCACCCATCCCATTCCAATATTTAAAGAACGAGCCATGAGCCACATATTTTGTATAGCACAAACCACACTATATTTACCCATATCGGGCATACTGGTTTGCCCAAGAACAGGACCATCTTTAGGGGTATAAAACACTGCTATATTTAGTGGCGATTCTAAAATCCCTTCTAGTTTAAGCTGAATATATTCTTTTTGTTTTTGGTCTGTAAATTGGGTTACTGCATGTGCTGTTTCTTCAGCAAAAGTTTCTTTTACTGCTTGCTTTGTTTTTTGATCTCGAATCAATACAAACTCCCAAGGTTGTGAAAACCCAACCGAAGGAGCTGCTAACGCTGCTTGTAGTATAGTATCTATTGCTTCTTGCGGTATTGGAGTATTTAAAAAATGATTTCCTCGAACATCTCTACGATGGATCAGTATCTCTTCTAGTAATTCTTGTTCTTTAGCAGTAAATAAACGTTGTGGAGATATTTCTTCCATATCCACTTATGTTTTGGATTCTTCCAGAGTAAATGCTGCATTTACAATAGCTGCTGCAAAATTACTTCCTCCTCTTTTTTCAGTAATTAATGCATAGGGTGTATTGGTTATTGTTTTTAACCGTTCTTTGGATTCTATTACATTAATAAATCCTACTGGGGCTCCAATAACTCCTGTTGGAGATAACACTCCTTCTTGCATCTGATCTGTTATTTCGATTAATGCTGTTGGAGCATTACCTATAACAAAAAGTGCTTTAGGATACTTTTTTGCTGCTAATTTTATACCTGCTTGTGTGCGTGTTAATCCCTCTTTTTCAGCAAGCTGAAGAGACTCTTTATCATTTAACAAGCAAATTACTTTATTATTATACTTAGTAGTATATGCTTTTGTAATTCCTGCTGCTACCATGGTTACATCGGTAACTATAGTTCCTCCTTTTATTAAATACTCATGCCAGATCGAAATCGCATTTTCTGAAGTTTTAAGGTAGTTTATGTACTCAAAATCTCCCGAAGTATGGATACATCGTATAGCTGCCCATAATGTATCTTTTGCCAACGTGTTTTGCGGAATATTATTTAGTATTTCTGCAAAACTGGCTTGCTGTATCTCTTCACCCGTTTCTGGTTTTCTGTTCAGATATCCTCTAGGCGTAATCAAGTGATTTTTATATCTAAAGGTTTGGCTGTTTCCTATCAATACCACGCAAAACATATCGACTTTGTTAACATCCAGATCTCCTAAAGTAGTAATTTTAATCTCTTCTTCGGTTCTTCCTAATTGCTTACAGATCGCTACAGGTGTCGCTACAGAGCGGTATTTCAGATATATGTTTTTTAAGGTCTGTAATTGCCAATATCGCTTTTTACTTTTGGGGTTATAAAGACCAGTTACAAAATCCCCCATAGCTGCAGCATGAATACGTTTCTCGATTGTGGTCCACGGAGTCATTAAGTCGGATAAGGAGATGCAACAAAAATCATGTCCTAATATAGCTCCCAATTTACTACCTGCTGTAATAAATGCAGAAATCCCTGGCACTGTCTCTACAGGAATATCTAAGTTTTGCTCTGCTACTTTTTGATATACAATAGATGCCATTGCATATATACTGGCATCGCCAGAGCCTATAACCACTACAGACTCTCCTTCTAGGGCGTGTTGTATTGCTATTTCAGCTCTTTTTTCTTCTTCACTTAACTCTTTTCCTATACATAAAGCATCGGGGAGTACCAGATGTTGTATAAATTGAAAATAATAATGATAGCCTATGATTACTGTAGCTTCTGAAATTGCTTGAGTAGCCATTGGTATAATATAGTCGGAATGTCCTGGACCTAGTCCTACAACTTTGATCATTTTTTTATAATTAATAAAGAGAAATATGGTATTTCTCTATTAGCCAGAGTGCTTAAATCTGTAGTTATATATTCTTCATTGGTTCCTAAGCGTTCACAATAATAATATTTCCAGTTTTTTTGTATCAAGTCTGTGTAAAAAGTGTTCCACCCAGAACGTATTTTCATTAGTACTACGGTATCAAATTCTTGAAAATACTGTGTGATTTCCTGAATTTTTTTTACTCTAGGAAGTATAGCAACCTTATCATTAAGTAAACTTAATGGTACTTGATGTTGGGATGCTCCTAAAGAAAAGGAATTAATCCCTGGTACTAAGGATACAGGTAATTCTAAATCTTGAAGCTCTTTTAATAAATAGGAAAAAGATGCATATAAGCTAATATCTCCTTCGCATACAATCGCTATTTTTTTTCCTGAACGATAGGCTTCTTCTATATTCTTTGCTGTTATTGCATACGTGTCTGAGGCTTCTTTACGATCATTCGACATTTTTAGAAAAAAACCAGTCAATTCTTTATTTTCCAGCCCGTGATATTGCAAAATGGGGTACACAAAACTCTTTTTCTGATTTTTGGTAATGGATCCAGGATAAAAAATGAGATCTACTTCCTTTAGTATTCGTAATGCTTTTAGGGTAAGAAGCTCTGGATCTCCAGGACCCAAAGCTATTCCATGAATAGTGTGCAAAATAGTTATGTTGTTTTCTTTTTTCGTTTATACAAAAATAACTGCCATTTTTCTTCTGCTACTCCTGCTTTATCCATTTCTGCTCTTGCCATAGTAAAGAACAAATCTGATAATCTATTCACATAGGCTACTACATATTCTTCTACAGAGTTTGGATCTTCGTGCATTAATGTAACTAGTCTACGTTCTCCTCTTCTTATTTGAGTTCTACATACATGACATAAAGCCGAGATTTCGTTCCCGCCTGGCAATAAAAAATAATCGGAAGGAGAGCTTATATTCGCTTCCATCGCATCCATCCACTGTTCGCAAAAATCAGCTCCATCTATAGGTTTAGGGTTTGTATTTACTTTTTTAGAATCGGATGGTCTTGCCAAATGCGACATCATATCCATCAAATCTTTTTGAATTTTATGCAAGTTTGGTTGCCACTCATGATCATTACTTAATTTTGCTCGTAGCAGACCAATGGTTGAATTTGCTTCATCTAAAGCTCCGTTACACTCTATACGAGCAGAATCTTTATATTCTCTTTTTCCTCCAAAAACTCCGGTCATACCGGTATCTCCTTTGCGTGTATATATTTTCAAGGTGTCAATTTTAAATTAATTAAGTTTTTAGGGTATTTTTATACTTCTGCTTCAATCATCAGTTTTTCTTCTAATACTTGCTGAATTTTTTGCTCTTCTAGTTTTTCTCCTATAATTACTACCCGTGTAGTTTTTGGTTCTGCATCCGTCCATTTTCTATCAAAATAATTTTCAAACCGTTCTGCTACTCCTTGAACAATCATACGCATTGGTTTACCAGGCACGTGGATAATTCCTTTAATTCGATAAATAGAATTTTCTGCTACCAATTCTTTTAGTGCTTTTATTAATGTTACTGGTGTATGTGCAACTTTTACTTCTATAACAATAGAGTTTATAGTATCGTCATGTTCATGATCATGGTGATGATCGTCATGTTCATGGTCATGATGATGGTGGTGGTCTTCATGATGTGAGTGTTTGCTATCTACATGATCTTCGGATTGGGCTCCAATACCTAATAAAACCTCTACAGAAACGTCTCCTTTTATGGCTGAAATTAATTTGATTTTTTCTCCTACTCGGTTCTGGATGACATTCTTTACCTCATCATATTGCTCTTGGTTAATTAAATCTGATTTTGTCATTACAATCAAATCTGCACATGCCAACTGATCTTCAAATAACTCTTCTATAGAGGATTCGTGATCCAGATTTTCATCTTCTAATCTTTGTGACTGTACTTTATCCCGATCACATATTTCTCCCGTAGCTTGTCCTACACTATCTACTACAGTAATTACTGCATCTACGGTTATTTGTGGTTTTAAATCCGGCCAATTAAAAGCTTTTAATAGTGGTTTAGGCAATGCTAATCCCGAGGTTTCTATAATAATATGATCAATATCTTGTTTACGCTCCATTAATTGCAGCATTGTTGGTAGAAATTCTTCTTGTACTGTACAACAAAGACAACCATTACTTAATTCGAGTATATTTTCCTCTTCACATCCACAATCATTACCTTTTAGTATTTCTCCATCCATACCTAGTTCGCCAAACTCGTTAACAATAATTGCTAACCTTCTACCATTAGCATTTTGAGCGATTTTATGTATTAAAGTTGTTTTACCAGATCCCAGAAAACCTGTAATTATAGTTACTGGAATTTTTTGTGTATGTAAAGCCATATTTTTTTATTAAGATAATTCTTAACAAAGCTATTTATTATTGTTTAAAGGAAAAAACAAAACTAGATATGTTTCCATATTGTTTAGTTTTTTAAGCTATTTTAACTATTCTTCGTATTTTATTCATCCTAGGTTTAAATAAAATAACAAAATCGACTACTCTGTATACTACATATTAATTTCAAGAATCTAAATCCATTTGATCTAAGAATTCTAAAAGGATAAACCTATTAGTAACAGGATTTCGTGTTTGTGGAGTATGAGTTTCTAAAAAATGATTTACCACAGTTTCTAGGTATGTTCCTTGAAAAGTTTCTTTCAGGTTTTCGGTTGTATAATCCATAATTTTTAACTGCCAAGGTGTAAAAAAGTATAATAACTCTTTGTCCAAAAAATTAGGTAGTAAAGTTTTAACTTTATATATTTTGATATACTCGCATTGGTCTTCTAAATAGAAATGCCCGAAATTATCTACCGCTCCTACATTTATTTTTCTAGAAGTGCTTTTTAATGTTTTTTTCAGCTCTTCATACTGGATGGGGCTTTTAAAGTCTAGCAACATACTTTCTATCTTAAAAAGTATGTCATATACTTCTATTTTTGACATACCGTCTAATTGTTTAAAGACTTTTTGAACGACTACTTCTTCTTGTGTTATCATATTCTTTACTTAGTTAATAGGTTTTAGAGTAGAAATAGTGTTTGCCTGTTTGATTTCTCATAGACATTAAATTATTATTGTAGTCTTTAAGAAGCTAACAAGGCTTTATTTAAGAAACTACTACTTCTTACATGTATTAATTTTATAAATTAAAAGACAATTCTATCAATCAATGGTTGCATATATATCTAACAACTTTATATAGAGTAATTATCTGGATTTAATTAAACATCATATTTGATTTGGACATTCTATAATCAACAATCTCAATACAAGGTATTCAGAGAATTCTACGAAAACATTCAATTTATTTACAAAAAACTGATTATCAATATTTTTAATATTCAATAACATAGACACCGCGTATTTTAAAAAACTGTCTTAAGAAATTTTTTCAGCATAAGTAGTAGGGTGTATTCCTGCACCATATTTTAAAGCAATAACCTGAGTAAATTCTGCCCCGAAAAACAAAATAAGACTAGAGTAAGAAACCCATAACAATATTAATATAACAGATCCAGCAGCACCAAAAGTAGATCCAGGATTAACTGTACCAAAATAAATACCTAAAGCAGATTTGCCAATACTAAATAATATTGTAGTGACAAAGGCTCCTAACCAAACATCTCGCCATCTTATCTTTGCGTCTGGTAAAATTTTGAACATCATAGCAAAAAGAACTGTAATCAAAACTAGAGATACTACAAAATTCAAAATTTGAATACCATAGATGATAATTTCTGGGAAATATTGACTCAACCAATCTGTAGTGGCAGTAATTAGCGCGGTCATTACCAAAGATACTAATAGCAAAAAACCTATCATTAATATTAAGCCTAAAGAAAAAACACGATCTTTAATCATTTTCAAAAACTCATTTTTTGGTTTAGGCTTAACTCCCCAAATCGTATTTAAAGATTTTTGCAATGCTATAAACATTCCTGTGGCACCATATAACAATGTAATTATTCCGACTATAATAACCAGTGTAGATTGTTCTTGGTCTATTGCATTTTTTAACATTATTTCAACAGTTTGAGCAGAATCTTTTCCTAATACTAATTTAATTTCATTAATAATTTTTTCTTTTATTTGACTCTTCTCGTAAAACACTCCTGTGGTTTGAATAATTATAATCAATAATGCAGGAAAAGAAAATAACGCATAATAACTAACTGCAGCACTCATTTGAAAAGGTTCATTGCTTATCCAATTTTTATAGGTAGTAGCTATAATATTTAAGAATGATTTTAGAGTTATAGTGGTATAGTTCATTATTTTTTTATGTCGTTTTATTTAATCAACAACTTCATTTATAACATTTCTTGTAATATTCTTTGCCAATACAATTTGTAATATAGAGACAGGAGCAATATCAACGACTAATGTTTTTTGACAGATAGTTCTTTTATAGCATTCCATATCATAGAATGTTAGAGGCACATGTATATCATATACAAAACTGCTTCTATGAAATAGACCTGTTTTTGAATACGAAATAACAGCTGGGTTTAAGGTATAACAATCATCTATCCTTCTTTTTAGATTGAAGTCTTTTTGTATTAATACTACTATACCTAAATTAAAAGTTGTGTTTTGAAACTGAGTACGTGCATATAAATGCTGCACATCTTCAAGTTGTAAAAGAAAGCTTGCTGTTTGATTTTTTATTTCTATAGATACAGCCCTTTCTGTAAAATACTCTAAAGGTTCTTTTACCGATTTTAGATATTGTGGAACTTGTGTAGCGTGATCATCTAGAGTTAAAAAAACTAAGCCGATTTTTTTGTCTATTTCCACACCTAATGTATTTAATAATTTATTTAACCATATAAGAGATGTAGTCGAATCATGTCCCCAATATTTTTTTTCTTTATTTATCATCTTTTTAAAATCACCTTAAGTAAATTGGTTATAAAAACGAGTTAAATAATCATAACGCATTTGATCTACTAAAACAACTAGCTTTGGGGCATCAATAACTCTACCTACATTTTTAGAAGTAAGTGATAAACAGGCAAAAATTAATCTAGTTATCATGAATCAAATTTTATTGTAGTCTCCAAAGTACTTAAAAAGTATGTGTTTGTAAGAGTTATTTATCGATACAGTTAAAACTTATTCGGATAGAGTTATCTTTTAAAATTACTAATGATCATTTTTGTAACTTGGTCATACTATACAAGCGAACTGCATGTAAGAATATGAAAAAAAACAAGTGTTAATTTCAATGTTTATAATAATGCTTGTTTCTTTTCAAATTTACGCTCAAGCATAATAACGATAATCCTAGAAAAGGATGATTATAAGATCAATCAAAAGCACAAAATCATAAACCACTATACAAAAAAGACTTAGCCTCACAACCTATTTAGTTAAATTATCTTATCAAACAAGTCATAGTTTAATGTACAACGACGAAAAATTTAAGTCACCTATTATTATAAGTAGGATTAAAACAAATCCTTCTTTTGAAAATATTAATCAATCTATGATTACTTAAAGGTAATAAAATGTATAAAAGAGAGTCTTTAGTATAGAATAGGGGTCAAAATATAACACTGGATTAACGTAAAAGCATATGGGATCTTGGCTAACAGATCTACTCTCGTATCTGGATGATTATTTCACTTAATCAATAACCTCGAAGCAAGCCTCGAGAATTAAACCCCACAATATGGATTAAACTAGGTTATTTTCAGAAAAGTATAAAACTCATCAAAAAAAAACAATTTAAACTAGTAAAAGAGTTACCCTTTTTATCATATGCATTAAGATCATAAATGGTTCTTATCTATATTGCCTCTGTAAAATGAAACATATACTTTATTCTCAAATATTTATAATAGCTTTCCTTTTTACCCAAATTTTAAATGCTACTATGATTCCATCTGATACGATATCTTTTAAAAACAAAATAATTCCTGAAGAAATTCTAGAGGAAGCAAGAACAGCATTATCTCATTATCCAGAATTAAAAGAAGTCTCTATTGAATTTAAGTTTAAATCTTCATTAAGTAAATCTTTTATGAAAGCGCAACCAAAAATCCCTACACTTTTTGCTTCAAAAAGCAAAAGAGGTTATGTAATCTTAATGAGTAGAGTTTTTAAGGTAGAAAATATACAACTTCATATAAAAGATATTCCTAAAGAGGTTTTAATAGGGTGGTTAGGGCATGAATTAGGGCATATAATGGATTATCAAAACCGAAGTAGTGCAAATCTGGTATTGTTTGGTATTAAATACTTTTTCTCTCAAGGTTATATTCGAAAAGCAGAACGCATTGCAGACACTTATGCGGTTACCCATAATATGAAGGATTATATTTTGGCTACAAAAGAATTTATACTTAGTAAAGGGGATTTACCTGAAATTTATAAATCGCGTATAAGGCGATTATACTTATCCCCAGATGAGATTTTAATGCTGGTAAAAGAACAAGAAGGAAATTAAATTTCTGAAACCTTTTACCAATTCAATTCTCACTATTTAATAAAATTTAAGGATATGTCATTACTTATAAAAAAAGCAGAAAACTATATATTTGAGCTATTCAAAAATGAGCTCCCCAAAACCTATCTGTATCATAATTTTTTACATACACGACGTGTTGTTGAAAGTGCTCAAGAAATTATTGAAAATATAGAAATCAGCAAAGAAAATACTGAAATTATATTACTGGCAGCATGGTTTCATGACGCTGGATACATTAAAGGCTTTGAAAGTCATGAAATAATAAGTGCAGAAATAGCTGAAAAATTTCTAACCAAATACAACCTAGAGGAACAAAAGATCATTGCAGTAAAAGATTGCATTTTAGCCACAGAAATTAATCATAAACCCCAAAACATAGTGGAAGAAATTATTAAAGATGCCGATAGTTCCCATTTTGCAAAAGATTATTTTAAGGAAGTTAGCGAACTATTACATCAAGAAATGATTCTTCACAGCATCTCTACATATTCTATAAAGGAATGGAGAGCAGAAAATATAAAAATGTTTTCTGAACAACACCAGTATTATACTCGCTATGCAGTAGAAAATTGGACTCCAAAAAAAAATGAAAACCTACTTAACTTATTAAAAAGACAGAACAAAAATAAAAAGAAACAACAACGAGAAATTACTAAAGCTAAGCTAAAAGCAAAATATAAAGAAGAAAGCCCCGAGCGAGGTATACAAACATTATTTAGGGTGACCCTTAGAAATCATATTAAATTAAGTGATATAGCAGACACTAAGGCCAATATATTATTATCTGTTAATGCTATTATTATTTCTTTAGCATTAGCTAACCTTATCCCTAAACTAGATGCTGTAAGTAATCGTCATTTAATGATTCCCAGTTTGATCCTTGTCCTCTTCAGTGTTGCATCTATCATATTGTCTATAATGTCTACGCAACCTAATGTTACAGGAGGAGAATTCACTAAAGAACAAGTTAAAAACAGAAAGGTTAACTTACTATTTTTTGGCAATTTCTATAAAATGAAATATGAAGAATATCAATGGGCTATCAATGAGATTATAGATGATAAATCTTATGTATATAAAATGCTAACAAAAGACTTATACTTACTAGGGTTAGTACTTAAACGAAAATATGCTTTACTTAAAATAACTTATATAGTTTTCACTATTGGGATTATCCTATCAGTAATTGCTTTTATCGTTGCTTTTGCAGATATGGATTTAGTTGAAAAAGTAAGTGATCCCATAATATTAAAATAAAAAACAAACCATGGCAATTATAGGAAATTTAATAAAAGGAGCTATAGATTTAAAGGGAGTATTATCTTCTGAAACAAATCATATCGAGGAGCAAAAAAAGGTATTAGAAGGTTTATTAAAAAAAGCTTTGGATACCCATTTTGGAAAAAAATATAATTTTAATAGTGTTCTAGAAGCAGAGGATATACAAAATGCGTATGCTAATAACATTCCTTATTTTGATTATCATCAGTTACACGAAAAATGGTGGAGCAGAGTTATAAACGGAGAAAAAAATGTTACCTGGCCAGAAACCCCTGATTATTTTGCTTTGAGTTCTGGAACTACAGGAAAAAAAAGTAAACGTATTCCTGTTACTAATGAAATGATTGAAGCTATACGAAAAGCAGGAATAAAACAAGTAGAAGCTTTATCTAATTTTGATTTGCCTGCAGAATTCTTCGAGAAAGAAATTATGATGTTAGGTAGTTCTACAAATTTACGAGAAAAAGATGGCCATCTAGAAGGAGAAATAAGTGGTATTAGCGCCAGCAATATACCTTTTTGGTTTGAAGGGTACTACAAGCCTGGTAAAGAAATTTCAGAAATAGAAGATTGGGATAAGCGTGTACAAAGAATAGCCGAAAAAGCAAAAGAATGGGATATAGGTGCCCTTAGTGGTATTCCTTCTTGGATAGAACTCATGTTGCAAAAAGTAATAGAACACCACAATTTAAATAACATACACGATATCTGGCCAAATCTACAGGTATATACTTCGGGAGGTGTTGCTTTTGCTCCTTACGAAAAGAGTTTTAACAGTCTTTTGGATCACCCGATTACCGTAATTGATACGTACCTAGCATCAGAAGGGTTTATTGCTTATCAAGAAAGACCAGAAACCGATGCAATGAAGTTGATTACCGACAATGGAATCTATTTTGAATTTGTGCCATTTAAGCCAGAATACATTAATCAAGATGGATCCTTACAACAAGATGCTCCCTCTATTACCTTAGCAGAAGTAGAAGTTGGTCAGGATTATGTGTTGCTAATTAGTACCGTCTCTGGAACATGGAGATATATTATTGGGGACACCATAGAGTTTACAGATATCGAACGAGCAGAAATTAGAATTACTGGTCGTACAAAATTTTTTCTTAATGTAGTAGGGTCGCAATTATCTGTACAAAAAATGAATACTGCCTTACGAGAAATCGAAGCAAAATTTAATATAAAGGTTCCCGAATTTACACTTTCAGCAGTTCAAATCAATGAAGAGTTTTACCACCATTGGTATTTGGGGACCGAAACAGATATAACAAATGAAGAACTCGCAAAAGCTCTGGATGAAATTCTAAAAGAAGCTAATAAAAATTATAGAGTTGCCAGATCAAAGGCTTTAAAAGGAGTCAAAGTAACTAAAGTTCCTATCGATCTTTTTTCAGAGTGGAGTGGAACACAAAAGAAAAAAGGAGGACAAGTGAAAATGGAAAGAGTGATGTCTGAAGAAAAATTTAGTGAATGGAAAACATTTGTATCGAAACTAATTTTAAAATAAAATACAGAGAATCACTTTTAGTTTTTCTTTAAAAAATTTAATGTATGCATTATAAGTATATTTTTCTTTTTATAATTACAATCTTAGTTTCAAGTTGTGCATTGTATGAGCCTAAGTACAGGGAACCTTTTAAAGATACTATAGTACCATCATCTAATGAAATAGAAAAAACGTTCTATCTTATAGGTGATGCAGGTTATGCTTCTGAAGGAGAAAGTACCCCTGCCCTATCCGCTCTAAAAAACTATTTAAATAAAAACAAACATAAAGGTAATTATACTATTTTTTTAGGAGATAATATTTATCCTGCTGGTATGCCAAAAGCTGGCAAAAAAGATAGAAAAATTGCAGAACATCGCTTAGATGCGCAAATCGATGCAGTTAAAAATTTTGACGGACAAGTATACTTTATCCCTGGTAATCACGATTGGTATAATGAAGGTTTAAAAGGACTAGAACGAGAAGAAAAATATTTTGAGAACAAATTAAAAGATAAAAAAGTTTTTCGCCCATCCAAAGGATGTGCTTTAGAGAGTATCGATATTACAGATAATATTCAACTTATTATTCTGGATTCGCAATGGTATTTAGAGGATTGGGATAAGCACCCGACTATTAACGATAACTGTCCCGAAATTAAAACCAGAGAAGCTATGTTTCTCGAAATAGAAAGTGAATTTAAGAAAAATCAAAATAAAACTATCGTTTTTGCTTTGCACCACCCTTTATATACGAACGGAGTACATGGAGGAAAATATGCGCCAGTAAAACACCTTTATCCATCCCAAAAAAAAATACCAGTACCTGTTTTAGGTTCCTTAGCAATGCAAATACGAACTGCAGGAGCAATATCCACACAAGATACTCAAAATAAACAATACAAATCTTTAGTAAACCGCTTAGAGACTTTAGCCAAAGGATCAGAACGGATTATTTTTGCTTCGGGTCACGAACATTCTTTACAGTATATAGAGCATGAAGGAATTAAACAGATAGTCTCTGGTGCAGGAGCAAAAAACTCTTATGCCAATCTTGGCAACGACGGTTTATTTGCATATGGAGGTCAAGGCTTTGTAAGGCTGGATATCTATAAAAACGGTGCATCTTGGGCTTCTTATTACGGAGTTAAAAACAACGAAGCTGAATTACTTTTCCGAAAAGAAATATATAAAAAAACACTAGGATATGATGTTACTAAGATCCCAGAAGTTACACAGCAAACAATAGCAGCCTCTGTGTATGAAAAAGAAGTTACAGATAGAACTGATTTTTATGAGAGTATATGGGGAGATCATTATAGAGATCTGTATGGGAAAAAAATTAAAGCTAAAACAGCAATTCTGGATACATTGTACGGAGGATTAGAGGTAGTAAGAAAAGGCGGTGGTCATCAAACAAGGTCTTTACGATTGAAAAGTAAAGACGGTAAGGAATATAATATGCGTGCTTTAAAGAAAAGTGGAGTAAAATTCCTTCAATCTACGGTGTTTCCTGATAATTATATTGAAGAATCTCTGGAAAATACTATTTCAGAAGATATCCTTCTCGATTTTTACACCGCATCCCATCCATACATATTTACAGTCATACCAGAATTGTCTGATGCTATAGGGATCTTTCATACCAATCCGAAAATTTATTATGTTCCTAAACAAAAAGCTTTAGGAAAACATAATACAGATCATGGTAACGAATTGTATATGATAGAGGAGCGACCAGAAGAAAATCACAAAGACTTAGCCTCTTTTGGAAAACCTGATGATATAGAGAGCACAGCAGATGTTTATGAAAGATTACGTAGAGATGAGAAATACAAAATAGACGAACCCTCTTACATACGTGCAAGAATGTTTGATATGCTTATAGGAGACTGGGATCGACATCAAGATCAATGGCGATGGGCAGAGTATAAATTAGATAACGGAAACCATATTTTTAAACCTATACCAAGAGATCGGGATCAGGCATTTTCTAATTTTGACGGAGGTTTTTTAGGTACATTAAAAGGGCTTCTTGGGTTTGCTAATCAATTTCAAGTTTATGACGAAGAATTAAAAGACATTAAATGGATTAATGCTTCGGTAACAAGGTTAGATAGAACGCTAATTAAAAACAGTGGTAAAGACGAGTGGCTTAAACAAGCTAAATTCATACAAGAAAACCTTACGGATAAATCCATCGAAAAAGCCTTTAAAAACATCCCTAAAGAAGCAGAGGGAGAAGATTTGAACATAATTAAAGAAAATCTAAAAGGTAGACGTCTAAATTTGGTAGACATAGCAGATAGATATTATGATTATCTGGCAAGACTTGCTATTATAACAGGAACCGATAAAGATGATTTTATTCGTATTGAACGAATGAAAAAAGGAAAAACTCGGGTAGTAGTATCCAGAATTAAAGATGGAGAAAAAGCAGATGTAATAAGTGATAAGATATTTGACAAAAAAGTTACTAAAGAAATATGGATTTATGGATTAGATGACGATGATATTTTTGAAGCAGAAGGAAACGTCGATAACCCTATAAAAATCAATATTATAGGCGGTCAGAATAACGATATATACCGTTTTAAAAAAGGGCATAAAATTTCTGTTTATGATCATAAAAGCAAACCAAATACTGTGGAAAAAAAAGGAGCAGCAAAAATTAGACTTACAGATAATTATCGAATAAATAATTTTGATAAAAACGAAAGAGTCTTAGCAACCTCATCCGTACTGCCATCTATAGGTTTTAATCCAGATGATGGTATACGCATAGGACCATTGGTAAATCTTACTTTTAAAGGTTTTCATAGAAATCCTTTTTCGAGTAAGCATGTTTTTTCTGGAGGTTATTATTTTGCCACACATGGTTTTGATTTGGGGTATAGAGGAGAGTTTGCAGGAGTATTAGGAAATTACAATTTACTTACAGAACTAAAGTACACCAGCCCTAATTTTGCTGAAAACTTTTTTGGTTTTGGAAATGAAACTAAAAACAATCAAAATGTATTGAATTTTGATTATAATCGTGTTAAACTAAGTATTTATAAGGTATCTATAGGAGCTGTAAAAAATGGTCGATTAGGTAGTTATTTTGAATACAAAGGTTCTCTAGAAGGAATTGAAGTAGACAATACTCCTTCTCGATTTATCACTCAAGAAGCAAATATAGAAGATCCCAATATTTTTAACCGCAAATGGTTTGTGGGATTAGATGGAACATACCGATACGAAAGTTATGATATAAATGTAAACCCTACCAGAGGAATGAAATTTGAAATTAATGCAGGAGGTAGAATAAACATAAAAGATACGAAAAGAACTTTTGGATATATAAAACCATATTTAGGATTTTATAATGCATTAATTCGTAATCGTAAATTGGTATTAAAAACAGCTATACAAGGGCAATTTAATATAGGAGAAAATTATGAATTTTATCAAGGAGCTCAAATAGGTGCTCAAAATTTATTAAGAGGATACAGAACCGAAAGATTTACAGGACAATCGGCATTAGCAGGAAGCGCAGATATTAGGTATAGTTTTACGCAATTTAAAACCAAAATACTTCCTTTACAAATAGGAGTATTTGCAGGAGCAGATACCGGCAGGGTTTGGATTCGTAAAAACGATATATCTAACAAATGGCATAGCGATTATGGTGGAGGATTTTGGATTAATAGTGCTAATGCAATGAATGCAACATTTAATCTGTTCTCAGGGGAAGACGGTGAGAGGTTTTCTTTCGATTTTACTTTTAAATTTTAAGAATTAAAAATTATGAGATGTAAGTTTATCTTATTTTTTAAGATGGTAATTTTTACCACAATTCTGCAAGCTCAGATGTCAGATCTTGCTAGAGTAGAATACACTTATTTCCCACAAAGAGATAGTGATAATTCCTTTAGGAGATTTAGAGCTTTTGCGAGACTGCCTATTAAATTAAATGATAAAGGTAGTTTTTTAGTACCTGGAATCGAATATCGAAATGTAAATTTTATCTATAGAGATAAAACCTCTTTTAATACTAATGACTTAGAAAGATTTAGCTCTATTGAGGCAAGCCTGGGCTATACCTTTAAATTAAAAAACTATTGGAGATTTGCTGTTCAGTCTGGAGTTATAGCTGCCTCAAATTTTGAGGAACATAAATTGATTAGTGATGACTTATTATTTACAGGTTCTTTCTATTTTATAAAAGACAAAAAAAATATAGAAACAACTAAACCTTGGCGTCTAATTTTAGGTTTACAGTACTCTACCTCATCAGGAAGACCTTTTCCTCTTCCTTTTGTAAATTATTATAGAAAATTTCATCCTTCTTGGTCATTTGTATTAGGTGTTCCAAAATCAAATCTTAAATATTATTTTAAAGAAAAAAACATCTTACAAAGTTTTATTACACTAGATGGTTTTTTTGCTAATATCCAAAAAAACAGAAATCTAGCAGATTTAGAATCCTTAGAAGAAAAAACTGCTAACAATATATCCATGACTATTGTATTAGCTGGTTTTGGATATGAACGATTATTTACAGATCACTTATTATTTTATACCTATACAGGGTTTACTATTATAAATGATATACGATTACGTAATGGTAACCAAGATAATATCCTCACGATTAATGATCAAAATAGCTTATATATTAGAGCTGGTTTAAAACTTAAATTATAACGAAACTTAGTTGTAATCCAGATATTAATTCTAAAATAATTAAGAGTAATAGCTTATGGTTAGTCTAGATTGGCAAATATATATCTTATACCATTTTAACTTTGAAACGCCTTGTATCTAGAGCTCTAAATATTTCTACATAATTTTCATAATTAATGAGAGTATCTTCATGTTTTTTTTTAAATATCCCTTAATAAAACCAACTAATTTTTGAGAACATATACTTACAAATTTTTCATTTTTTTCAAAATATTTTCAGAGGTTTTATTATTGCAAAATGTTGACGCTTTTTTGGCATCTAATTATAGTGGTTATCGCTAATAAATCAGCGATTTAATTCTATATTAAGATTGCATTAAAGTTGTTCCTACTATTAACCTTTATCTTTTTTTACTTTAAGAATAAAATTGGTTATAGTTTACTCAAAAAAATAAAGGCTTACTGGTAAACAGCTAGCCTTTATTATCCTTATTATTTTAAATCTGTGTGTTTTAATCAATAATCCCAGAGAATTAAACTCCACAATGTGGATTAAAACATAAACCCTAAACCTGCCGAAAGTACAGAGTTATGCACGTCTGTATCTTTAATGACTTCAGAGAAACCATATGTATACCTAGCTTGAATGAATAAACCATTTGAAAACTTGTACTCTGCCCCTGCTGCTAATTGAAAATCAAAATCTTTAATTTGATCCATATCAAAATCCCCACCATCACTATTTGGATCAAAATCAATTTCTTCGTTTACTTTAAATCCAAATTGTGGTCCTGCATGGATGTTAAGCCCTTCTACTAGATATATTTTAGCTAAAACCGGAACCTGAATATACCCTATTTGATATTCTGCTTTTGGTGTAATAAGTGTTTCTTCTATATCAAACCCTTGTCCTGAATAGAACACTTCACTTTGCAAAGAAAATCTATCTGTAACAAAACCTTCTGCTACTAAACCTGCATAAAAACTAGTTCTGGATTCAGGGCTTTCAAAATCGTCTCCAGTTATAGTAGCAAAATTAACCCCGCCACGAGCTCCTAATTGAATTTTATTACTTGTGTCTTGTTGTGCGAATAAAAATGTACTGCAAAAAGTAAGTGTTAAAAATAAAATGACTTTTTTCATCTTTTTTAAGTTTTTAGTTATAAAATTTTGTTAGATCAAAACTACCTAGAAAAGTGTATTTTGATTAACTCATATAACTGAGTTTTTAACTCATTAAACACAAAAGTATGGGGCTAATAAAAGCTTAAAAAAACAAAAAAGATCATTTAAATAATAAACCCACTAATTAACAAGTATTTATAACAACGGACTAAAAAATCGAGCAATACCCTCAGATAATTTTCTTTTTAAAGGACGGTTTTTATAACATTTATAATCCAATATGATACTTTTTTTACAGTCTTCTATAAAATCTTTACAAATGCTTTCTGCTATTTTTTTATCATAAATTATAGCATTAGTTTCAAAATTATGTTCAAAACTTCGATGATCGAAATTTCCAGAACCTACAGATGCTATTTCTCCATCCATAACAATAGTTTTACTGTGTAAAAAATCATCTTTTTGCTGATATATTTCTATTCCCAAAAATAATAGTTCTTCAAAAAAAGATAACATACTATGTTTAGCTAACCAAGAGTCTGATTTTTTAGGAACAAGCAATTTTATATTTACACCGCTTAATGCTGCAATTCTTAATGCTTCTAACATTGCGCTATTAGGAATAAAGTAAGGGTTTGAAATATAAATGTATTTTTCTGCCAAATTTATCATAGTAATATATTGTTGCATAATAGAGGGGTGATCAGAATCTGGTCCTCCTGCTACTATTTGCACAGTCACATTTCCACTATCCTGTATTTTTGGAAGATATTGATCAGAGAGTAATAGTTCCTGATCACTTGCAAAATAATAATCTTTTATAAACACCCGGTTAAGAGTGTCTACAACGGGTCCTTTAATATATAGATGGGTGTCATCCCATATTCCTAAATAATCTTTGGGTTTGATATATTTATCTGAAATATTTACCCCTCCAGTAAAACCTACCTCTCCATCTATTATAATAATCTTTCTATGATTACGATAATTTAAAGTAAATATAAAACTACCAAATCGCAATGGTAATATGGGGTATATTTTCACCCCTATTTCTTTAAATTTTTTAATTATTTTTTTTCGTAAAGAATAACTCCCTATTGCATCATATAAAACACGTATTTCTACTCCCTGAGTTATTTTATTTTTAAATAGTCTATAAAGCTTATCAAATATTTCACCTTCTTCAATAATATAATATTGCATGTGGATAAACTTTTCGGCATTCTCTAACTCTTTAAAGATAGTATCAAAGGTTTTCTCTCCTGTTTGAATAACCTTTACTTCGTTATTAGATCTTGCTGAAAAATCTGAGCTGTTTCTTAAAAGCTTAGCTAATTTGGCTTTTTTAGGATCTTTAAATTGAACCTGTTGCTCTTTGGTGCTTTTATTTTTATGTGTTTTGTCGTATAATTTTCTTTTTACAGTTTGTTTTAATTTAAAAAATTTAAATCTTCTACGGTTGATCCCAAATATAAGATACAACATCACTCCTATAAATGGCAATATCAAAACAATAAGAAGCCAACTTAATGATTTTGTTGGTCGGGATCCATAAAGGATAATATGTAAAATAGATAATATGCTTACAATACTATAAATGATAATAAAAATAGTCATTAATTAATTTTTTAGAGTTTGTATTGTATCTATTAAATGCGCTAAAATTTATAGCTATTGAACAACAAAAGATATTGACAGTATAGTACTTTTATAAAAATAAAAAATATATAGCTATGGGAATCTTTTCTACAGATAAAAATAAAATAACACTTATATATAATTCTAAAACATCTTTGGGAAAACAAGCTAATAGCTATGTGAGTACTTCTAACAAAAGTATTCTACGCATAGACTTATCTATGGACACTTTAACAGGAACACAGTGGATAGAAATAGCACAAAAATTGAACATTGAGCTCTCTAACCTTATAAACAAAAAGCATCCTGATTTTCAAAAAACATACAGCGAACAAACTGAATTAGAAGTAAATGACTGGCTTAAAGTAATAAAAAGACACCCAGAAGTTGTTACTTATCCTATTGTTATAAAAGGAGAGCAGTTCTATTTATTAGAAAACCCTTCTGATTTTGTAAGGTTAACAGATTCCGACACTTCAACAATCCACAAAAAAAGTATTTAAATCAATAACCTCTGAGTAAACTTATGGGGAGTGTTTTATAGAATATATTTTGTTTTTAAGACTAGATCTCGAATAATTAAAACCCTAGAGATAGAAGTCAAACAATTATTTGTTTGTGTTTTTCCAAAATGTATAATAAAAATATATCAAAGTAAATCTTTGTCGTTACAAAAATTTTTTTCTGGAATAGAATCAAAAAAATCTGCTAATTCTATATCGCCAGTTGGTCCATACCCAATTAACATAGTTCCTTTTGATTTATCTTTTGTTCTTATTATGTATAGAATAGACATATCCGAAGGATTGCTCATTCCTTCAAAACGATATTGAGTAACAATAAAAATATCATCAGCAAAATACTCTTTATTATTAGTAGTATCGATTAGCCTATTATCAACAAAACGATAATTAGTGGTATATCCTTTTTGTTGGTACTTATCTATATACTCTTTTTCATTTTTAGCAAAATTTTGTTTCATTATATAATTTTTTTTTATTATTATTTAATAATTAATAACCTCGGATAAAGCTCACTAGTGTGTTTCCGAAAATATATTTTGTTTTTGAGGCAAGCCTCGTAGAATCAAACTCCACAATGTGGATTGAAAATAAAAAAACGGATATTGACAAGTTTTACTTAGACCATTATCCGTTTTTTTATTTACTAAAAAGAACTTTTTAAATGTTCTTAGTATTTAGTTGTCATCTGTAGCATCTTCAACAGCATCTTTAACATCCTCTACTCCATCTTCAACAGCGTCTCCAACGTCTTCTACAGCGTCTTCTACTTTCTCTCCAGCTGTTTTTTCTCTACAGCTTAAAGTAATTGTTGCAATAAAAATTATAGATAAAAATGATATAAGTGTCTTTTTCATAATTATTAGTTTTTTTGGTTAGGCTCTGAATTTTTTTCCAAAGATTAATGATAATATAAATAATACAATAAAGATGAAGAATAGTATTTTAGCAATACTAGCAGCACCTGCAGCAATACCTCCAAACCCAAAAACGGCTGCGATTATTGCAAGAACTACAAAAATAATGGTGTAACGTAACATAATATATATTTTTTAGTTAATTAGAAGCCCAATATAGAGCGATTTGACTATCAAATCTTTCACTGGTGTAAATTTCTTAAAACAGAAGGCATTTTGTTAACGGTATCCATACTAATATTAACTCCATCCCTTTTGTTAAAAAAGTTTCGAGATAAATTCTTGAAAAATAAAGTACCTTTAACAAAACTGGGGCTAATGAAAAAAATAATGAAAAAAAAATTGTTGATTCGCGACTATCATATTAAAGATACTATTATTGATCTGGCTAAAAATATTGGTATTGATTATGAAGAATCCGAATTTGAATGTTGCCTTCGATTTCCAAAAAAATATGGTTCTGGTTACATTAAGTCCTACGAGTTTGATTTTGGCATCGGAGTTATTGAAAGTGATTATTTATTAAAAGAGGATCTTCATATAACACTTGAAAAAGGAGTTATACACCCACTTAAAATCATGTTTAACAGAGAGTCTGGTTTTTATCATAGGTTTGAAGAAGATACATCTTTTCAAGAAATCAGGAGATTAGAGAATGCTATGATTTCTAGTACCTCAAAAAATAATCATATATTTAAAATCCCTGCAAACACCCCTATTTGTATATTTAGTCTAGAAATAAACAGAAAACTTTTTGAAGAAAAAATAGAAGCATTTTTACCTAATATGAATGAAGACTTAATATCTCTATTTAGAGATGTTAATGGGATTAACCAATTTTATTATAAAAATTACTACAGTTTAGAGATCTCTAAATTTATTTCTGAATTTACAGAATGTGAATTAACCGATTTTATGCGACAGGTATATCTTGAAGGTAAAGCATACGAGATTTTGACACATCAATTACAACAATTTCTAGATGATCTTAATGAACCCGATAAAAGAATTATTTTAAGACAAGCCACTATAGAGTCTATAGAAGAGGCAGTTTCTATTATCAAAGAAGAAATTGATAGTATCAGCAATGTTTTAGAATTAGCTAAAAGAGTTGGGCTAAATCAAAATACTTTACAAAATGGATTTCAACAACTTTACAAAACTTCAGTAAACGAATATATACGAAACTTTAGAATAGAAAAATCTAAAATTTTGCTAGAATCTTCTGACCTTAATATAACAGAAATCACCTATAAAGTCGGGATTAACTCAAGAAGTTATTTCTCTAAACTGTTTAAAGAAAAATATGGGGTAAGTCCTAAACAATATTTAGATCAAGTTAGAAATAAAAAAAGAAACTCTCAATCTGCTTAGTTAGTATAAGTCATATAATACTATCTATCTCTGTTTATTTTTTATAAACTTCATTTTACTATAAACTAATTAAAATTGTTAGTATAGGTTTCAAAATTGTTAATGTGCCTAACAGTTATGTTATTTCTTTGCACAACTTATAAATTGAAAATTTTTAAGAGAATGCGGGTGATAGAGATAAACACTGTTCAGAGTCACGAAATATTAGAGCAATTAAATATACATTTAAATGGAGATTTAAAAGAACACTGTGGAGAACATTCCTTGGTTTTTGAAAATGAATTTGGCAAAGGGGTTATACGCAGTATAACTTTTGATTGGGGAGTATCCTTAATAGATTACAATGTTTGTTTCACAAAAGATGTAAGAATTATTTTCAAATCTTCAGATATAAATCCAATAAAATTTATTTTTGTATCAGAAGGAAATTTAAAATATTATAATGATGATGAAGATACCGAATATGATTTTGAAAGATATCAGAATATCATAACTTGTAATAAAAAAAACTCTAAAGAAACATATCTCTTTCTTAATAAAACTACCATAAAAGTAAATTTTATTTACATGCAGCCTAAAGAGTATGTTAAAAAGAAAAACAATAATTTATCTTATCTTAATATAAACTTACTTTCTACTTTTCTAAATGAGAAGGCAGAGTCTGTTTACAATCATTTTGGTGATTTTAATTTAAAAATAGCAGATCAGATTAAGCAATTACAAGAAATATGTGATAATGGTATTGTAAGAACTCTTTTTATAGAAGGGCAATTAAATCGTATAATGGCTATGCAAATTCTGGAGCTTAATAATTTTGAAGATAACATAAGATTTCCTGAATCTATATCTAGATCCGATATTAAAAAAATTAATAACCTATCTAGTTATATTGTAAATAATATATCTGAACCTATGTCTATTACATCTCTATCCACTAAATCAGGGTTAAACCCTAAAAAATTACAATTAGGTTTTAAAATATTATTTTCTAAAACAGTCAATGAATATGTACGACAAATAAAACTAGAAACTGCAAGGGATTATATAAAGAACACTAATGACTCTGTATCAGAAATAGTATATAAGGTTGGATTTAAAAGTCGCAGTTATTTTTCCAAAATATTTTTTGAAAAATATGGCGTTTTACCAATAGATTATAGAAAAAAAATAAAATCTAAATAATTTATTAGTAAAATATCATTTTCAAAACATATTCCTGCAGTTGTTTCGATTTATAATCTCGATACAAGATTTATCTCCCTAATCCAAATTAGAATAAATGGTTATGAAAGAAGAGAAAGCGATTATTAATTTAAATTTTCAGTCCAAATTATCTATAAAAGAACTATATGTATTAATAGAAAATCGTAAAAAAGAATTAATACAAACAGAAGGTCTGATATCCTTATTTTGTCATTCAAATGAGATAACAAATACTGTGGGAGGAATCTATATATTTCAGAACACACAATCTGCAGAACAATATCTCAAAGGTTTTTTAATAAAAGGTGTTGGTCTAAGGTATGGGATAATCCCTAAAACTTTAAAAATAGATATAAGTTCTTTAAACTATACCCTTCAATGCAACAATTTCATATAACAATATTATAATCTATTAGGAATATCTTTATAATACACAGGTTCCAGCATAGACTCATAAGAAATCCCATTTTTAAAGAATTCTTTGGCAATAGGGTGTGCTTGAAACTTTAAACTACTAGGCACAATAAGATCATTTAATTGCTCTGAGGTAGAATCTTGATTTAACCATAGTTTATATAAATCCTTAGGAACAACTACAGGCATTTTTGAATTTATATTTTGAATTTTGTTAATAACACCAAATGTATTTGTCACAACAATAGAACATGTTAAAAACCCATCATCCAGAGTGTTATACACTCCTGCAAGACAAAATGGTTTTTTAGTGTTCAAGTAAACATAATATGGATATAAGTGTCCATTGTGTAAGTGATTGATAAAAAATCCGGTAACAATAATAAGACATCTTCTGTAACGAAAGGGTTTTTTGAATAAAAAATCTCTATTTAAGTTTTTTTTATTTACACTTAGTGTGCTTAATACGTTCTGAAAATCCATCCATTCATCTTTATAATCATTTGGTAAAATACCCCAAATACCATAGGATATAATATCAGGATTTTCCATGGTTATAATAGATAAAGTAGCTTCTTCTGCCCCATTTATTACAGGAGAAGGCTTATATAATTTGGGAAATTTAAAAGTTACACCAAATTCATTCTCTATCATTTTTCTTTCTGCTGTATTCGAAACTTTATTGTACATATCCATAATTACACTTCTTATTATAGTTATGCAAGTAATACAGATTCTGGCTATTAAGTTATCGTGTATGGTTTAAATAATAACGCATTTGATTATAATTTAAAAAGAAACCGTTATCATCAATTTGAAAAAATATAGACGAAATACAATTAGGCTCTAAAAAAAGAAAAAACTTAAATCTAAACATCTCCAAAAATCAACTCATAATCAACTAATTTTGTCACAAAAATCTGTTTTATTATTAATCTATCTACTTCAAAGTATATCAAAAGAGTTAATCTTGATTTTATATGAAGCAACATTTATCTAGTATTTATAGTAACTTAATAGGCTATTTAAGATAAAAAAATATCCTATGAATTATACTCTCAAAAAAAAGCGATTAATCATTGTGTTATTAACAATAGTCTTTTTGATAGTACTGATGTATTTTTTGATTAAAGCATGGCTTACTATAACTGTAGAGAATTTTTTGGATACAGGCTTACCAGATAATATAAATATCGAATATTCAGACTTAAATACAGAATGGATCAATGGAAATGTATCTATACAGAAGCCTGTGATACATTTTTATTCAAAGGATTCTTTACATTACACTAAAATAAAATTAGAAGAACTATCTGTTCTTAGGTTTGAGTATTTGCCATACATTACAAAAAAAAATATACGTATATCTAATGTTACTTTAAAAGAGCCTGAAATTTATAAATATTCTAATACCAATATTAGTAGTATTTCTAAAAAATCAATTAAAAACCCAGGATTTTCTTCTTTTAACATTAATGAATTAACAATACAAAACGGAAAAATTTCTGTCTTTGAAAAACCAAGTAACACACTCAAATTAGATATTAAAAAATTTAATATTAAGATAACAGATTTTGGAACAGACAATCACACTTTGTTAAAAAAAATTCCATTTCGTTATCACAATATTAATGCTAACTTTAAAAAATTAAACGTAATATTAAACCAGTTTGATAACCTTATTATAGATGATATCTATTTTGATAAAAATAATGTACTTGCTAAAAAAGTAGAGATAAAAACCAAATATGATAAACGTAACTTATCTAACAAAATCCAAACAGAAAGAGATCATGTTTATTTATCCATTCCTGTCTTAGAATTATATAATTATCACTACTACTCTAACAATAAAGGCAATTTATTTTTTAAGGCTGACAGCAGTAAAATTAAACAACCTATACTAGAATTATATAGGGATAAATTAATACCAGATAACAAAACATATAAACCGCTATATGGCAAAATGTTAAAACAATTAAATTTTAATATACATATACCAAAAATAGAGGTAATCGATGGTTTTGTTGGATACGAAGAGCTTGTACATTATCACACAGAGGCAGGAAGAATATATTTTGAGAATATTAATACATCTATAGCTTTATCAAGTGCGAATAAAAAAAATGAAAATATAAAAATAAATAGCAGTGCTGTATTTATGGGAGAAGCGGCTGTTGCACTAGATTTAAGATTTAAAACAGAGACAACTCAAGATAATTTCACCGCTTCAGGAAGTTTTAAAAATTTTACATCAAAAAGCATCAATTCTTTTTTAGAAAATAATTTACGATCCAGAGCCAAAGGTAAAGTAAGTGAAGCTTATTTTACTATCAGTGGAAATGATAAAAGATCCATAGGGGATATGAAAATGAAATATCAGGATTTTGAATTTGTAATCTTAAAAAAAGATGCCTTAAAAATAAACAAAACTTTCACAGCTTTAGCCAACCTATTGGTAAATGATGGCTCTAAAACAGATAGCAATGGGTATCGATTTGGAAAAATTGAAATAGAAAGAGATCAAACGAAGTCCTTTTTTAATTTTCTATGGATAAGTATTCGTGATGGATTAAAAGATGTGGTTGCAGGCAATGGAAAAAAATAAAATTAGTAATAATATTAGAAAAAAATCAATAACCTCAGAGTAAACTCACGAGGTGTACTTCCAAAAATATATTTTGTTTTTGAGGCAAGCCTCAGAAAAGTAAACTCTACAATGTGGATTAAATGAATAAAAGTAACAAAAGAAATCTAAGAAAAAAGCGATATGGTATTCCTATTACAATCATAACTTTACTAATCATCATAAGGCTGTCAATGCCATATTTAGTAAAAAAATATGTAAATAATGTTCTATCTGATATTCCTGGATATTATGGTCAAATCGAAGGTGTTAATATTTCTTTAATACGGGGAGCCTATCAGATCAAAGGACTATACCTTAATAAAATAGATGCCTCCTCTCAGATTCCGTTTTTAAAATTTGAAAAATCAGATATCTCTATAGAATGGAAATCTTTATTTAAAGGTAAAATTGTGAGTGAGATAAGTATAATCAAACCAGAATTGATTTATGTATTTGAGGATCAAAAAAAAGAAAATGTAAAAGATCCAGAGCTTGAGGATTGGTCTAAGGCTCTAACCAATTTAGTTCCTATTGATATTAATACACTAGAAATAAATAATGGAAAAATAGCTTTTTTACAATTATCTGCAAAACCTGATATTGATTTACAACTAAATCAAATTAATCTTAAAGCTAAAAACCTTAGGAACGTAGTTCGTGATGACAAAAAATTACCTTCTTCTGTTTATGCTACCGCTACATCTATAGGAAAAGGAGATGTTAAGCTAGAAGGAAAAATGGACTTAGTGAAACAAATTCCTGATATAGATCTTTCTTTTTCGTTAGAGAATGCCAATATAACATCTCTCAATGATTTAACAGATTATTATGCAGGCATTGACTTTGATAGTGGTAGCTATAATATATATAGCGAAATAGCAATTTCAAATGGGTATTTAAAAGGATATATAAAACCTATGTTTAAAAATATAAAATTACTTAACAAACAAGATTCTTTCTTAGAGACTTTATGGGAAGGTTTTGTTGGTGTTTTTAAATTTATATTAAAGAACCAAAAAAATAATACTTTGGCAACAAAGGTACCATTAGAAGGGGATTTAAATAATGTTACAACTAAAGTATGGCCTACAGTTTTTAATATTTTTAAAAATGCTTGGGTAAAAGCTTTTAAAGGAGCAATAGATAATAGTATTAATTTTGAGGATATACAAAAAAACAAGTAACAAGAAGGAGTTCAAGAAAGCTATATTTTCTATTGAATTCTTATTAGTAGTTTTATAAAACTACTAATAAAAATTATTTAACACCATCATTAAAACTCTTTTATTCATCCTTGATTTATACTCATTCGTTATGATTTTTATTATAACCCAAAAAATCACCAAAACAGCTAACAAATAAAAATAAGTAAGCTTTTCTGGTGATTTTTATGACACCTAAATAGGTGAACTAAAAACTATTTTAGATCTTCTAAAGTTCTAATATTAGACAGACCACTAACAATTTTATTTTTTTGTTGCGTTAAAACAGTTTGTGTACTTGGTGGTAGAGAAGTTTCAGTAAGCACTTCATTATATTCCTTTATCGATGCTTCTTCTCCTCGGATAGCTTCTTCTAGCATTCCTTCTTCACTGTCTACAGATACCAAAGATTTTATATCCATCCATGTTCTATGCAAGCCTCCTGTTATACTTCCTCCTTTATCAACCTCTTGTCCAAAAGATTTAATTTCTGTTTTTAATTCATGACCAAAATCATAACGCTGTTGAGCCTTTTGGTTAAAATAATTTTTTAAAGCAAAATGTTCTACATTTTCCGCTGCTTTCTTAAAGCCTTTCTCTGCATCATAGGTTTTTTCTAATAAATCATTCAATTTGTTTCCTACTTCTTCAGTGTATGTTTTCATAATTTTATTTTTTTAAATTATGGATAGTTATTTAAAGATGCATATCCTTTAACATCTCTATTACGGTTAAATAATTATTAATATAAATTAGTTGTTATTTGATTTTCTTGTAAAAGATTCCTTCGTAACTATTGTTATAATACCAGATGCAAACCCACTCACGAATATTAGTATTAAATGTAAATCCATATTATTAAATTTGTATAATCAATTATTTCACTGTAAAACTACTACTGCTTTAAAGCTTCGCTTTGTTCAAAAGAAATAAACATTAACTCATTTACTACTTTAACATTTCATTATAAAAATTTAAGAATCCAGAATTGTTTTTGATTTAATCAATAGGATTAATATTCATCATTAAAAATTAGCATCTTTTATAAAAAATATTTGATATGATCAAAAAGAGAATAACTGTAAAAACAGACCTGTGTAAAATATGTGAATGTAAAAAGCTTTTATTATGTGCGATGCAAAAGCAGGAAACACACCTTAAAAATGATATGGAAGTACTAATTTAACAATCAAAAAATACTTCCTTTTATAATAACCTATAATTTTAAATTTTAACTGTAAAAACTAAAAGAATAGCTCTCTATTAATAATTATTTCAAACATTTTATTGCCACCCTTTACCTGTTTTTTAAAAACATGGGGTAAAGAACATTTTTTTAATTATAAGAGTATTGTTACTAACAAACTATCTTTAGTTTAATTTTTAATGAAGTAACTCTAAAGATCAAGTATCGATAAAAAATACTAACAGAAAGCAGCATATTTATATCTACTGTTTTTTTATTATCAAAATTTCGAACATACTCATACGATTTACGGATGAGAATTGCGTATAAATAATTGCAAAGGTTTTTCGCTAGATTGATGAATCAAATTAAAGAATAGCCATAGCTATTGTTTCATTTTATGAAGAAAATATAGTAGAAAAAGAATGCGATTATATGCGAGATTTTTATTCGTAAATCGTATTAATTAATTATTTTTCCGCTTTCATCAAACTCAACATCTTGTTTTTTTCCATCAATTTTAAATTCAACATCGTAGAATCTTCCTTTTAAATAATGATCCACTTCTTCTATTTCTACAATTTTATAATCCTTAAAATTTTGTTTTATTTTTTCTTTTATAGCTTCTGATAAATTTTTCTTTTTCATACTCCTTTCTGTCTCTATCCAATTTCCTGAAGCATCAAAATCTGCCCGAAAATGCTTACCTTTTTTTTTGAAATTAGATTCGTAATATCCATTTTTATCTTTATGCCAATCTGGATCATTTTCACCAGGATATTTTTCTTGAAAAGATTGCTTAACAGCATTAGGAACTTTTTCTTGTGCAACCGAACTATAATTTATAGTAAATATAAAAACAGCTAAAAAACCTACAAGTTTCATGATTTAAATTTTTGATAATAAGACTTTTAACACCACCTATTGTATTATTTACAACTCTCCTTCTCCTTTATAATTTGATTTCCCATATTCGGATTTATAAATTTGTACTACAATAAGAAACAAACTAATTAATAACGGTCCAAAAATAAGCCCGATAAATCCAAATAACGGGACCCCGACAACAACTCCTATTAAAGTTATTATTGGATGTACATTATCTAACCTTTTTAAGACATATAACCTGACTAAGTTATCAGAAGAGCCTACTATAAGAAGCCCATAGAGTAAAATCCCCCACGCCTGAAATGTATTACCCATAGAAAGAGTTAAAATAAACACAGGCAAAACTCCTACCAAAGTACCTATAAAAGGAATCATCGAACCAACAGTTACAATCACGAACCAAAATAATGGATCTTCTATCCCAAAAATTAAGAAACCTACAAGTGCCACTATTCCTTGTACTATTGCAACCAAAGGTATTCCTAAAGCATTGGATCGAACCATTTTTTGACTTTCATTACCTATAATTTTTAAATTTTCTTGATTTATAGGTATATATTCAAATAACGACTCTTTCAACTCTCTTCGGTTAGTAAACATATAATACAATAAGAAATACATGATTCCGATGGAGATAAACACGTTAAATGTACCTCCTGCAAAGTTTTGTAAACTTTCGGAAAGCCATGAAGATATAGATTCGGGATCTATTTGAGAGCTAATATCATATCCTAATTGATATTCCCATGTGTCTAATCTGTTTTTTAATGCAACAATCACTTTTTCAGAGTTTTTAACTACATCTCCCACCTTGTTTCCTAGCATAAAAACAATACCAACAATTGGCATTAAGATACCTATAAACGATCCTAATAACAATGCTGTAGCTGCCATATCTGGATGCCAACCCTTTCTTAAAAGAATAACCATCCATTTACGTAATAAAACATAAATTGTAATTGCTCCAAGAACACCCGAAAAATAAGGTAATATTTCTCTAAAAATAAGCCCCCCAATAATAAGAATTAAAAGCAATATAAAAATTTGTCTAATAATGCTAGGATTAATATTTCTCATAATATTAGATATTAGTTTGGTTAAATTATAACAATAAAAAAATTTGTAATTAATCAATAACCTCGAAGTAAACTCACGAGATATACTGCCGAAAAATATTTTGTTTTCGAGGCAATCCTCTTCGAAATAGCCTCTCAATTAGGAATTAAACATAACATCCTTCATTAGTTTTAAACAACAAAACAATATCATACAAGTTTTTCAATTTTTCTGATATCAGTATTTAAATTTTACAAAACATTTAAGTTCATATTATATAATGAATTACATCTGCTAATATTAAAAAGAGGCTATTAAGTCTCTATACAAAATTGTTTTGTTATATATATATGTTCTTAATATAATATTGAAAAGACAATCTATCACTTTATTTTGTCTGTGTTTTAATTGTTTTCTTTTTTTAAATCAAAACCTTTTGGCAAATCCAAAGTTCGTATAGGGAATGGGATATTAATATTATTATTTTTGTAAGCTTCTTTTATTAACATAATTGTTTCACTTTTAGCTTTAGCTACTTCTAAAGCAGAAGTAGAATTAATCCAAAACCTTAATTCATAATCAATAGAACTATCTCCAAAGTCCCGCCATAAAAACAATACATCTTCCTTATTTTCTACATCTTTAAAATTCTGACTAACGTCACTTTTTTATTTTGATATTTAGATTGTTTTAAACCCTAAATCATCAGGTTTTAATTCAAATTTATCGATTTGTTTTTT